>JANLTU010000154.1:0-2590 GCA_031363085.1 Gammaproteobacteria bacterium
TCAAATAGTGCGCCCAGCCGGTTCGACGCGGTTTCGTCCGGGCCCATCACACGAAAGTTGCGGGTCTCGATATTCAGCTTCATCACGTCGCGCACGTAGTCGCCCAGCACGCGTGTCGCCTCGGCTTCCACGTCGCCGGGCTGCTTAACCGCGACCGCGTAGGCGCGGAAATCCGGCAGGCGCAAATCTTTCAACAACATCCCGCCGTTGGCATGCGGATTGGCGCTCATGCGCCGCGTACCCTGCGGTGCGAGCGCCTGCAATTCAGGACGTAATGCGCCATTCGCGTCGAACAATTCTTCGGCGCGATAACTTTTCAGCCACTGTTCCAGCAGCGCCAAATGTTGCGGCTGTTCCGCCAGCTCACCGAACGGCACCTGATGCGAACGCCAAGAGCCTTCGGTTTTTTTGCCGTCGACTTCCTTCGGCCCGGTCCAGCCTTTAGGCGAACGCAGCACGATCATCGGCCAGCGCGGCCGCTCGGCGACACCTTCGCTGCGTGCACAGCGTTGAATGGTTTTGATCTCGGCCGTCACTGCATCCAGCGTCGCCGCCATGAGCTGGTGCATGTGTCGCGGCTCGTCCCCTTCAACAAAGTACGGTCGATAACCGTAGCCGATCAGCAGGCTTTCCAGCTCCTCGTGCGGAATGCGCGCTAGCACCGTCGGGTTGGCAATCTTGTAGCCGTTCAGGTGCAGAATGGGCAGCACCGCGCCGTCGCTTTTCGGATTCAGGAATTTATTGGAATGCCACGCTGTCGCCAGGGGTCCGGTCTCGGCTTCACCGTCGCCGACCACACACGCGACGATCAGCTCCGGATTATCGAACGCCGCGCCGAACGCGTGCGACAGCGCGTAGCCCAGCTCGCCGCCCTCGTGGATCGACCCCGGCGTCTCCGGCGCCACGTGACTGGGAATACCGCCGGGAAACGAAAATTGCTTGAACAACTTCTGCATGCCTTCGACATTTTGCGGCACGCCCGAATACACTTCGCTGTAGGTCCCTTCCAGCCAGGTGTTAGCCACGATGCCCGGCCCCCCATGCCCCGGACCCGCGATATACAGCATGCTCAAGTCCTGCGCCTTAATCACGCGACTCAGATGCGCGTAAATAAAGTTAAGACCCGGCGTCGTGCCCCAATGCCCAAGCAAGCGCGGCTTCACATGGGCGAGCGTCAATGGCTCACGCAGCAGCGGGTTCGCGAGCAGGTAGATTTGCCCGACGGATAAATAATTCGCCGCGCGCCAGTAGGCGTCGATCAGGCGCAGTTGCTCGGCGTTCAGTGTCTCCGGCTGCATGCAACTTCTCCTCGCGTAGGGTGGGCACCGCCCACCGACACTGTCATGTCACTCACCAACCTCTCTCTCAACGACCTAAAGCTTTTTTCACGCCGTTAATGATGTCTGTCTTGAAAGCCAAGGGATCAATGGTGACGCCCAAGATCGAATTGCAGTATGGGCAGCAGTAAGAAAGACAATTTAATACCGTTCCACTACTACCAAATTTGCCCTGCACATCTTCCACACGGACGTTAGTTATCGACTTTTCGCACTTCGGGCATTTTCCTAGATGGGTCATAAATCCTCGTTTCTTTGAGAGTAGTTAAGGTCGGACACGATTTATTCCCAGGGTTAGCTTTCTTCGTCATTATTCGGCGGCAAGATGACCTTGCCGTCTTCAACGTATTTCCCGAGTTCCCGCAGCCGCCGGTGGTGAGCGAGCAATAGGCGCAGGGTGACTTCTGAATTACCTGTCTGCTCGTTCAGCGCTTTTACGCTCTTAAATCCGAGTAGCTTTGCGTGTGCATTACAATGCTTCATTAGCATCGCGTCTTGCTCAATTGTGAGCTTCAGATATGCCAATCTTGATTTCTCCCGTTCTGTCTTGACGCTATAGAGCACCTTCATTGCAGCCGCGTATGACTTGGCTAAGAAAACGGCCGTACCGGCAAACGTACATACAACTTTCGCAACCTGCAGTGCGACATCGAGATTAAGCGCAAGGTCTAACCATCCTGGAGATGCGTATTTGATCGCGCGGATTCTTGGCTTGTCCCGCCACATAATCTGCGTACGCAGAACCGAGTAGATATTTAGGTAACTGTAGCCTCCACGCCATGGGTATCCGCGCAAGGCGACCGCAATTCGATCTGCGCTAACTGGCCGAACAGTTGCGTCAAAGCAGTAGATGAATGAGTAGAAACCGGGTCAGGCTTGAGCAGTTGCATTTCTGCCTAGTGTTCGAAGGAAGAATAAAAATACACCAGCACAAGCTCGACCTGCTTTCATAGCGCACTCCACATGACTGCACCGCGTCAGGTCGTTGCATCACCGGTATATTCGTCTAAGTGGTGGCCCGCCCTGAGTATAGTCAAATATTTTGCGTTTGCACTTTGCTTCCAAGTCCCTTCAAAACGCTACTTCGCTGCCTGTAGGGTGGGCACCGCCCACCCGGTTTTCGGTGGGCAGTGCCCACCCTACCAATACAACATGGTCGATGCTGAACCACTTCCACAAATCGACCCCCACCGATTCTGCCATAAGGCATCTTTTTCGCTGCGACGCCTATACTATTACGCTCGGGGCGGGTC
>JANLTU010000155.1:0-7572 GCA_031363085.1 Gammaproteobacteria bacterium
TGCTCGGCAGAGGTTAACATTCACACGTCAACTCACTCGGAGGAATACCATGAAACTTCATCATCGTTGGGCAACGACTGTCCTGTTGGTCACCGCGTCGTGCGGTGTTTCCACGGCGGCGCATGCGGCAAGTACCTACACCATTATTGATCTGGGCACGCTGGGCGGGCCGAGTTGTTGCAGCAACGCTACGGCCATTAACAATAGTGGTCAGGTGGTGGGGATGTCCTCCTACCAAGCTGCGGGTAACGGCGTACATGCCTTCCTCTATAGCACGGGCACCATGTTTGACCTTAATAACTTGATCCCCCCGGCTCAGGCTGGTTGTTAGGCATCGCCAGTGGTATCAACGATCTCGGCCAGATCGTGGGCGGTGGAACCATCAACGGACAGCAGTCTCATGCCTTCCTGGCGACGCCCACCGTAGTCCCCATCCCCGCCGCCGTGTGGCTGCTTGGTTCCGGATTGCTGGGGTTGGTCGGTATCGCGCGCCGCAAAGCCTCCTAAGTCAGAAACGATTGCGCCGCCGTGCTCGGTATGACGCGCCGCAAAATGCTGGTCATGAAGCGGTCGCCTTCTGGGGGTATGCCTGCGCTTGGCAGAGGTTAACGTTCACACGTCATCTTTTCAACTCGTTAGCGACGCTCAGCGTTAACGCAAATTAACCAGCACGCGGTCCTGTGTTTGTGTCAACACCGGTGTTTGTTGCGCACCGCCCAAACGTTTAGCCTCGTACGGGACCGCACGCTGCAAATATTTTTGTAACTCGAATGCACTAACGTTGCCGTCGTGATTGCTGTCGGCGCCGCCTTCCAAGCCCTTTAAAAATAGCGCGGTAAACAGGCTGTGGGCTTGCTTATCATCCCAGGCGTTGACTTGCCCTTGGCCGGCCCCTGAAAAAACCGTGAGGTTGTTTAGTTGCGGGAATGGCTGTTCGGTTTTTATCAACGCGGGGCTCACGTTTTTTAGCAATGCTCCGCCGGCGGAGTTCCCCGAAAAATTGGTATCCAGCACTACCGTCACGCTGTGCGCCGCAAGCTGGGCAATGTTTTTGAAGAGCGTATCGACGGCATAACCACTGAGCGCGATAAAGCGCGGATCGGCATCTGTCGGCACAAAATACGCGCGTTTGCTGCCAAGGTCCGGGGCACCGTGTCCCGAGTAGTAAATGAAAACGTCCGACACGCCCGCCTTGACCACCGCCGAGAGTTTTCCGGCGGGATTGTCGTTGCTACCGAACACCTCATTAAACTGCGCGCTGGTCGCATTCTCGATATAAATGATGTTGTCCTCGGCCACACCCAAGGCTGTAACCAACCAGGCTTTTACGCTTTGCGCATCTTGCAGCGCGTATTTTGCGTCGACCAGCGCGGCGGGCGCGTAGCTCTTGTTGCCAATGACCACGGCCACGGCGGACTCGCCGTGAAACTGCTCCAGCGGCGTTGTCGTTGCCACCGGCGGCGCGGTACCCGCGACGTGCGTAAGCAGGGATTTTTCCTGGCGCTGCAACGTTAAATTTGCGTCGTCGTGCACTGGCTTGGGCGGAAGTGAATCTTCCGAGACAGTTTCCATCGTGACATTTTTACTCGCGGTATCATCCGCAGGAATTACCGCTTGGGTTTCCGCTGTTTGCGCGACCTGCGTCGCAGGCGCACTGGGCTCTGAAAGCAACAGCAGATTCACTTGGACCGCCACGACGGCCACTGCGCCAGCCACGCCGATCCACAGCGTCACGGGCATGCTGAAGTGGAACAAGCGGCGTACTCGCGTGCCAAGTCTTGCCCATATTGAGCGCGCTTCGCCGGTGCCGGCGGTCACTGCTGTATTTGGTGCCACGCGGGCTTGCGCCAAGTGGGAGCGGTATAACAACACTTCTTTCATGCAACGACCGCAAGCATGCAGATGCCGTTTGATATGAGCATGTTTTTCCGCGTTCAGTGTGCTGTCAACATACCCGATGATGTCCTCATCGGTGACGTGACCACCACGTTCCGGCAAGGATTCGACACGGTGGCTGTCTCCGGCCCCCGCAAGCGTGCGCAGCACAGACACTTCCGCCTGACAACTCGCACAAGTCTCCACATGCGTTCGCAAGAGCGGATCAGTGTCCCCGGCAGCTTCATCAAGCAAGCCCGCCAAGCGTTCAGTTTTTGGGTGCATACGCCCTCCTTAGAGCGGATTGGTACGGCTGGACGGTGGGTGAATTTCTTTTTCAAACAGCATTTTCAAGCGCGCCAGCGCCTTGCGTCGCAGGTAATACAAACGCTGCTCGGCGCATTTCTCGTCCATCGGCGCATCGTTGATGCCTTCGATAACGACGCCCTCTTGCGCAAGCGCTTCCAGCACCGCTTTGGCCCCCAGATTTTCCGTGAGTGTGTCGACGATAAATTGTTCCTGCCAGGACAACTTGGCATAAGCGGCACGTGCGTGCGCCTGCTCTTGTTGGCACTCAAGATCACGCTGGATATCCTCATCTGCCACCATGTCGTTACATGGCGCCTCGTTGTTTTCGTTGAGCGCATTCAACGACAATGCCGCATGCGGTTGCAATAAATGCACACTGCGATGTTCACGTAATTTCGCATGAATATCACTGACCCAGCTACGCACCAGCGCCTCGGGTTGTTCCAGTGCCTGCGCGATGTAGGGAACGGTTTCCTGTTTACGCAACATCCAGAACACACGCCGCGCCAGGGGATGAAGCGCCTTGATATACGCAGGGATACGCACACGCTCGCCGAAGCGCATGTCTTTAAAGCGTTCGTAGAACTGTTGGGAGTTGACCGTCTTGGTGAAATACTTCACGACGCCTTCACGGTCGCTGTGCATGAATTTGTCGAGCTTGGCTCCGCCAAGCAGGTCGCGCAGCATCCACTCGTAAGCTTCGTTGCCACGATCGCACAGCGATGCATCCTGCGCAGCACGGCTCCATGACGCGTCGACGGTGCACAGCAAGCGAAAACGCTCTCCTCGGCAATGTTGTTTGCACAGCTTCTCGGTGGTGCGCTGGATAATCGGCTCGACGACAGCGCGGATCTCGGCGTGCGTCAAGCGCACGCGCGCAGGAAAATTTAGCGTGACCACGCTCGACGGATGGCCTGCAGCTTCGGCTGCACCGGAAGGTTCGGATACACGTGCGGTAATCTCGTCCATGCGCGCTCACCTTTTTGAAGTGGGGCCGAACTAACGTACAGCTACGGCGCCGCCATCGCGGTACTTCATCACTACGACATCTTCTTTTTGGATCAACACCGGCACTTGCTCCTGACCGCTTAATTTGCGCGCATAAACAGGCACCGTTGACAGTAAAAATGCTTGCAGCTCGCGCGCGGAAATCAATCCGTCCTGATCGATGTCGGCCACACCCGACAACCCTTTCAGAAAAAAATAGGTGTACAGGCTATGGCGCTGCTCGTAAAACCACGAGCTCACCTGCCCTTCACCTGCACTTGCAAAGATTGTCACGTGCTCCAACAGCGGCGCCGTCCGCTCGACGCTTGCAGCCGTGGGATTCGCGTTCTTGAACAAGGCCCCGCCGGCGGAATTACCTGAAAAACACGTATCCAACACCACGGTGATGCTGCGCGCCGGCAGATGCGACAGGTTCCTATAAAAAGTGTCAAGCGCATAGCCGCTCAACGCAAGATAGTTGGGATCGGCATCCACCGGCACGAAATACGCACCCTTGCTTTTGAGATCCGGCGCGCCATGCCCGGAATAATAAATATAAACATCCGAAACGTCGGGCGTAACGAAGCTGTACAGCCGCCCGGCAAAATTATCGCGGCTGCCAAACACTTCGTTAAAGCGGGCGGTGGTGGCGTTTTCCAGGTAAATAATGTTCTTCTGCACGAAGCCCAGCGCCTTGACCAGATACTCCGTCATCACTTGCGCATCGCGCAGCGCGTATTCCACGCTGGGCAAATTGGCGCGCGAATAATCTTTGTTGCCGATCACCACGGCAATCGCATTGGCGCGGTTGATGCGCCCGTCGGGAATCATATTGTCGACGTCGATGGAGAGTCCCGCTACCGGTTCCGGCAACGAACGTTCCTTGGGTTCCAGCTTGACGACGTCCATATTTTTGACATGAATCGTGGCTTGAATATCGCGCCGCAGTTGCTCCTGCCCATCACCTTCCTCCACCAGCACACTGACCGGAAGCTTCTCCCCATCCTTAAATTGGTTGTTGGTAAGAAAGGTAAATTGCACGTCGCGCGTCTGGCCCGGATACAACTCACCCAACGCGAACACGCTTTCGCTCTGCGGGCCGAGAAACACGTTCGGCCCCAGCGCGGCTTGCACCACTACGTTGTCCGCAAGCCCGGCCCCCGAGTTTTGAATGCGCGCCGTCACCGTCACCACCTCCAATGGCTCGATCACCCCGTTATTGTCACGATCCTCGACACGCAGATCGGAAATTTCCACCCGCGCCGGACGGTGCGGACGCGTGCGCAGCACGACTTCCAGCGGTGGGCTGTCGAAACCGCTGCGCTCGGTGGCAAGAATAGTGAAATGCCGATTTTGATCGACCACGTCTTTGCGTGCCTTGACTTGAATATTGCCCAGCGCCGCCCCTGCCGGCTCAATATCGCCGATGGCAATTTTTTCTTCAAATGTCAAGCCGTCGGGTTGTTGTGTTCGTACCGCAAAAGTCACGTCCCGCGCTTTCGCAATGCCGCTGTTTTGCACATTCACCACAATAGTTGCGGTCTCGCCGCCGTCCAGCACATCGTCATGCGTGGGTTCGCGCAGCGCGATCCAGGTTAATGACAACACCGGCGGATACGCACGCAGTTCTTGCTCATCGAGGCGCGCCTTGATTTCCTCTATGCGCTTGTTCGGGGCGTAACTTTCGTACAGCGTTTCATCTTTAGCGTGGCTGCTCGCTTGGCGGCCATACTGCACTGCGCGTACCACGATGTGTTCTTCGAGCATCACCGGCCCGTCTTGCGCGCGTTGCTCCAAGGCTTTTTCGTACCACGACAAGGCCTCCTGGTAGCGTTCTTTTTGGAAGTAATACTCACCTTGCCGGTAGTGCTTCACCGCCAGAGCATCGCGTTCGTTGGCCATGGCGCTGGTAATCGACAAAAACGCGATCACGCAACCGCATAGAAACATCCAGTGCTTAACGCTGCCAGGAATATGAGAACGACACATACTGCGCCTCGTCATTAAGTGCACTTTTTATAGCTCGGTGTTCAAATGCAAAGTCGATGGCGTGATGCTCGGCAAAGCTGAATCCTAATCCAGTAGCAAGAGTCGTAACGCGATCCGAACCACCATCGGCTTGCGCCCAACCTAAACGTACTGCCATGGAGCGGCCTGGCGACAACGGAATCAATACTTCTTCCGCGATGCCCATGCGCGCAAAGTCATTGGTGGGAGCAAATGCACCAGCGACTCTTGACCACCAGCGTTTTTCAATGTTGACATTCGTATTCCATACCGCGTTACGTGTTGGCAGTTGCAACCCCGCACCAATATGTAAAGACTGCGGACGGTCAGGAAGATAGTCACCCAGCAGGGTGCCGATTCCAGACTTGGCTTCCGTGCCATAACCCAATGCCGCACGTGAATGCCAAACTGCCGCGAGCGTGGTCGCCCAATCCTTAGTGCGCATCAGCTCATAGGTCGCACCCAAGCTCACACCCAGGCCGACAGGACCATAGTCAACACAGGGCGCCCTATCGCATTGCACACCGACCCACACCCAATCCAACGTCGCACCGACCGCAAGATCAGCGCGCAATTGAGTCGCGAGCAAACCAGAAAGCTGTCGGTAGGTCGCCGTGATGTCACCGTAAGTTCGAGCACTCAACGGACTCACCCGCTGGGTAACATCAAAGCTCAGTTCGTAAGGCACCACATAGGCAACACCCGCGCCCAGTGTCGGCATATCCCACACGTCACCTGCATAGGCGCCAGCAAACTTCAGCGACTGCTCGTTGCCAAACCCATGCTGCGCATTTGCGGCAGGGATACCACCCCACTCCAGCGTGTAGTCACGCTTGATTGTGTTCGCACGCGCCAGACCGCCAGGGTTGTACCAGATTGCACTGCTGTCATCCGCTTGCGCAGCGAACACACCCGCCATGCCCATCGCGCGCGTTCCTGGGTTGGTTACGTAGGCTTCAAACGCCTGCGCCTGCGCGCTGACGGCGAGCAATAACAAAGCGCAGTAGATTCTCACCATCCGCGATGACATCCCGATTCGCAGCCGTCGACCTTGCACACGCGTTCCTGATTCCTGTTTATCCAAGCTGCCCTCTTCAGCATAGACGCCATGCGCAAACTGTTTTGAAAATATTCTTGCGCGCATGGTTTGAATCAGCTACAAAAACAATCTTCAAGGACTGACACATCGAGGCGATCCTCACAATGACAAATTTAGGTTTGACCAAGTATTTTCCCTTAACTTCGTTGCGACTCGTGATTTCCGCATGCGCAGCGTTGTTCGCTTGCAAACCCGGAGGAGAAACACCGGATGTTGTCGTATCCTCCGTGGCATTTGATGCAAGCTCAGACTTGCGCGCTCTGCTGGTGAGCGAAACCAACAACTGCCTATACGTAGCGAATTATTCTAATAATCGGATTCACTGTGTTGATCTCACAACACACTCCATCAATTCAGACGCGGCGCTAAAGACTGCCTTTAAACCTGTCGCTATGGCAACGGCAAGCGATGGTGCCGTAGTTGTTGTTGCAAGCACAGACCCGTCAACCGCTGCAGCCGTTGAAGTCTTTTTTAGCCCGAATACACCTGCCCCAGTCTGCAAGCTATCCGGAACACCGACCTCGGTCATCGTGACTGACAAGAACCAGATCTATGTCGGCGTTAGTGTCCCACCAGGCTCTATTTATTCTTGTGGCACCGTTTCTGCGCTCAGCCAGTATGCGACTCTCGTAACATCGTTTGACAGCTATAGGATCGCCGGAATAAACAACGGCGGCACCCTCATGTTCACGGTCTCGTACGCTACGAACTTAGTAACCCTTTGGGACACACAGGCAGAACCGCCCAATAACATCAGTACTCAAAACTTGTTCGGCGCATCCGTAAAATATGGCTGGGTAGTATTTCATCCAAATGATCGTGAAGCCTATGTGGTGACCAATGGCACTGCGACTGACGGAATGTTTCTTCCCACTTATTCGGTCGGGCACACCCGGACTACAATGACATCAATCACCTCGCCCCTGCACCCCACATTTGTACCAAATGCACTGGCGTTTTTGGAACCTCTGCATCGCGCTGTAATGACTCACGCTTCTACTCCACTTTCATGGTCCACACAGCACAAATCGGAACTAACCGACCTGCACATTTTTGACACCGACACCGGTGACGAGGTCGCTCACTACGACGTGGGCGATCATGTGCGGGAGAACGGCCTGGCAGTCGATCAGCACAACGCGATTTATATGCTGCTGGGCGAGACGCAAGCGACACGCGTGGGAATCGTGACGCCGCCGTAGCATGAACCAAACGCTGCCTACGGTAAGTGCCACGTCTACGCAATAGTGCGATCCCGATTCCCAGCGCCAGTAGATCAAGCGCGCCGCCGCCAC
>JANLTU010000205.1:0-5808 GCA_031363085.1 Gammaproteobacteria bacterium
GCGACGACATCGGCCCGCACAGCGAAAACTACGGCACCGACGAGGAATTCATCTGCGACCAAGCCATCGCATTGGCCAACCTCGGCCTGTGGGCGGGATTGAAACTGCACACCAAGCACCGGTTGATGCCCAACGACGTGCTGATCAGCGCGTATCCGCCGATCAGTAAGTAAAAACGCGGGGGTTCGTCCGGTGGAGTGTTGCGAAGATTGAAATCTTCCGCCGCGTTCTGATCACGAGGCGCTCAAAGAGGCTGTTCAAGATTTACTGCGCTGTTGTGATCCGGGCCTGCTTGGCGGCATGAAATCGTTTGACAGGATTTCCATTCCCCACGCACACTCCGATGCCATGAGCTGTACACATTCCATTTCCGTCATTCGCAACATTGGTTGCCTGCCGCGTTGGGCAAGCGCTGCGCGCCTGCGGGAAAGCGAGATGATGACAGCGTAACCACCCCACCATCTTCCGAGATTTCCCAAAGGCCACAGCGTGAAAACTCTGTGGCCTTTTTGTTGGCGGGTGTCCGGTCGATAAGGAACTGCTTCGATCTTTGCTTACAGGAGTTGTATATGTCGGTACCCGCTGCCTATGTTGGTGTGATTTTAATCTGGTCGACTACGCCGTTGGCGATTCAGTGGAGCAGCCTGGGCGCCGGCTACGCCTTCGCCTCGTTCAGTCGCATGCTGCTTGGGGCGGCGTTGTGTCTGGTGGTGCTGCGCTGGTTACGGCAGCCGTTGCCGTGGACGCGTGCCGCGCGGCACACTTATCTGGCGGCGGGTGTGGGCATTTACGGTTCCATCATCGCCAGCTACTGGGCGTCGCAATTTGTCCCGTCGGGCTGGATCTCGGTAATGTTCGGCTTAACGCCGTTGTTCACCAGCGTGCTGGCGTATTTTTGGCTGCACGAGCGCAGCCTGAGCACGGCAAAAATCGGCGGCTTGTCGTTGGGCGTGGTCGGCTTAGGCGTGGTGTTCGCGTCCGGTTTGCACCTGAGCGTGCAGGTGGCGCTTGGCATCGGCGTGCTGTTGGTGGGGGTGTTGGCTCAAGCGGCGAGCATGGTGGCGATCAAACGTATCGCCGCGCCGATGTCGGCCTTGGCCATGACTACCGGCGCCTTGTTATTCACCTTGCCGTTGTTTTTTGCCACTTGGTGGTGGGGGCAGGGGAGCATGCCGCTGCACATCGACGCGCGCGCCGCGTGGTCGATTGTGTATCTGGGGGTGTTCGGGTCGGTGTTGGGATTTGTATTGTACTTCTACGTGGTTCAGCATATGGCGGCCGCAAGTGCCGCGCTCATCACGTTGATCACGCCGGTGTTCGCGTTGCTGCTGGGCACGACACTCAACGGCGAAGCGCTCAGCGCGCAATTGTTATTCGGCACCGCCGCCATTCTCGGCGGGTTGGGTTTACATCAGTGGGGTGATAGCGTAGTGCGGCGGATCCACGCGCAACTAAAAGGAGCTGTCGGGTAATGCGGAAGTATTCAAGAGGGTTGGGAAGATCGGCTATCGGTGTCGCAGCATGGCTTGTGAGCAGTCAGGTGTTTGCGCTGGAGGCCAGTCCCTTTGTCAGCATGGGTATCACCTTCGGCGGCGACATCTTGAGTGAAACCCAGGTCGGCAATCCGAAGCTGAAAAAAATCGAAAGTATCCGAGCAGGACAATTCATGTATTTTGCCGCCGGCGCGACCATGGCCTTGCCGGAACCGGGCGACTGGGAAGTGCAAACGTCGCTTGGCTACTGGTTCGACAGCGTGCAAACCGGCGGTCACGAGCTGCGCTTTCGCCGTGTGCCGATTGACGTTTTGCTGGCGCGCAGCTTCGATAAAAGCTGGCGCGTGCTGGGCGGCTTGACTTACCACCTGAACCCCGAGCGCCGCTGCACCTTGGATGTTTGTCCGCAGCCCAACAGCGCATTCAAAAATGCCATCGGCCTGATTGCCGAAATCGACTGGCTGTTCGGCGGCATGGTCACGCGTGTGGTCGGTGCGGATGAACCGCGCCCGACCAAACTGTGGATGGGCCTGCGCACCACCTTGATTGAATATAAAACCCGCGGCGAGAACCCCAACCGATACGGCGGCACCAGCTTTGGTTTGTCGCTCGGCCTGAATTTCTGAACCCGCCCGCGAGGCGCATGACTGCGCCTCGCGGATCACCTCACCTCACGGCCACAGCGGCTGCACCCACGCGGCTTGCGGCCACACCGGCGTGTTACTGGTGTCGGTGAAGTGCTGCGCCTGCGGGGCGCCGAAGTTACCCTGCGCGAGCAGCCGGATAAAAAGATCGATCTCGGTCCAGGGCGCCGAGGTGCTCGGATTAAGCAGCGGCTGCACGTTGCTGAATCCCGAGTAGCTGCACAGTTGGTCGGCGGCATCGTCGGGGCGGCTGCAACCGGACAAATCGCCGATGCGCAGGGCTGGACACTCGCATTGTTTGGGCGTGCTGGGGGTGGCTTGATTGCGCGGCTGGAAATCCCGGCAATGCCGAAGAACATTTGAGCTCTTGAACAGGCGCTACAAATTGCGCGCGACCGGCCGCATTGCGCCGGCCGTTCGACCGTCGTTCTTAGACTGCGCGGTCGCGCTGAGCAGAGCGAGCCTGCCGACCAGCAGTTGATGGCAGGTGTGAACGTAGTAACTGCACCAACTGGCAATACCCAGCCACTTCGCCCCATCTTCTACAAAGTATTCCCAGTCACCCAGGCGCCACAACCATGGCGCAAGAATCGCGTCGATGACAACCGAGCTCGCGAGGAAGCCCAGCGCTAACAGCAGGGCGCCGAAATTGGTTTGCAAAATGAGTGTTCGATATCCGATGAGGTAAGCCGATACCGCAAGCCCCAGCGCCGCATAGACGACGCGTTCGTCGAGTCCCAGGTATTGCGCAGCCAGCGCTTCGTGAAATTGAAAGAAATCGTCGCACAGAAGATAGGTCGACAACAGTGCAGAGGAGAGAAGAAACCTGCATGTCGTGTTCGGCGCGGTCTTGCGCAGCGTTAGCGCAGAAAAAAAACAGATGGAGGCTGTGGCACTCCAGAGCAGAATGCCGAAATTCGAAAGAATGCCGGAAAGGGGGTGAATCTTCGCAATCGCAGCCAAGTCTTGAGTCATGCTGGGCATGCGCACTTCAAAAACCACGCTCACCATCGCGATGACCGCAAGAATAAACGTGGCGGGCACAAAGGTAATCAACAACTGCCGCGTGGATACCGTACTCATTTTAAACCTCAAACTTTCGAATGCTTAACCAGCTTGGACAACTTCAAAAGCCTACTGCCGAAGGCTATCTTGAGGCACGTATAATTTGTTGAGCCTGAGCACCATCTCACTAAATCGCCGCGTTGTTTGCTTGCGAGACTTGAATTGTTACGCTCCGGCCCCGGTTGTTTCACTCGCGCCGCGCCGGGGTAATCATGTTGATCGGGCGTGACGGCGGTGGCATGATCACGCGGCTGATAACTACGGCGAGGCCGGAGAACGTCTGAAAAGTTTTGCGTATAAACTTCAAAGCACAAAGCACGTGCAGGCTCGGCGGCGATCACATAGGATTTTTCGTCTATTCTATAAAGCTAATTTACGACCACCCATCCGTGGTTCCACACCTTACAAGGAGAATTTTCAATGCTACGAGCGCGTCAGTTCGGAAAAGTAATGATCGCAGCGATGCTGGCGGGGACGAGCGCGTCGACGCTCGCGGTTGCGCCACCGGCGCCCAACGGCACACCCGTCTACCTCAAGCAAGGCTGGACGGATGCGGAACGTAACCAGTTTTACTTCACGCCGCAGGGCTCGTACCTGGTTCCTTACGCGTGGTATCTGGCGCTCGAACAAGCGAATACGTCAGTGCCGTTTAACGACGCGAATCATATTGCGCGCATCGGTTACCTGGTTGATGACCAAGCTTTTACCGCCAGCAATCCCGACGGCTTGCCGGTGGGTTTCGCGCGCGAACCGGTGACGAATGGCGAGCCCTGGCTGGGTTACACCTGCGCCGCCTGCCATACCGGCGAAGTGCGCTATGAGGGCAAGACTATCCGCATCGACGGCGCGCCGGCGCTGGCGGATTTCACGCAGTTCAACCAAGGCTTGATCGACGCGCTGCAAGCGACGTTGGAGCAGCCAGGCAAGTTCGAACGTTTTGCGCAGCGGGTGTTGACTCAGCCCGACGCCGCCGGCAAGGCCGCACTGTGGGCGCAGGTGGCCGAGCAACGCGACGTGTTGGCGGGAATTTTTCAGCGCAGCACGCCAAACACGCCATACGGCTATGGGCGCGTGGATGCGTTCGGCATCATCATGAACGAAGTGTTCGCGCGCGATTTGCACCAGCCGCTTAATGTCAAGACACCGACTGCACCGGTCAGTTATCCGTTTTTATGGGGCACACCGCAACTGGATTTCGTGCAATGGAACGGCTCAGCCAACAATCCGTTTGGCCGCAACGTCGGCGAGGTTTTGGGCACGTTCGGCAGGGTCACGTTAACCGGCCCCGGCGTGCAACTAGGCACCAACACGGCGCGTGCGCGCGAACTGTTTACGCTGGAAAATCTGGTCGCTAAGTTGACGCCGCCGTCATGGCCGGAAGCGCTGTTGGGTAAAATCGACGCCGACAAAGCCGCGCGCGGCCGCGTGTTATACAGCGCGTATCGCAACGCAGAGCCCAGTTGCGAAGCCTGCCACGCGCTGCGCGACGCCAGCGGACAATATCCGCTGACGCCGGCCGCCGAAAATCTGTTCGGCGCGCAATTTGTCGAAACCAAGATGATCGGCTTAGTCGACATCGGCACCGATCCGCTGATGGCCTTGAATTTCGCCACCCGCACCGCCTTCACCGGCGCGCTCGCACCGCTGCTGCCAGCACCGTTCACCGATGCCCCAGCACTGCCGGCGCCGCTATTGCTGGCGATCACCGTCGGCATGGCCGCCAACTACAGCATCGCCACTGCGCAACCGCCGTTCACCGCCGCCGCAACGGCAGCGTTGATCGGCTACCGCGTCAAGGCCCCCGGCCTGCCGCCGTATCAGCCGAAAAATCTGCTGGCGTACAAGGCGCGCCCGCTCCCCGGCATCTGGGCGACCGCGCCGTATCTGCACAACGGTTCGGTGCCGAATTTATATCAACTGCTGCTGCCGCCGGCGCAGCGCGTAATGACGTTTGACGTCGGCAGCCACGCCTTCAACGCGGACGCGGTGGGTTATGTTTCCGAGCGTGAAGAGCAGACGTTTTTATTCGACACCCGTCTGCCCGGCAACTCCAACGCCGGTCACGACTACGGCACCGACCTCACGGAGGATCAGCGCTGGGATCTGATCGAGTATTTGAAAACACTGTAAACGCGGTCAACCAGCGGTATCACCATGGAAGCGTTTCCTTTTTAAAGATGGGCAAGCAGCAAGAATAATCTTTGTGGGAGCAACTTGCGGTCGCGATTTAGCGCGGCTGCAAGCCGCTCCACAAAAAGAACTTCCTGCCGCTCAGAAAAAACAGCGGCCAAGAGGGCCGCGCTTCGATGGATTGTGCGTCGGTGCTCGATTCATCGGGCAGGGCGCGATGAATCGAGCCCCTATGACCGTAAAGCAAGAGCCGGGTCGGGCTTGTGCAATTGCATTTTTATTTTTGCAAGATCTGCCGTTTAGCGACAAGCGCTCTTACTGACTAAAGGGACGCTACCCAATGTCAGTAAGTTAAGCGCTAACTATTTGAAGCTGTTAAAATATCAAGCATGGCACCCACATTCAAAAACCGCATTGAAAGGAGCTCAACATGGAACTGACGAAGGTTATTTAAAAACATTTATACGGCGATCAAT
>JANLTU010000266.1:0-13294 GCA_031363085.1 Gammaproteobacteria bacterium
TGCTCATGGACGAAACAACGCTGACAGCCAGCCGCGAGTTTTGGGGCGAGGAACCCGACCCGGTCAGCGCCGAGCTCGCGCAGCTCACCGCCGCCGAACAAGACGTTTACCAAAAACTGCTGCAACACCACTGGGCACAACACCTGCGTCTGGAACAGGAACGCATCCCGTTTAACCTCATCGCAGGTTTCTTAGCCGCATTGCCGGAAGAGTGAGGCCGGCCGATTTATGGCAGATGCCATCATCGGTTGTTGGTGTTTATTAAAATTAATGCAACCACTCAAGCCTGACCCCGCTTCAAGCCTGACCCCGCTTCATGCACAAGACGGTATCCGACCATGTTTTCTGTATGGCATTCGGCTACTGAGGCCACTGCTCAAGCCGTTCGATCCAATCGTGAAAAAATGGACATTCTTCACGGATGGCATTGAGCCCAATTTCGAGTACCGCCAAGGTGCCCATCAACGGCTTTTCATAAGCTGGAACCAAATCAATAATGCGTTTGGATGGCGCAGTCAGAGGCGAGTCGTTAATTTCCTCGGGGGTCGTGAACTGGTCACGGATCGCTTGAAATTTGGACGATAAGTCGGGTCTGCCGATACCTGAGCCCAGTCGAACAGTGTCGCTGAATAACAGTCCTTCGAACTCATGCATCATGACGTAGGGAATGAAATTACTTGGGTCAAAACCACTACCCAATTTGCTGCAAATGTCTGTTAGAAGCGCGCTTTCGACGGTTTTCGCTTTTTCAGAAAATACACATTGCGCCGCTTCCGCGCGTCCCGGCCACGCCCTCTCACCGGTCTGGGGCAGCGCGTAGAAATCCACCATGGTTGTTGAAAGGCAATCCGCATCTTCTTTCAAGTGATTCAAAATATCTTTGCGTACTGCGCTCCAGGCACGGATGCCGCCACGCCGGTCACGCTGGCGAGCATTGCCGACAAGCCGTGCGCTGACTTTCGTATAGCCACATTCGTAAAGGTGTGGGGCCAGTGCCTCATTCACGAAAGTCTCTTCCGTTTGGCCTTCAACATGGATCAACAATCGGCACATGGTCACTCGACTCCAGGACGACCACCCAATTCATTTTTCTCCCAGAGCTGGCCCAAGCTGTAGTCTTGCAGCCACGTCGCCAATTTTGCCGAGTCGAGCCGCGTGAACTGTGTGCCGCCTTCGGCTCGATTCGCCACCAACACATCTTCCGGCTGGAAGTGGTCGAGCAAGAACGGGGATTGCGTGGAGATGATCACTTGGGTGCTAACCGACGCTTGCTTGATCAACGAGGCCAGCAAGGTAATGGCGTAAGGATGCAGCCCCAGCTCCGGTTCATCCACCAGAATTACCGATGGGCGGTAACTCCCGGGTTGAAGAAACAGCGTCGCAAGCGCAATGAAACGCAAGGTTCCATCCGAAAGTGCAGATGCATCGAAATAAGCTTCTGATCCCTTGTGGCGCCATTCCAGCAGGATTTTATTTGGGTTTAATTTTTGAGGTTCAAGTTGAAAATCGTCGAAGAATGGGGCAACTCGCTGCACGGTACGGCGGATTAGGCTGTAAGCGGTTTCGTGTTTCTCGCGCAAGTAGTAGAGAAATGCCGCCAGATTCGACCCGTCCGGGCGCAGATAGCGATTGTCGTTCACATCCGCCGTTTTTTTCATCGGCGAAGTGGTGCTGGTGTCGTGAAAATGATAAAGGCGCCAGCGATCAAGGTGGCCACGCACGTAGTTGGCAGTTCTTGTGGGCTTTGAGGTGCTTATGCCTGCTTCTTTGTCAACCCTTGGAACGGCCTCATTATAGGGTTGGGGAAAGCGAGCTTTATCCCAAAAAAAAACGGCCTCAGATTGGGGTACGAGTTCATCCGCATTGGTCGGTTCAATATTAATTTCGTATTGATTTACTTCATTCTCAAACGAGATATGAATCTGAAGTGTCTTGGTCACCTTTGCGCCGAAATGCAGCACCTTGTCCGCGCCGCCCGCCTTGATCACATAGTCTTGCAGGTGGCCTTCCCGAAGCGCATGCAAGAAAGCGAATACGCCGATGAAGTTGGATTTCCCCGAGCCGTTCGATCCGATGACCACATTGATTGCACCCAGCTTCAACTTCTCGACGGAAGCAATGCTCTTGAAACCTTTGATTGTAATGGTGTCGAGTTCAGGCATGGATATATCCAATTAACCAGCGTGAATTAGTTTAGCAACCTGATCGGTCGTAGCGCATAAACCGTTGGGATGTCGCACGCCGGATGCACTGTGCACACGACGTGATCTGTGACGCATCAATGCATACGCACCCGCCTGTCGGTGGTTGTTCGCCCAGCGCGTGCAGCCGCCGAGAACACGCCAAGGCTTAGCTTCCGGATTAGAAAACTATCCCCGCAGCCGAATATTTCTTCAGCCGGCGCGAAGCGGATTTATGCTGCGCCGACGAAGTGTGCCATGTAGTTAACGTCGATATTCGCGTTCAGCGAGTAATTTTGCGTGAGCGGATTATAGCCAAGACCGCGCAAGCCTTTGAGCTTCAACCCGGCTGCGCGCGCCCAAGCTTCAAGCTCCGACGGGCGAATAAATTTGCGATAGTCGTGCGTGCCCTTGGGCAGCAGGTGCAGCAGATATTCCGCGCCGAGCACCGCAAACAGGTAGGATTTCGGATTGCGATTGAGGGTGGACAACACCACCTGGCCGCCCGGCTTCACCAAGCGCGCGCAGGCGGCGATGCTGGCCGCTGGGTCGGGTACGTGCTCTAACATTTCCATGCAGGTGACGACGTCGAAGCGCTGCGGATGTTGCGCGGCGAAATCCTCGGCGGTCACGACCTGGTAGTCAACGCGCAAGCTTGATTCCAATAAGTGCAGCTTGGCGACGTTGATCGACGTGGGCGCCATGTCAATACCGGTAACCTGCGCGCCGCGCTCGGCCATGCCCTCGGTCAACAGGCCGCCGCCGCAACCGATGTCCAGCACCTGCTTGCCGGCGAGCGCGCAGAGCGTGTCGATGTAGTGCAAGCGCAGTGGGTTGATCGCGTGCAGCGGTTTGAATTCGCTGTGTGGATCCCACCAGCGCGACGCCAGTGCGTCGAATTTGGCAACTTCTTGGGGGTCGATATTTGGTGCGGTGTGCATAGCCATAGCATTTTCTCAGTATCGCGTAGGGGCAGACCTGCGTGTCTGCCCGTGCCCGGGCGCACACGCGGGTGCGCCCCTACAAATTAATCAAACGGTTGCATTTTTTCTTGCCATGCGCGTGCCTTGGCCAGTGCGGCGGGCAGGTCGATGGTGGTGAGTTCGCGTTCTTTCAACAAGTGCTTGCCGGCCACCCACACGTCGGTGACATGCTCGCGTCCGGCGGCGTACACCAGTTGCGAAACCGGATGGTAGATCGGTTGGGTTTCCGGGCCGCCCAGATACACGGCGGTGAGGTCGGCGGCTTTGCCGGGCGTGACCGAACCGGTTATCGCGTCGATGCCCAAGGCTTTCGCGCCGTTGAGCGTGGCCATGCGCAGCGCGCGTGCGGCGGGCAGGGCGCTGGCGTCGTTTGCAACGGCTTTGGCGAGCAACGCGGCGCTGCGCATTTCGCTGAACATGTCGAGGTCGTTGTTGCTCGCCGCGCCGTCGGTGCCCAGCGCGACATTAACGCCGGCTTGCAATAGGTCATGCACGCGGCAATAGCCGCTGGCCAGTTTCAGATTCGACTCCGGGCAATGCACCACGTGCGCACCAGAGGCGCCGAGCATGACAATTTCAGCGTCGGTCAGTTGCGTCATGTGCACCGCCAGCAGGCGTGGCGTGAGCAGCCCGAGTTTTTGCAGGCGCGCCAACGGGCGCTCACCGCTGCGTTGCTGGCAATCGTTCACCTCGTGTGCGGTCTCGTGCACGTGCATGTGAATCTGCACGTCCAGCTCATCCGCATAGGTACGGATTTTTTCCAGCAGCGGGTCAGACACCGTGTACGGTGCGTGCGGCCCGAACAGCGTCGTGATCAACGGGTGATCGCGATACTGATCGTGCACCGCCAGGCCCTTGTGCAGATAGTCGTCCGCACTGTTTGCCCAAGCCGAAGGAAAGTCGATGGCGATCAGGCTGATCGCCGCGCGCATGCCGGCTTCATCGACCGCGCGCGCGGCTTCATCCGGAAAAAAATACATGTCGTTGAAACAGGTGGTGCCACTGCGCAACATTTCCGCCATTGCCAGTTGCGTGCCCTCGCGCACGAACTGCGCGCTGACATGCTTACCCTCGGCAGGCCAGATGTGATTTTGCAGCCAGTCCATCAAATGCAAATCATCGGCGATGCCGCGCATCAGTGACATCGCGGCATGCGTGTGCGCGTTGATCAGGCCGGGGATGAGGGCGTGTTCACTGAGCGTGTGGTTAGCCGTAGCGCGAAATTTTTCCTGCGCCTGCGTGCTGGGCAACACGTCGACAATCCGCCCTTGGTTGATCGCCACCGCGTGCTGATCGAGCACGGCACCATCGGGCTCAACCGGAATAATCCAACGGGCGTGAATCAACGTGTCGACGGTGTGCATGGCGAATTCGCAGCAATGTGAACCCGGTCGAGTATACAGAATTCGTGCGTTGCGGTTGAGGCGGCTTTGCGCATGTACAGGCGGCGGGTAAGATGCTGATTCTCAATTTTCAGCAGCGTTGCAAAGGAGTCCCATGACCAACAACACCCTTGATGAAACCGCTTTGGATATCCTGTTTCGCACCGCCCGCAGTCACAGCTATTGGCTAGCCCAGCCGGTGAGTGACGCGCAACTACAGCAGATTTACGCGTTGATGAAGTTTGGCCCGACCACGGCGAATTCCTGCCCGGCGCGCTTGGTGTTCATAAAAAGTGCGGCGGCCAAAGCGCGGCTGAAGCCGTGCTTAAGCGAAGGCAATGTGCGCAAGTCGATGGAGGCGCCGGTGGTCGCGATCATCGGCATGGACATGGAGTTTTACGAAAAACTGCCGGTGTTATTTCCACACCAAGATGCGCGCGCGTGGTACGCCGGCATGCCGGAAAAAATCCAGGCCAACGCATTTCGTTGCAGCAGTTTGCAGGGCGCGTATTTCATGCTCGCAGCGCGTGGCTTGGGATTGGATTGCGGGCCGATGGGTGGTTTTGACGCACAGAAGATCGACGCAACGTTTTTCCCCGACGGCAAAGTGAAAGTGAATTTTATCTGCGCGCTCGGTTACGGCGATCACGCCAAATTACACCCGCGTAATCCGCGCTTGTCGTTTGATGAAGTTTGCAGGGTTGAATAACCTTAGGCTCCATAGCTCGATATTATCGCGATGTCGGTGCGACTGGCGCGCAATGATGTGCATGGAAGGCGGGGTTATCCTTAGTTGACATGTTGATATTCGCTGCATGTAACCGCAATCGGACCGCTCGGAAAAACTGTCAACAGTGGTGCGCTGAATCTTTGTCATGTAAATTTATGCGCACATTGGTTTGAGTGTACCGCTGTTGCTAATGTCACAACGAAACGACGAGCATAACTGAGGGGTTGCACATGGATAAAATTAATCGGGATTTTCGCGCGGCGCTGCCGCTGATGTTGATAACGGGGATGTTAGTTGGACAGACAAATGTTGCTTTGGCACATAATCCAGGGAAACCAGGTGATGATCGAGCAACCGCCGGTTGCGGTGGAAGTTGTCATGCGGGTTCAACGGTTGCCACGACCGTGGCATTTGGTCTTTCGCCTTCAGGCAGTGTTCCGGCCAGTGTTGTGGCCGGATCAACGCATACCTTTACCTTCACGGTGAGTGGAGGGCCGGCGGTGCGCGCCGGGTTGAGCGTCCTTGCAAGTGCCGGTAGCTTGGCTGTGAGTACCACGGCAACGGATGCAAAGGTCCTCTCAGGAGAAGTCGTACATATCGCTCCTGCGGCCATGAGCGCCGGCAGTGTTACCTACACCTTTACTTGGACGGCCCCTGTTGTGACGACAACAACGGCAGTGACGTTGACGGGCGCAGGAGTTTCCAGTGACGGGGCAAATGATACCGGCGGGGACAGTGTTGACAAAAAAACGGTTTCTATCGATGTAACGCCCGCCGTGGGCACCACGCCCAATGTGCCACCGATAGCCTTCTTCACCGGTAACACCACCGGAACGGTTGGTGTGCAAGTTGCGTTCGACAGCGCGGGTTCTACTGATCCTGACGGCACGATTGCAGTCCGAAATTGGAATTTCGGCGACAACGGGGCGGGTGTTAACGCTTCAAGCACGAATACCGTAACGGATACAACGCACACGTATGCAACGGCCGGGACTTTCCCGGTAACGCTCACGGTGACCGACAGTGCCGGCGCGACAACCTCCATATCGCACAATATCGTGGTTGCAGCGCTGGGAGCGCACCCGGCACCGGTTGCCAAGGCGGGTGGCCCGTACACCGGTACGGCAGGTACGGCGCTTGCCTTCACTGGGTCCACCTCGACGGTTGATGGCATCCTCACCGCCACATACAGTTGGGACTTCGGCCATGGCGGGGCGCTTGCGACCGGTGCGACTTCGTCGCACACCTATCCGACGGCCGGGACTTACCTCGTGACGTTGACGGTGACCGACAGTGGTACGCCACCGTTGAGTAGCGCCGTTACCACCAGAGCGGAAATTACTACGGCGACTACACCATCTGTCACGCCCACACCCACGTCCACGCCGACACCCGGCCCCACTCCACTGCCCACGCCACCACCTAGCGGTTCTAGCGGCAAAACTTTATATAATGCTTACTGCGCGTCTTGTCATGGCCCGGGTGGAAATGGGGGGGATGCCAAAGCGGTTATCGGTGCAAGCAAAAGTGACATTACTGAGGCGATTGAAACCGAGCCAGAGATGGCTTCGTTGAGATTTTTGTTGGCGCAGAAAGACACAATTAAAGCCATCGCCACGTTTCTTGATCAAGAAGAGGAGGATGATCTTTCTGCCCGCGCTGCGAAAAATAACAGCGCCGCCGCTGGTGCATTGGATTGGCTGACATTGCTGGGTGTCGGTGCTTGGGGCCTTCGTCGTCGTCGCAAGCGATAAGTTTTACACGATAGTGCGGTAACCGAAGGGGAGCGCAAGCTCCCCTTCGCACGTTTGGCGCCGGCAAATTAGAAAGATGTCGTGATTCATAAAGTGGGTGCGCGCACCCGCCGCAAGCGGGATCGCTTCGAAGCCGCTTCACCACGCTCGATGGCTGCGATGCGGTCTTCGCATTCCTTGATCCACAATGCATCGATCACCGGATCGGGCTGATCCAACGTCGCGAGTAACTCATCGACCAGCGCTGCTCTTTCCATCGCGGGAAGGGCCATTGCGAGTTCTACAATTTTCTTGGCTAAATTGGGGCATCTCGCACCTCTGGTTAAGTGTTGTTCCCGGTATCGTACCGAATATTAACAGGGCCACTGAGCGGCATAATGAAGGACGCGCCGTTTTGTATTGCTAAGCGTAGGGAGGAACCCAATTTTTCGCTATCATCGGTTGGCATATCCGTCTTCGATGTTATCGAGTGGGGTACGGAAGTAATCGCGCCAAGGGCGGTGCTCCTACATGCATGATGAAAGGCGCCTCATAATTTCATTTTTATAAAACAGCGTGCGATGTGAAGTATCAAACTCAAATTAAAATATTGATGCAAAAATGGGTGGAAACCGGTGACTGAAAATAAACAACACGACTCCATCCGCGCGGTGCTGTGGGTGGACGATCAACTGCAACTGCTCGACCAGCGGGCGTTGCCGCAGCGGGTGGAATATTTGCGTTTGGCGGATGCGGCGGGTGTGGCGCAGGCGATTAAAGCTATGGTGGTGCGCGGCGCGCCGGCGATTGGGATTGCCGCTGCCTACGGCGTGGTGCTGGCGGCACGTGCGGGTTATGCGCGCGCACCGCAGCGCTGGAAACAGGACATCGCCGCTGATTTAAAGCAGCTCGCCGATTCGCGGCCGACGGCGGTGAATTTGTTTTGGGCGCTGGCGCGCATGCAGACGACCATCGCCGTGCTCGATGGCAATCCGCGTGCGGCCTTGCTCGCGGAAGCACAGCGTATCCACGACGAAGACATCGCCGCCAACCGGCGCATGGGGGCGCTGGGTGCGGAGTTGATCGCGCTTGGCAGCGGCATCCTCACGCATTGCAATACCGGTTCGTTGGCGACCGGCGGGTACGGCACGGCCTTGGGCGTGATCCGCAGCGCGTATGCGGCGGGCAAGGTGCAAGAAGTGTTCGCCGACGAAACGCGGCCGTGGTTGCAGGGCGCGCGCCTCACCGCGTGGGAGCTCGTTCAAGACAATATTCCGGTCACGTTGTTGGCAGATAGCGCGGCGGCGTATTTGATGAAGCTTGGCAAGGTGCAGTGGGTAATCGTCGGCGCGGACCGCATCACCGCCAACGGCGATGTAGCCAACAAGATCGGCACGTACAGTCTGGCGGTGAACGCGCAGCGCCATGATGTGAAATTTATGGTGGTCGCGCCGACTTCGACGGTGGATATGAAGCTTGCCAGCGGCGAAGAAATTCCAATTGAGCAACGGCCCGCAGCAGAAGTGTTAAGTCTTGGCACTCAGCGCGTAGCGGCAGACGGCGCGCAGGCGTGGAATCCGTCGTTCGATGTGACGCCGGCCCCGTTGATCGACGCCATCGTCACCGAAAAAGGTGTGCTGCGCGGCCCCAATCGCGAGCGCATGCAGGCGTTGATGATGCGTTGCGACGCGTGATGTTCAGCAAGTGAGCGCCACGCAGTTTCCGACCGTCAAACAATTGCGCTATCTGGTGGCGCTGGCCGAGCATAAACATTTCGGTCGTGCGGCGACGGCCTGCTTCGTGTCGCAATCGGCGTTTAGCATCGGCATTCAAGAGCTGGAGGCGTTGTTGAAGGTGCGGCTGGTGGACCGCACCAGCAAGCGCGTGGTCGTCACTCGCTTGGGCGAGGAGGTCGCGACGCAGGCGCGCCTGTGCCTGCGCGATTTGGAAAGTCTGGTGGAATTGTCGCGCGGCGCGCGTGCACCGCTCAGCGGCGTGTTGCGGATGGGCGTGATTCCGACCATCGCGCCGTTCCTGTTGCCCAAGCTGCTGCCGACCTTGCGCAAGGCGTTTCCGCAACTGGAGTTGTATCTCAAAGAAGACATGACGCAGCGCATTTACGAAGCGTTGCTGGCCGGTGAGATCGACATAATGCTGTATGCGCAGCCGTTCGATTTATACGGCGTGCAGACGCTGGAATTATTTCGCGACCGCTTCCTGCTGGCGTATCGCGACGGTACCGAACGAGTCGATCCGCAGCGTTACAGCTTCAATCGTCTCAATGCGCACAGCGTGCTGCTGCTCGAAGACGGCCACTGTCTGCGCAAGCACGCTATCGCCGCCTGCCGCCTCCGTGATTTTGCCAAGGTTCGGCCCTTCGCGGCGAGCAGCTTGTTGACGCTGGTGCAAATGGTGGACAGCGATCTGGGCATTACGTTTTTGCCGGAGATGGCGCTCGGTTCCAGTTTGCTGCGCGGCACGCGCGTTAAAACCCAGCCGCTCAAGGACAAGAGTTATCGCACCATCGCGCTGGCGTGGCGCAAAGGCAGCGTGCGCGGCGAGGAGTTCGCCAAGCTCGGCGAGTTCCTCCAGAAAATTTCTCAAAGCGCTCTGCGCAACGATTCAAATAATAGATCGTAGCGATCTAATCAATCTGATTCTCCTACGTGTCGTGTTTGCGGATACTGCCTCATCGCGAGAACAGTTCCGTTCCGCAACACCATCAGGAGAAGCATTATGAGCGTATTGGTAGGCAAAGCCGCACCCGATTTCACCGCCCCGGCGGTGCTGGTCAATAATCAGATCGTCGAGGATTTTAATCTTCGCGCCCACATCCAGGATCAATACGCAGTGCTGTTTTTCTGGCCGCTGGATTTCACCTTCGTGTGCCCGTCCGAAATCATCGCGTTCAGCAAGCGCATGCCGGAATTCAAGGCGCGCAACACCGCCGTGATCGGCGTCAGTGTCGATTCGCAGTACACCCACTTTGCGTGGCGCAACACGCCGGTGGCAAAAGGCGGCGTCGGCGCAGTGCAATTTCCGATGGTTGCGGATCTGACCAAGGCAATCAGCCGCGCTTACGACGTGTTGAGCGGCGATGCGGTCGCCTTGCGCGGCACTTTTTTAATCGGGCGCGACGGCAACGTGCGCCATCAACTGGTGAACGATATAGCGCTGGGCCGCGACGTCGACGAAACCCTGCGCATCGTGGATGCGTTGCAATTTTTCGAGCAGCACGGCGACGTGTGTCCGGCCGGCTGGAAGAAAGGTGAGTCCGGCATGAAAGCGAGCGCCGACGGGGTTGCGACCTACCTTGCGTCGCATGCCGACGCGCTGTAATTCGAGCGGTTGCGCACCCGGGCGAACGGCACTGCGTGGGCTCGTTGGCGAGCCAGGTTTTGGTGCTTCGCCAACACCGCTGTGTTATTATTTCGCGCCTCGGAAAGTGGTTTTCGTTCGTAACGCGGCGAGCTCTTCACGAGCATGAAATCGGTGCACGAGCCGGGGTGTTTTCTCCCTTAAAAAATAAGCAACTCAACGACTGAAGGATTGCGACTTGCCGATGGATTTCGCCAAAGAAGTTCTGCCCGTCAACCTCGAAGACGAAATGCGCCGTTCGTACCTCGATTACGCGATGAGCGTCATCATCGGGCGCGCCCTCCCGGACGTGCGCGATGGACTCAAGCCGGTGCACCGCCGCGTATTGTACGCGATGCGCGAACTGGGCAACGACTGGAACAAGCCCTACAAAAAATCCGCGCGCGTGGTCGGCGACGTGATCGGTAAATATCATCCGCACGGCGACAAGGCGGTGTACGACACCATCGTGCGCATGGCGCAGCCATTTTCGCTGCGCTATATGCTGGTCGACGGTCAAGGCAACTTCGGTTCGGTGGACGGCGATGCGCCGGCCGCGATGCGTTACACCGAAGTGCGTATGGCGCGCATCGCGCACGAACTGCTGGCCGACCTCGACAAAGAAACCGTCGACTTCGTACCCAACTACGACGAGTCGGAGCACGAGCCGTCGGTGATGCCGGCACGCATCCCTAACTTGCTGATCAACGGGTCCTCGGGCATCGCGGTGGGCATGGCCACCAACATTCCGCCGCACAATCTCACCGAAGTCATCGGCGCCTGCCTCGCGTTGATCGACAATCCCGAGATCGACATCACCGGGCTGATGCAGCATATTCCCGGCCCGGATTTCCCGACCTGGGCCATCATCAACGGCGCACGCGGCATTCACGACGCGTATCACACCGGGCGCGGCAAGATTTATCTGCGTGCGCGCTCGCATATCGAAACCGACGAGAAAACCGGTAAAGAAAGCATCGTCGTCACCGAGTTGCCGTACCAAGTCAACAAGGCGCAGCTAGTGGAAAAAATCGCTGAGTTGGTGAAAGACAAGAAAATCGAAGGCATCACCGCGCTGCGCGACGAGTCCGACAAAGACGGCATGCGCATGGTGGTCGAGCTGCGCCGTGGTGAATTGTCGGAAGTGATGCTGAACAACCTGTACCAGCACACGCAAATGCAGGACGTGTTCGGTATCAACATGGTGGCAGTGGTCGACGGCCAGCCACGCACCTTGAATCTCAAGCAACTGCTCGAAGCCTTCATCCGCCATCGTCGCGAAGTGGTCACGCGCCGCACTGTGTTCGATCTGCGCAAGGCGCGTGAGCGCGCGCATGTGTTGGAAGGTTTGGCGATTGCGCTGGCCAACATCGACCCGATCATCAAGCTCATCAAAGAGTCGCCCAATCCGGCGGAAGCCAAGGTCGGCCTGATGGAGCGGCCGTGGGCGCCGGGCATCGTGGTGCAGATGCTGGAGCGCGGCGGTGCGGAAATATCACGACCGCGCGACTTGGCGCCGCAGTTCGGGCTGAAGCCTGAAGGCTACCAATTGTCGGACGTGCAGGCGCAGGCGATTCTGGATTTGCGTTTGCATCGCCTCACTGGGCTTGAACAGGACAAAATTCTCGGTGAGTACAAAGAAATATTAGTCAAGATCGACGACCTGCTCGACATTCTGCGCAACCCGGAGCGCTTGATGCGCGTGATTCGCGACGAGCTGAACGCGATCAAGGAACAATACGGTGATAAGCGCCGCACCGAGATCGTGGTGTTGCAGCAAGACATGTCGCTGGCCGATCTGATCACGCCCGAAGAGGTGGTAGTGACGTTCTCGCACGAAGGCTATGCCAAGGCGCAGCCGCTCTCTGATTACCAAGCGCAACGGCGTGGCGGCAAGGGAAAATCAGCAACTTCGATGAAAGAAGAAGATTTCATCGACAAATTATTTGTCGCCAACACCCACGACACGCTGCTGTGCTTCTCCAGTCGCGGCAAAGTGTATTGGATCAAAGTTTATGAATTGCCACAGGCCAGCCGCATCGCGCGCGGCAAGCCGCTGGTGAACTTACTGCCGCTGGAAGACGGTGAGCGCATCAACGCGGTGTTGCCGGTCAAGGACTACGACGCAAACAAATTTGTGTTCATGGCCACCAGCAGCGGCACCGTGAAAAAAACCTCGCTGGTCGATTTTTCGCGCCCGCGCGCCAACGGCATCATCGCGCTGGGCTTGCGCGGCGACGACACCTTGGTGGGCGTGGACATCACCGACGGCACCTGCGACATCATGCTGTTCAGCAGCGCCGGCAAGTCGGTACGCTTCAAAGAAAGCGACGTGCGCGAGATGGGCCGCAATGCGGCGGGCGTGCGCGGCATTCGTTTGCAAACCGGGCAAAAGCTGATCGCGTTAATGATTGCACGTGGCAGCGGTGCGGTGCTGACCGCCACCGAAAACGGCTACGGCAAACGCACTCCGCTGGCCGATTATCCGGTGAAAGGCCGCGGCGGGCTGGGCGTGATTTCGATTCAAACCAGCGAGCGCAACGGCAACGTGGTGGGCGCGGTGCTGGTCGACGAAAAAGACGAAATCATGCTGATATCAAATCAAGGCACCTTGGTGCGCACCCGCTGCGCCGAAGTGTCCGAGGTCGGCCGCAACACCCAAGGCGTGCGCTTGATCAATGTCGCCGAAGGCGAGCACTTGGTCAGCATCGAACGCATCGCGGAAGGACAGGATGGTGCGCTGGCGGACTTGCCGGAGGGTGGTGAAGCGAGCGACGTTGAAGAAACGCCGAGCGAATAAAATATCGGGTAGAAGGGAAGCGAGATTGTAGTCGTAGGCATCTATGAAATGGAGGCAGTCGTGACGAGGAGTACATTGATTTTACGAATGCTCGCCTTGGTTTTCTGGTTAGGCATTCTCTCGGCATGC
>JANLTU010000018.1:0-23282 GCA_031363085.1 Gammaproteobacteria bacterium
ACCTCGGCGGCGGTGTAGCCCAGCATGCGCTCGGCGCCGACGTTGAAGATCTGGATCACACCTTTGGCGTCGGTGGCGATGCTGGAAAAGTTGGCGCTGTTGAAAATTGCGTTTTGCAGAGCGCCCGATTTCAGCACCGCCTCCTCGGCTTTTTTTCTCTCGGTGATGTCGCGCAACATCACCGTGAACATTG
The DNA here is from genome assembly GCA_031363085.1 of Gammaproteobacteria bacterium. Classification (GTDB taxonomy): domain Bacteria; phylum Pseudomonadota; class Gammaproteobacteria; order SG8-11; family SG8-11; genus UBA6921. The sequence continues at coordinate 194 of JANLTU010000018.1, forward strand.
TTTCTCCGTTCACCTCAAGCTGTGAAATGGAGGCATCAATCGGAAATTCGCGGCCATCGGCATGCAGTCCAAATACCGCACCCGGCTTGCTCATGACACGCTTGCTGATTTTAGTGTCGCCAAACCCGCGTATCTGATCGCCGTGCGTGGCGCGAAAACGCGTAGGGATTAACCGGTCGAGACTCGACGCCAGCACTTCAGCGGAGGTGCGGCCGAACATATGCTCGGCGGCGGCATTGAACAGCGTGATGCGATGATTGGCATCGATGGCAATGATGGCATCCAATGCCGAGGCGATGACACCGCCCAATCTTGCCTCGATGGTTTGTCGCGCCGCTTCTGCCTTCTGGCGCGCGGTGTTGTCGGTGCCGATCAACAGGTAGCCGATGATGGCATCTTGATCATCACGCAACGCGGTGACCGACACCATCGCCGGAAAGCGGCTGCCGTCCTTACGGATATAGGTCAGCTCGTAGATGTCTTCGATGCCACGCGAGGCTTTAAACACCAGCGCTTCAAAACCCGGCGTAATCGCGGTGCCAAGCTCGACACTTAACGCCTTGGCGCGCGCGATGAGCTCCTGCGGATCGGAAATATCGGCGGGCGTGATCTTGTTCAGCACGTCGGCGGCAGCGTAGCCCAGCATGCGCTCGGCGCCGACGTTAAAAATCTGGATCACGCCTTTGGCGTCGGTGGCGATGCTGGAGAAATTCGCGCTGTTGAAAATTGCGTTTTGCAGCGCGCCGGTTTTAAGCAAGGCTTCCTGGCGTTGAACCTCAGTGAAGCCATCCGCCGTGTCGGCAGAGGGTTTGAGAGTGACGGGATTGCGAATTTTTTTGGGCATGGTGATCTCTGTTAGAGCCTGTTCAAGATCTCCCTGGCGGGCGTATTGCGGCGTTAAAATGGCACTCACAAATACTCACATACTCCGTGAAAATAAGGAGGGGTGAAGATTGAGCAACGCCGCGTTTACTTATACGCGCACTCGCGCATAAACAACGCATGCTTTTACTCGACTGAAGTCGTGCTTGGCCCTGCTGTTTGGGCATCGCCGCGTGCGAAGGGGTGGTGCTGCTACATGCTTCGCTTCCGTGCACGATGTTTTGATTTCACGCGCAGGGCGCACGCTACCGGACTCATTCGAATTTATGTTTGGCCGTTTGGCCGGATTTGCCACCGGACAAAGGCGGTTTATCGGCTGACGGCTGAACATCTTGGCGGTAACGCACATCGGACAGCAGACGGCTCAACTCATTCTTGACCACGGCATAACACTCGCATGCATGGGATTCCAGGCCAGCACGGTCAAGCACGGTAATGTGGCCACGGCGGTAGCTAATAATACCGGCGTGCTGCAAGTTGCCGGCGGCTGCGGTGATGCCTTCGCGGCGTACGCCCAGCATGCTGGCGATTAATTCCTGCGTCATGATCAACTCGCTTGTCGACATGCGATCCAGCGTCAGTAACAGCCAGCGACACAGTTGCTGTTCCACCGAATGGTGTCGATTGCAGGCGGTGGTCTGGGCCATCTGCGTCATCAGTGCCTGGGTGTAGCGCAGCAACAAACGCTGCAATAACCCGGAGCGATTGAATTCCTGTTTCAGCACGCGGCCGGCCAGCCGATAGGCGTGACCGGCCGTCTGCACTACGGCCGAACTGGGCGTGGTGTCGCCGCCCATGAATAGCGAAATGCCAACGACGCCTTCATTGCCGACTCCGGCAGATTCAGCCGAAGCGCCAGACTCCATTACGTAATGCAGCGAGACGATGCAGGTGGTGGGAAAATACGCGTACTGCAATTGTTCGTCGGGCTCGTAAAGAATGTCACCAAGTCGCATCGGTACCCGTTCCAGATGCGCAGCCAGGGCTTCGAAATCCGCTGCGGGGAGCGCAGCGAGCAGATGGTTATGACTTGAAGTATGTGGTGTAGACATGTCGACCTCCCTACTTGGCACGTGGGTTGTTATTTTTTGGTGAGTTCCACGCCGATGCCACGATAACCGATGAAGCGCGAGAACTGGTTAAACATCGGTTCCCCGCTGACCTGAAATTTTTGTTGCGAGTGATCGGCATTGACACGGCTGAAAACGAAATCCAGAAAGGGTTGCCGTGCGGCGATTTTTTCCTGAAGCGCGGCGCGCTCCGCCTCATTCCAGCCGCTCGGCGCAGTTGCCGGTGTTTCTGCCGCCAAGGCGTCGACGCGGATGCCGAGCATCTCCAGCACCGGGCCGGACACCTTGGTGAAGCTGCCGTGTTCGTCCTGTTCCCAGTACCAGTCGGAAGCCAGTTCCGTCAGGCTGCGATAGCGCGCTTCGCTTTCGCGCAATTCGGCGGTGCGTTCTGCGACTTTCTGTTCCAGCAGTTGGCTGTAATTCTCTAACTTTCTATACAGCAGCCGCACTTCCAGCATGTTATGAATACGGGTCTTGACTTCAATCAGATCGAACGGCTTGCTGATGAAATCTTTTGCGCCGGCTTGTAGCGCGCGCAGCTTGTGGGCGGGCTGGGAAGTGATCACCAGCACCGGCAGGTAGCTGTCTGCGGCATTGGTCTTGAGGCTTTCCATGACCTGAAAACCGTCCATATCGGGCATTTGCAGGTCGAGCAGAATCAAGTCGTAGCGGTGCTTGCGATGCAGCGCGCAGACCTTCTGCGGGTTCATGGTTGAGGTGACGTGGGTATAGCCCGCCTCACTCAGCAACTGCTCAAGTAAGCTGATATTGATCTGTTGGTCGTCGACGATCAGGACACTGGCGTTGAGAATGTCGGATTCGGTATTCATCATGCGGTCTTTACCTCGGTGACTGTCGTTGACGAGAATTTAAGTGCTACGTCGAGCGTGTCCATGAGCACGTCGACCTTGAGCGGTTTGGTGAGGTAACGGAAAAATCCTGCCGCCAGACCGTTGGCGACATCGTGCGGCAAGGCATGCGCACTGAGCGCCACCACCGGAATGTGCGCGGTGACCGGGTCATGCGCCAGGATGCGCAGCGCCTGCAGACCGCTGATGCCGGGCAGATTGATGTCCATCAGGATCACATCCGGCTGGGCGCTGCGCGCAAGCTCGATGCCGTGCGTTGCGTCCACTGCACTTAGAAAACGTAAATCGGGCCGACGCGCGATCAGGTCTTCGACCAGCATCAGGTTGGCGGGGTTGTCCTCGATATACAGCAGGGCATGCACGGGCGCGTTGCTGGGCACCGCCTGCACCGAAGTCGCGGGCGGCTCGGGGAGGAGTTCAACCGCGCGGTTTAACTCAATCCAGAAGGTGCTGCCGGTGCCCACCGTGCTTGCCACGCCGATGCTGCCGCCCATCAACTCGACCAGCCGTTTGCACACCACCAGACCGATGCCGGTGCCTTGCGCGGTGCTCGCGTTTTGGCCCAAACGATTAAACGGCTGGAACAGTTGCGCAAGCTTTTCCGCCGGCAAACCTGCGCCGGTGTCTTGGACGGCAATGCGCAGGCGTCCGGGGGTGTGCTCGCTGCAGTCCACCCGCACCGCACCGTTCGGCTGGTTATATTTGATCGCGTTGGACAGCAGGTTAATGAGGGCCTGCTTCACGCGCATGCGGTCGGCCTGTATAAAATGCCGGTGGTCATCTTTGGCGAAGCTTATGCGGATGCCGCGTTGTTGTGCCTGCGGTTCGACCATCGCCAAGCATTCCTGGATCAGCGCGGTCAGCGCCAGCGGCTCCAACGCCAGCGCTAGCTTGCCGGATTCGATCTGCGCCAGATCGAGAATTTCGTTGATCAGATCAAGCAGGTACCAGCCGGCCTTGATGATCTGAGTAAGGCTTTGCTTTTGCGAGGGCGTCGGCGCCTGCGCGCCCGCGTCGATGAGCTGCGCAAAGCCCAGAATCGCACTGAGCGGCGTGCGCAGCTCATGACTCATGCTGGACAGGAAATCCGATTTTGCGAGGTTGGCTTTTTCCGCCACGGCGCGGGCGCTCTCAAGCTCGACATTTTTCTCTTGCAGCGCCGTCGCCATGGTCTTGCTGCTGGTGATGTCGGTCAGCGCCATGCGTTGCAGTGGCGTGCCACCGTTGTCCGGCCTATAGGTGGATACCAGATTAACCCAGAGTTGCGTACCGTCATTCCTCACCATGCATAACTCGCAGGTTTGCGGGTTACCGGTTTCAATGAGCTGTTGGCGGCTCAGGTAGTAAATGTCTTGGTCGGTCTTGAGGATGAAGCGGCTGATGCTCTTCGCGATCAGCGCGCCCCGGTTTATGCCCAGCATCTGGGCGGCAGTGAGGTTGGCTTGCAGGATCAGTCCCTGCTCGCTGACGGTGCAATAACCGACCGGTGCCAACTCATAGAGATCGAAATAACGCGCCCGTTCGCCGTCCAGTTCGGCCTGGGTACGGCGCAGCTCCTCGTTCTGCATTTCCAGTTCGATTTGGTGCACGCGCAGCTCGTGCAGCATGCTGCGGACGGCTTCCGGAGATTGCGGCTCGACATTTTCCATCGGCGACGCGTGGGCAGTTTTGGCCGCGCCGGATTCGGCTTGCCGGCGCGGTGTTGTCGAGGGGTCTTGCTGAAGGAGGTTGTTGCCTGCGCTTTTAGTCATGTTGGTCACTGTGCGCCTCCATTGTTCGGGTGGGCTTAAGAATGTCTTACCCGTTCCGTTCTTGCGATCACATCGCGCTGCCGTAGTGTGCTTCTAGCCGCTGTAGCGGCGCGATGCATCGGGCCGCTACGCACCACACCCGACCATGGTAGTCACCCCGCCACAAGCGCACCGCCGGTGGTGAGCTACGATACGGCACAGAATTTCTGCTTGACCCGCGCACAGGGCCGCCGCCGTTGTTCCTTACACTGAGATCGTGAACAGGCTCTTAGGCGACGCGCGCGGGGGGTTTTTGCGCGAATTTCAGTGCTAAGTCGAGTGCATCCATGAACTCGTTGACCTTGATGGGTTTGGTCAGGTAGTTGAAAAATCCGGCCTCCAGGCCCTTCTGGATATCACGTGGCACCGCGTTGGCGCTCAGCGCGATCACCGGAATATGCGCCGTGGTTGGGTCGGCACGCAGAATTTTCATGGCCTCGATACCGCTGATGCCGGGCAGATTGATATCCATCAGGATCACTTCCGGCAGATAGGCGCGCGCAAACTCGACGCCTAAATTGCCGTTCGCTGCGGACAGCAGACGCAGGTCGGGGCGACGTGCAATCAGTTGCTCGACCAATTCCAGATTGGCCGGGTTGTCTTCTACGTACAGCAAGGTGCGCAGCGGTGTGCCCGCCGCTACCGGCAGCCGTGCCGACGTGGCATGTTCGGCCTGCTGCACCGCAAGCTGCGGTGCACTGGTCAGACCCAATTCGATCCAGAACACGCTGCCGACGCCAACGGTACTGTCCACGCCAATGGTGCCGCCCATCAATTCCACCAGGCGCTTGGTCACCACCAGACCGATGCCGGTACCTTCTTCGGTGCTAGTCTCTTTGCCGAGGCGATTGAACGGCTGGAACAGTTGTGCGAGCTGTTCTGGCGCCAAGCCGGCCCCGGTGTCCTGAACGCTGATACGAATCGAATGCGGCGGGCTCAAAACGCACTCCACCACTACTTTACCGCCCGGCTTGTTGTACTTGATGGCGTTGAACAGCAAGTTGATCAGCACTTGCTTGACGCGGGTGCGGTCGGCTTTGACGAAGTGGGGGATGACGAAGTGTGGAAAGGTCATGTCGATGCCACGCTTATGGGCCTGCAGCTCGATCATGGCGCGGCACTCGATCATGATTTCAGCGAGCGAAACCGGTTCCCGTGACAGCGTCACCTTGCCGGACTCGATCAGGGTCAGATCGAGAATCTCGTTGATCAGCTCCAGCAGGTACCAGCCGGCCTTCAGAATCTGGTCGAGGTTGCGCTTCTGCGAGAGTGTCGGCGTCGGCGTGCCGGTGTCCATGAGCTGGGCAAAGCCGAGAATCGCGTTCAAGGGCGTGCGCAGCTCATGGCTCATGCTGGAAAGAAAATCCGATTTGGCAAGGTTGGCTTTTTCCGCAGCGGCCATGGCGGCATTGAGTTCCGATTCGACGCGCTTGCGCATGGAATTGTCGGCGCCGATCAGCAGGTAGCCGATGATGTCGCCGTAATCGTCGCGCAGTGCGGTGATTGACACGATGGCCGGAAAGCGGCTGCCGTCTTTGCAGATGTAGGTCAGGTCGTAGCTGTCTTCGATGCCGCGTGACGCTTTAAAGGCCAGCGCTTCAAAGCCCGGCGCAATCGGGGTGGAAAGCTCCAGGCTCAAGGCTTCCGCACGCGCCTGCACTTCCTGCGGATCATGAATATCGCTGGGGCTGATTTTGTTCACGACTTCGGCAGCTTGGTAGCCCAGCATGCGCTCGGCGCCGACATTGAAGAGCTGGATGATGCCTTGCTCGTCGGTGGCGATAATCGAAAAATTGGCGCTGGTAAGGATGGCGTGCTGCAAGGCCCCGGCTTTGAGCATCGCGTTTTGTCGGAGTACTAGGTTGTCGGGCATAAGTAAGTTTCCGTGCTTCAAAGCGCACAAAAGTACGTCGGGGGGTGTCCGTTCACATGGACCGGCAACAGTGGCTGGCGACCACCGTCGGTGTATAAAACTACGCCCTCGTCGAAGGTATACGCATCCTCGCCGCTGTGCGGATGAGCGTATGTACGCTGGCGCACAGACGCAGGTCGCGGGGCAACTGCCCGCCGCCTATGTTGGCGCCCGCACAGAGAAGCGGCGGCGGCTTGATTATGTTGGCTCCTGTGCCGGACATGTTTGCCGGCCAACCCTCGAATCCTCAAGGAGGAGCCATGAATAGACTAATTGTTCCCGCCGTAATGTCGGCATGCCTGTTGACCGGGCCACTCGCATCAGCGGCTGATGTCGAGCTCACCGAGCCAGCGTCCAATGATCCCGCCTCGGTGGTCGAAGATAACCGTACGGTTTTGGTTTGGACAGCGGCGGAGCGTGCTTTCATTTTGATGCAGATGCGGCACTTCCTGAGCGGTGCGCAAGTCATCACCGACGCCCTGGCCAGTGGCGACATGCAAGCGGTTGCGCAAGCGGCGCGTCCGATGGGCGCAGGTCATGCGATGCCCGCGTCGCTCAAAGGGAAGCTGCCGCCCGCATTCAAGTTTATGGCGTCCAGTCTCCACACGGCGTTCGATCAAATTGCACTGGATGCGGAAACGCTCGGCCAGGCCAGCGCGACGCTGACGCAGCTCAGCGGTGCGTTGCAACAGTGCGTCGCGTGCCATGCGGCCTACCGTATCGCCGCCGCACGGTAACTGCCGGCATGGCAGCGCCGGCGCAACACGGAACACGGAACACGTCACCAGGAGATTGAATATGTCGATACAAAACACAAGTGCGGGAAGGTTTGGTACACAGGTTGTGGTGAGTCCTGTGCGGAAGGCAACGCAGCGACCGGTCTTTGATGTAAAGAACGCGCCCATGGTGGGCACGGAGCATCGTGCCGAGGAACCTATCCTCGGTTATTACAATCTCGGCAACCGCATCAAGAGGAGATAACCCATGTCAACAAAATTTGTTGCTTTAGAAATTCTCGGCACGCATGCCCAGGCCGAACCTGCGGCGCATCCATGGCATCGTTATGCGCCCTTATTTAACACCCTGGCCTTCGGCGGTAAGGAGCATCGCGTCGGAGCACCGGCCGCCGATGACCTTAATTCCGACGCGCGCCGTCGTAACACGAGCAAGTCAAGCATTTTCTGGAGCAGGGTGTGGGTCACGCTGTTCGGGTTCGCCATCTTTCTATTCCCGCTGGGCGGCACGCTGATTTTAGCCGGTCCGCTGGCTGCGATGATGGTTGTCGCGTTGGAAAGTACCGTGATCCTGGTGGCGCTGATGCGGATGGGCGCACGTCTTGATCGCGTGGTTCGGGAACAGCGATGAGGAAGCTGGAAAATAAAACGCTGTTCATCACTGGCGGGTTATCGGGAATAGGCAGGGCGTGTGCGCTGGCGGCCGCCGCAGAAGGAGCGAACGTCGCCATCGCCTATCGGCCGTCCGCTGCTGCGGTAAGCGCGCTAGAAGACATGAAATATCGCAATTCCAAAGCCTTTTTTATTGAATGCGATGTGTCGGTATTTGCGCAAGTTCAAGTGGCGGTAGAGAAAGTGGTCGGCAAGTTTGGTGCGCTTGATGTCGCACTCAACAGCGCCGGTATCGGCGGTGAGCCGAATAAATTGGGCGATATGAGCGAGCACGCCTGGCTTAACGTCATCGGCATCAACCTCAGCGGAGTGTTCAATTGCATGCGGCATGAGTTGGCGCAAATGGCGAAACAGCAGGCCGGTGTCATCGTCAATATCGCTTCTATTTTGGGCAAAGTGGGCTTCGCCACGGCAGCGCATTACGTTGCCGCAAAACACGGCGTCATCGGGCTGACCCAAACCGCCGCGCTGGAATATGCCAAGGAAGGCATCCGCGTCAATGCAATTTGTCCCGGCTTTATCGACACACCGATGATTGCTAAAAGCAGCATCGGCAAACATGCCGAGGTCGAGCAACATCTGATCGCCTTGCACCCACTGAAGCGCATGGGCAGGCCGGAAGAAATTGCGCAAGGCTTTATATATCTGGCCTGCGATGACAGTTCATTTGTCACCGGCACGACGCTTGCGATTGACGGCGGCTTCTTGGCCGAGTGAAAGCCGGTGTGTGCGGCACGTTTTTAATGTCTTGCTAACTGAACCGTGACTGCTGTGTGGGTGCAGGTTGTCCCCGCTACGCAGCCAGATTACAAAAATGGAGAAATCTCATGTTTGAAGCAATGCTTGCCAGTGGAATGTGGCCTTTTAGCCCGCTGATGATGTTGGTCGCCGCCGCGGTGGTGATCGTGCCGTTTTGGTTTATTTTTTCCAAAGCGGGTTACTCGAAGTGGTTAAGTCTGCTCATGCTGGTCCCGCTCTTGAATGTCATGCTGTTGTACTTTCTCGCATTTACCAAGTGGCCGAACGAGCCAGATAAATGGCCAAGCTTACGGGATGCTAGTAATACCTAAGCACGCTGCCAGACTTTCGTCTCGCCATTAATATCAAGACGCGCTCCATCAGACCAGAAGGTTGGGCAGGTGGGCGCGTCCGTGTGGATGCAAACCTTTCCCAGGAACCAGACGCAATGAGCAGAACTACAAAAGCATTTCTCGTCGGTGGCGGTATCGGGTCGCTGGCGGCGGCCGCCTTCATGATCCGTGACGGCGGGTTGCCCGGCGGCAATATCTCGATTTATGAAGCGGCACCGGTGCTGGGCGGCAGCCTGGACGGTTCGGGTGATCCTTCCGGTGGCTACTCGATCCGTGGCGGGCGTATGTTGACCACTGACAACTACGAATGCACCTGGGATCTTTACAAGTCGATCCCCGCGCTGAATAACCCGGGCAAAACCGTGTTCGACGAAACCGTCGAGTTCAATGACAGCTATCAGGCGCATTCGATGGCGCGGCTGGTTGACCGGTGTCGTGCCAAGGTTCCGGTGACCTCGATGGGATTCTCGATGCAGGACCGCATCGAATTGCTGAAACTCAGTAATGCCGACGAAGCGATGCTCGGCGCAAGTTGCATCACCGACTGGCTTGCGCCCGGCTTCTTCGAAACTGAATTCTGGCTCATGTGGTCCACCACCTTTGCTTTCCAGCCGTGGCACAGCGCGGTTGAATTCAAACGCTATCTGCACCGCTTTATGCTGGAGTTTTCCCGTATCGAAACGCTGGCCGGCGTCAAGCGCACCATCTACAACCAGTATGATTCGCTGGTGCTGCCGTTGCAGACCTGGCTCAAAGCACAGGGCGTGCATCTGATTGCGGATTGCACGGTGACGGGTTTCGACCATAAAACCGAAGCGGGCAAGTTTGTCGTGACCGGTATCCAGTGCCTGCAACAGGGCAAACGCGAACGCATTGCGGTGCAGAACGGCGACTTGGTGTTTTTTCAAAACGGTTCCATGACCGATGCCTCCAGTCTGGGTTCGATGACCAGTGCGCCCAGCAAGCTGACCAAAGTCGATAGCGGCGGTTGGACGCTGTGGGAAACCTTAGCCGAGGGCCGCCCGCAATTTGGCAATCCTGCCGCCTTTAACAGTTGCATTGCGCAGTCTTACTGGGAGTCGTTTACTGTCACGCTCAGGAACCCGGCGTTCTTCGATCAGATGAAAGCGTTCACGGGCAACCCGCCGGGCACCGGTGGCCTGGTAACGTTTAAGGACTCAAATTGGCGGCTGTCCATCGTGCTGGCGCATCAACCGCACTTCATCAATCAGCCCGCCGACGTGCAGGTGTTCTGGGGCTACGCACTGTTTCCGGATCGGATCGGCAACTTCGTTGCGAAGCCGCTGGACGCGTGCACTGGCGCGGAAATTTTGCAGGAACTCTGCGGCCACCTGCGCTTCGATCTGGAGACGGTTGCATCCGCCAATTGCATTGCCTGCCGTATGCCGTACATCACCAGCATGTTCATGCCGCGCAAGCACAGTGACCGACCCTTGCCGCTGCCGCACAACTCGAAGAATCTCGCCTTCGTCAGCCAGTTCGTCGAAATTGCCGATGATGTCGTGTTTACGGTGGAATATTCGGTGCGCGCGGCGCAGATGGCGGTCTATGAATTGCTCAGCATCAACCGCAAGCTTCCGCCGGTCACACCGCATGACAAATCCATGCGCGTGCAACTTGAAGCGTTGATCAAGGCGTTTAAGTAACGCACCGATTAACTTTTTGCTGCGGGCTCATCGACCACGTCCAGCGTGCGCGGGCGCGACACCGCATAGCCTTGCGCAAAGTCGATGCCGATATCGCGCAACTGATCGAGCACGGTTTCGCTTTCCACCCATTCGGCAATCGTCAAGATGCCGATCACGCGGCCGATTTTCGCCACCGCTTCGACCATCGCGCGGTTGATGGAATCTTTTTCGAAATCGCGGACGAAAATTCCGTCGATTTTTAAATAGTCGACTGGCAGGTGTTTTAAATAACCGAACGAACTGGAACCGGCGCCAAAGTCGTCGAGTGCGAATTGGCAGCCGTAGGCTTTCAGCGCACGGATGAACTGGCCGGCGTTTTCGATAGCGTGGATCGCGGCGGTTTCGGTGATTTCAAAACAGATGTGCTTGGACGGTATGTTGAAACTGGCCAGTTGCGCACGCACGAAGTCGAGAAAGTCTGCATCGTTGAGCGAATTGCCCGACAGATTGATGGCCACCACGTTGTCGGCATTTGCCTTGAGCTTGCCCTGCCGGATCAGCGTGAACGTGGTGCGGATCACCCACCGGTCGATCACGCCCATCAGATTAAAACGTTCCGCTGCGGTAATGATGGTGCCGGTCGGAATCGGGTTGCCCTGCTCGTCGATCATGCGCAGCAGAATTTCTTGATAGCGCCGGCCGTGCACGCGTTCCGGCAGTTGCACGGCGTCCTGGACCACCAGGCGCATGCGTCCTTCTTCCAGGGCACGCGTGATGCCGGAGACCCACTGCACTTCCGAACGGTGCCGATGCATTTCGGCAGCGTCGGGATGCAGCACGTGAATGCGGTTGCGTCCGATGGCTTTTGCAGTGCGACAGGCGACATCGGCGGCACTCAGAAGGTTGCTGACGCTGTCGCTTGCCGAGGTGATGCCAACCAGCCCGATACCCACGCCGATCTCAAAACGGCGTGGCCCGAAGATATAGCGAAAGTCGCGCGTCGCTTGTTGCAGCGCTGCGGCAATTTCGCGTGCCGTTTCCATGCTGCACTGTTCCAAGGCAAGGCCGAACTCATCGCTGCCAAGGCGTGCCAGCATGTCGCCGTCGCGCAGATGCGAGCGCAACAGCGCAGCGAACTGGCGGAGCAAGGCGTCGCCGGCGCGGTGTCCGCAGGCGTCGTTGATCATCTTGAATTGATCCAGATTCAAGCACAGCAGGGCGTGCGTGCTGGCCGTGCTTTGGGCGCGCGCCACCAGTGTTGCCAGATGCTGTTCAAACACTGCGCGATTGGGTAGTTCTGTGAGTGGGTCGTGACGCGCCTGCCAGGCGAGTTTGCGCGCCATGCGGCGTGCTTGCGAAAGGTCCGTGAACAGGAAAAAACCGATGATCAGCAGGCCGGCGGCCACCCCGCTGCTGACCACCATCAAGGCGGTGTTTGCTTGCTGGTGCGCGCGCTCGGCGACTTTTTCCAGGGGCACGTTGACTTCAATGGCGCCCATCAATTGATGCAGGCGCCACTGCTTGTGGGTGGGCTGTCCGAAGCGCAGGCGGCGCTGGATGATGTCGGGGCGCTGCTCCAGCGCGTTGTGACAGTCCACGCAGGATTGCGCCACGGCCGGATCGGCGCGCAGATAACGCAGCGTGGGTACGCCGTGGATGTTTTCGATGCGATAGATCGGTGTCCAAGTGAGCGGGCCTTGCGGCTCGGCTTGATCCTGAAGTTCAAGCCGGCCCCACGCCCAGCGCTGAAACTCATCCATCAAGCCCTGCGACTCGTCCAGATTCCATTTGCTCAGCGGTTGGTAGTGGAACAGCCCGGCGCTTTCGTCGCTGGCGCGTTGGCTCATGAACTTCAGAAATTGCGCCGGTAACGGCACTGCACCTTTAATATGTGCGTAGTCGGCGTCGGCACCCGTGCCCTCGGCGCGCAGTTTTTCCACGATATGGTGCGCGTAGCTTGAGCGTGCGCTCGCCGCCATGCGCGTAACCACGTCGGCAATTTCGCGGGCTTGGTATTCGAGCACGCGCGCCTGACCCCGAGTCACCACTTGCCAGGTGACTGCCGTGACCAACAGCAGCAACACGCCCGAGATGATCGCGATGCGCCGGCCGAAGCGCGCGAATAAAAATTCTGCATCGGCCAGAGCGTGTGCGGAGTTACGCGCAGTTATGTCTAGCGTGTGATGTCCCATTGCTTACCCAAACCAAAACAACACGTCGACGCGTGTAGCCTCGCCAGCGCTGCGAGTCCGTCGTGGTAACATCGGCAGCAATTCTCGCTTCTTAATTTATAGTCTCCAGAAATTTTCAATGAACTCAGTCTTGCTGCTTTGCCGTGCGGGTTTCGAAAACGAATGCGCTGCGGAAGTCATGGCGCGTGCTACCGCGCGTGGCCTGCATGGATTTGCACGTGCTAAATCGCAATCCGGTCTGGTGGTATTTGAAACCGCCGAGGAGCAGCGTGATGCAGCAGAATTTCACCGGCTTGCGGAGCACGACTTCACATTTGCGCGTCAATGGTTTTTCGTGCTGGCGCTGCTCAAGGACTTGCCGTTGAAAGACCGGGTCGAGCCCCTGGTGCAGGCGTTGCGTGCCGCGCCGGATTTATTTGGCGAAGCCTTTTTGGAAACACCTGACACCAACCTGGGCAAAGAGTTGTCGCCGTTATGCCGCGCCTTGTCCAAACCATTGACCAGCCGCTTGCAACAGGCGGAACTCTGGAGCGCGCGCGCAGCGCTGCGGGCGCAGGTTTGTTTTGTCGCCTCGACCAGTGCCTATGTCGGTTACGCGCGCCGCGCGCAGGGTTCGCCGTGGCTCGGGGGTATTCCGCGCTTGAAATTTCCGCGCGGCGCACCCAGTCGCTCGACGCTGAAGCTCGACGAAGCACTGCTGCATTTCTTGTCGAGCGAGCAACAACAGAGGTGGTTGCAAGCAGGCATGAGCGTGGTGGACCTGGGCGCCGCTCCCGGCGGTTGGACGTTTCAATTCGTGCGCCGCCACATGCGCGTGATCGCAGTCGACAACGGCGCCATCGATGCGTCGCTGTTGAACTCCGGCATCGTGGAGCACGTGCGCGCGGACGGCTTTCGCTACCAACCGGTCAAGCGCGTCGACTGGATGGTCTGCGACATGGTCGAGCAGCCGATCCGCATCGCGCAACTGGCGGCGCGTTGGCTTGCGCAGGGTTGGTGCCAGCGCTCGATATTTAATTTGAAGCTGCCGATGAAGAAGCGTTATGAAGAAACCCAGCGCTGTCTGGAGCTGGTGCGCACTACGCTGGACGAAGCCGGCATGCGTTACGATGTGGCCTGCAAGCAGTTGTATCATGATCGCGAGGAAGTGACGGTTTATGTGGGGAGAAAATCTTGAGGGAAAATGTTAAATTTTGAATGCTTAATTGCAAAGTGCGCTGCGCGCACACCTGAATTAAACATTCAAAATTTAACATTCACCATTAGTCTTCACCATGCCGCTGCCCGATAACACTCAATTTTTTGCCGCCGCGCCCAAAGGCATGACCACACCGCTGGCGCTGGAGTTGCTCGCGCTGGGTGCCTACGACGTGCGCGAAACCAATGCCGGCGCGTCGTTTGCCGGCGACCAGGAAATCGCCTACCGCGTGTGTTTGTGGTCGCGCGTGGCTAATCGCGTGTTGATGCCGATCGCCAAGTTGCGCGCGGCAACGCCGGAGCAGTTGTACGAAGGCGTGAAAGCCCTCACCTGGGAAAATCATCTGGACGTACGCGGCACGCTGGCGGTGGAATGCACGGCGGTGAGTTCGGTGCTGACGCACACGCACTACGCTGCGCTCAAAACCAAGGACGCGATTGTTGACAGATTGCGGGATTTATTCGGCGAGCGCCCGTCGGTGGATGTCGAGCAGCCCGATCTGCGCATCAACCTGCATTTACGTAACGATCAGGCACGCATCAGTCTGGACTTGTCCGGCGGCAGTTTGCACCGGCGTGGCTATCGCAGCGCCGGGGCGCATGCGCCGCTCAAAGAAAATCTCGCCGCCGCGATTTTGCTGCTGGCCGACTGGCCGCAGATTGCGCACAGCGCTGGACCGTTGCTCGATCCGCTGTGCGGTTCGGCGACCTTGTTGATCGAAGGCGCGTGGATTGCGGGCGACGTTGCGCCGGGGCTGATGCGCGAACATTTTGGCTTTCTGGGCTGGCGCGGACACGACCCGGAGCTGTGGGGCAAGCTGTTGCGTGAGGCACAGGAACGACGTACGCGCGGGTTGGAAAATTTACCGTCGATCCGTGGCTACGACAGTGACGCCGAGGCGGTGCAGGCGGCACTGTTGAATGTGGCAAGCGCCGGGTTGCAGGGCAAGGTGCACATCGAACGCCGCACGCTGGGCGGTGGTAAACCCGAAAACCTGTCAAAACCTGGCTTGTTGGTGGTGAATCCACCTTACGGTGCACGCCTGGGCAATGCCGGCGAGCTGCGCACCTTGTACGCGCAACTGGGCACCGTGCTGCGCAGTTTGCCGGCGTGGCGCGCAGCAGTGTTCACCGGCAATCCGGAACTGGCCGCGTATCTGGGGCTGCGCTCGCAACGCGCGCATGCGTTGTTCAACGGGCCGCTTGAGTGTCACTTGTTTCATTATCAGGTGCCGGCGACCACCAGGGATGGCGGAAGTGCGGAAAACGCGGGAGCAGTTTTTCCGCCGACGTCGGGTGCCAACGCGGCAGCGAATATCGCGCAGCAAATCAGTTCAGGCGCGGAAATGTTCGCCAACCGCTTGCGCAAAAAACTTCAACAAGCACAGCGCTGGTCGCAGCGTGAAGGCGTGAGTTGTTATCGCGTCTACGACGGCGATCTGCCCGAATATGCACTCGCCATCGATCTGTACCACGACGCGGCGCACGCCGTGCGTCACGTGCACGTGCAGGAATATCAGGCTCCCAGCAGCATCGATCCGGAAAAAGCTCAGCAACGTTTGCAGGAGGCGCTGGCGGTGTTGCCGCAGGTGCTGGAGGTGCCGGTCGAGCGTGTTTATTTAAAGACCCGCCGCCGCCAAAAGGGCGCGGCACAGTACGAGAAATTTTCGGAAGGAGGATACTACGTCGAAGTCAGCGAAGGCGGGCTGCACTTTCAGGTGAATTTCACCGACTATCTGGACACCGGCCTGTTTCTGGATCACCGCCCGACGCGCGCGCTGCTGCGCGAACTGGCCTCCGGCAAACACGTTCTGAATTTGTTTGCCTATACCGGTACCGCCAGCGTGTATGCCGCAGCGGGTGGCGCCTACAGCACGACCACGGTGGATCTATCGCGCACTTATCTGGACTGGGCGCAACGCAACATGGCGTTAAATGGTTACACCGGGCACGACCATCAGTTTTTACAGGAAAACTGCTTGGCGTGGTTGCGCGAGCAGGCGCAGCACGCGCCGGGTAGCTACGATTTGATTTTCCTCGATCCGCCGACGTTTTCAAATTCAAAACGTATGACCGACCACTTCGACGTGCAACGTGATCAAGCGTTGTTGTTGCGCGACGCGCTGCGCTTGCTAGTACCCGGCGGGGTACTGGTGTTCTCGAATAATTTCCGGCGCTTCAAGTTGGATCGTGCCGCGCTTGAAAATGTCGAGATAGAAGACCTGACGCAGGCGACCATTCCGAAAGACTTCGAGAGGAATGCGCGCATTCATCATTGCTGGAAAATCATTAAACGTTAGGTTGGGTATTTTATACGGGTGGTTTTTCGATGCTGAACTTTCAAAATATTACGCTGCGGCGCGGTGGTCGCGTGTTGTTCGCCGACGCCACCTTCAGCGTGTTCCCCGGGCAAAAAGTCGGTATCACCGGCGCCAACGGTGTTGGCAAGTCGAGCCTATTTGCACTGCTGCGTGATGAATTACACGCCGATGCAGGGGACGTCGACCTGCCGGTGCAGTGGGTGATCGCGCATGTGGCGCAAGAGTCGCCGGCAACCGATCAATCAGCCATCGACTACGTGCTCGACGGCGATGAAGAATTGCGTGCGCTGGAACAGGCGCTGCGCCACGCCGAGCAATCCGACAACGGTGTGCGTATTGCCGCCTTGCACGGGCAGTACGAATCCCACGGCGGCTACACCGCGAACAGCCGCGCGGCACAGCTATTGTTTGGCTTGGGTTTTGCCACTCCGCAGCACGCGACACCGGTGCGGGAGTTTTCCGGCGGTTGGCGCATGCGCCTCAACTTGGCACGTGCGTTGATGCGCCGCTCCGAGGTGTTGCTGCTCGACGAGCCCACCAACCATCTGGATCTGGATGCGGTGTTGTGGTTGGAAGACTGGCTGCGCGGTTATGCGGGGGCGCTGTTGTTGATTTCGCACGACCGTGAATTTCTCGACCGGGTGGTGAACGTCATCGCGCACATCGAACATGAAAAACTCACCGTCTACACCGGCAATTATTCGGCATTCGAAGTGCGTCGTGCCGCGCAACTTGCCGGGCAACAGGCGGCGTATGCGCAACAGCAGCGCGAGGTTGCGCATATCCGCAGTTACGTCGACCGCTTCCGCGCGCAGGCGACCAAGGCGCGTCAGGCGCAAAGCCGCATGAAGGCGCTGGAGCGCATGGAGTTGATTGCGCCCGCGCACGTCGACACGCCGTTCCATTTTGCGTTTCGCGCGCCGCTCAAAGTGCCCAATCCGCTGCTGTCGCTGGAGCACGTCGGCGCCGGTTACGCGGACCGTTTCGTGGTGAAGGGGGCGGAGGTTTCCTTGGTGCCGGGGGATCGCGTCGGTTTGCTGGGCCCCAATGGCGCCGGTAAGTCGACCTTGATTAAAGTGCTGGCCGGCGTGCAGCCGGTGATGGCGGGTGAGCGCGTCGCCGCACAAGATTTGCGCATCGGTTATTTCGCGCAACACCAACTGGAGCAATTGCACGACGCGTCCAGCCCGCTGCAACACGTGCTGCGTCTCGACCCTAAAGCCAGCGAGCAGGAATTACGCAATTTCCTCGGCGGTTTTGGCTTTATCGGCGACGCCGCCATGGCGCCGGTGGCACCGTTTTCCGGCGGTGAAAAAGCGCGACTGGTGCTGGCGCTGCTGGTCTATCAACGACCCAACTTGCTACTGCTGGATGAGCCCACCAACCATCTGGATCTGGAAATGCGCCACGCCTTAACCATGGCCTTGCAGGATTTTTCAGGCGCGATGGTGATCGTGTCACATGACCGGTATTTACTGCGCAGTGTCACAGATCGCTGGCTGTTGGTTGCCGATGGCAGCGTCGCAGAATTCGACGGCGATCTGGACGAATACCGCGCCTGGTTGAGCGAACGGCGGCGCGCGCAAGGCGCCCCCGCGCCTAGCGACGAAAAACTATCCGTCGGCATGCTCGGCCGTAAAGATCGCAAACGCAGCGAAGCAGAAAAACGTCAACGTCTGCAACCGCTGCGCAAACAGGTGCAGGAGCTCGAACAACGCATGACGCGCCTAACGCAGCAACGCACACGCATCGACGACGCGTTGGCGCAAAGCAGCATTTACGCCGACAGCAACAAGCAGCAATTAAAAGCGCTGCTGCTGGAACAGGCACAGACGCAGCAAGAGCTCAGCGTCGTCGAAGAAACCTGGCTAGACGCCAGTGCTGCACTGGAGCACGCGGAGCATGACTGATTCACTCACGGGCATTATTCTGCTGGCGATGCTCGCGGCGTTGGCCTGGTTCTGGTTCGACAGCCTGCGCGCGCGCGAACTGGCGCTGCGCACCGGCGCGCGTGCCTGCGCCGACATCAACGTGCAATTTCTCGATCAATCGGTGAGCGTGGACCAGTTACGGCTGGGGCGCGACGGACGTGGGCAGCTTACGTTCCGTCGTGTGTTCTCGTTCGACTTCAGCGACAACGGCGCGGATCGCCGCCGTGGCAAGATTGTGATTTTAGGCAGGCATGTGCAATCCATCGCGTTGGAAAGCGCCGATGGCACCGCACTTATCACCGGGGGCTCCGGCAGGTAATACGTAGTTTCACCAGTACCCAACCGGAATTGCACGCTTAGCATGAGTTCATCGTAGTTTTATTTTCTTCGTGGGAGGTTGTTTCGATGAACGTGCAGCGCGATCCGGAAATCGATGGGTGGTACCGCGACAATGCAGGAAAAACATTTCAGGTTATCGCCGTTGATGACGAAACTGTCGAGCTTCAGCACTTCGGTGGCGAGCTTGAAGAAGTTACGCTGAGCGTGTGGTACGCCATGCCGGTCGAGTCAATCGACCCGCCCGAAGATTGGACCGGCACTTTCGATAACGTGGCGCGCGACGATCTGGGCGACACCGGTCATGCCATCCACCCGGAAGAATGGAGCGGGCCGTGGGAAGAGTTGGATCGTGACATTTACTGAGAGATTCCATTTTCAATTTGCGTTGCATTGGAAGTGAAATCACACTCCTGTGACTCTACGCATTTAAATCCGGAATCAACTGACTGCGCAGGCGCTCCACGGCGTCCTTGATCGCCAGCTTGCGCTTTTTCATCCGCCGCACCTTCACTTGATCGGCCGTGGTGTCGTGTGCGAGCTCCTCGATGTGTCGATCCAGCGTCCGATGCTCTTCTTCAAGTTCCGCAATGTTCTTGCGCAGGGTTTCTGTGTCTTGAGTAATCATTTTCTTAGAGTTTGTTCAAGATGTTCCTGGAGGATGCAATGCTAGGCAAAATCGAATTCAAAAACGGAGCATACACGCAGTAGGTGAGTATTTTCGGCAACTGCTCCTGCATCCTTGCAGTCGTGAGTTCGACTTTAACGCCGCAATGCGCTCGCCTGGACGATCTTGAACAGGCTCTCAGTTTCATTTGCACGGCGTGTGACCAAGCACACAGTGTAGTTTGCAGAACGCGCTTGAGCGAATGAGGTGCGTCTGTTACTATTTTTCAAATGAGAACGATTATCAATTACGATTTACTAAAGACTGGATGTTAACTATGGAAAACCCATGCGTGCGTACTTGGTTGGCTGTTTTTATGTTCATGTTGTTCAGTGTGGTGGTGCACGCCGACGAGCGCGCCGATGCCGAGAACATATTACATACCTTGGATTATCTGGCGGTTGACTATGCAGGAGCGGTCGCCAACGGCCAAGTGATCAATACCAGGGAATACGCCGAACAATGGGAGTTTACCCAGCGCATAGCACAGCAAGTCGCGCAGTT
Source organism: Gammaproteobacteria bacterium (assembly GCA_031363085.1). Classification (GTDB taxonomy): domain Bacteria; phylum Pseudomonadota; class Gammaproteobacteria; order SG8-11; family SG8-11; genus UBA6921. Next base: position 20,011 of record JANLTU010000018.1, read on the forward strand.
GGCAGCGCGTCCGGAGCAGTTGGTGTTACGTCAGCGGGCGCAAACCTTGGTTAGCGCGGTGCAGACTTACCAATCGGCTGACACGGTGGCAAAGCTAAGCAATGAGCTGGCCACCGCCTTGATTGACGAATTTGCTATCGTGGTCGCACCGCGTACCCAGCCCGATCTGGCTTCCGCACCGACGTTATATACGCAGTACTGCTCGCAGTGTCATGGCGCTAGCGGCGCAGGCGACGGTGAACAGGCCGCGCGGTTGACTCCGCCGCCGGCCAATCTGCGTGACGCCACACGCCAGCAACAACGCAGTCTCTACTCTGTGTACAGCACCATCACGCGCGGCGTGGACGGCACTGGCATGGCTGCGTTCACGCAATTAACCGACGCGCAGCGCTGGACTTTGGCATTTTACGTCGGTGGTTTTTCCGCGTCGCCGGAACAAGTGCAGCGCGGTGAACAGGTGCTGGAGTCGGGTGCGCACAGCATGTTGATCACCGACATGGCAGGCATCACCGGCGCCACACCTGCCGCGCTACGCGCAGCGCAGGGCGACGATGGTGTGGCCTTGCTGGCGTATCTGCGCGCACATCCTGAAGCTCTGATGCGCAATGTCTCGGCTGGGCTCGATGTGAGTCTAACGAAGCTGCGCGCCAGCGTTGCGGAGTCGCGCGCCGGCCGCAAAACCCAGGCCTACGACGCCGCTGTCGCATCGTATTTGCAAGGCTACGAGCTGGTTGAAACGCAATTGCGTTTGGCGGCGCCCGAGCTTGCCGAACAGATCGAAGAAAAAATGGCCGAGTATCGCGAATACCTGGGTAGCGAGCGGCCGATGTTCGACCAAGTCAGTGCGCGTGCACAGGAATTGGAAACGCTGTTGGAGCAGGCATCCACCCGTTTGGCCAGCGCTAGCACGACGCCGTTGATGGGTGCGTTCAGCGCTTTTATTCTGTTGTTGCGCGAGGGCGTGGAAGCGATTTTGGTGCTGTCGGCGATTGTGTCTTTTTTAGTCAAGACCGAGCGCCGCGAGTCATTGCACTACGTGCATGCGGGTTGGATTTCGGCGCTGGCGTTGGGTGTCGTGACCTGGATTGTGGCGACGCAGTTGTTTTCCATCAGCGGTGCGAACCGCGAATTCACCGAGGGTATGACGGCGCTGTTGGCGGCGGTGATCCTGGTGTACATGGGCTACTGGTTGCATAGCAACGCTAACATTCAACGCTGGAAGGAATTCATACATAGCAAATTACAGGGTAAGTCGTTGTGGACCCTGGTGTTTATGTCGTTCCTCGCCGTGTACCGCGAAGTGTTCGAAACGATTTTGTTCTTCGAGACCTTGTGGCTGCAAATGCCCGACCAGCATCGCGAGCTGCTCTATGGCATTGCCGCTGCCGCGCTGCTGCTGGCGGGCATCGCCTGGGGTATGTTCCGTTTCAGTTTGCGCCTGCCGTTGCGCCAGTTCTTCAATGTGAATGCGATATTGTTGTTCGTACTGGCGGTGATCTTCACCGGTAAAGGTATCGCCGCGTTGCAGGAAGCGGGCACCTTCCGTATTCATCCAGTCAGCTTCCCGCGCATCGACGTGCTCGGCGTATTCCCCAATCTTGAAGTGTTGGGTGCGCAGGCGCTGTTGTTGCTGCTGGCGGGTCTGTGGTTGGCGACGGATCGCATCAAGGCGAAAAAGCCAAAAGCGTAACCCGTCCGAAAGATTTGGGTGTGTATAATGGCGGCTCTTTGTTTACAACAATTTGCCGTATGAAAAACCGCACCGACGATTTACGCATTCTGGAAATCCGCGAAGTCACCTCGCCGGCACAGTTGCACGCGGAGCTGCCGCTGAGCGATGTCGCATCGCAAACCGTGGTCGAGGCCCGCAACGCCATCCATGGCGTGTTACACGGCAAAGATGATCGCGTGCTGGTCGTCATCGGCCCGTGCTCGATCCACGACCCGGACGCAGCGCGTGAATATGCCACGCGCTTGAAGCAACAGCGCGAACATTTGAGCGACGCCCTGTTAATTGTCATGCGCGTGTACTTCGAAAAACCCCGCACCACGGTGGGTTGGAAAGGGCTGATCAACGATCCCGAGCTGGACGGCAGTTTTAACATCAACAAGGGATTGCGCGCGGCGCGCCAGTTGTTGCTGGACATCAACCAAATCGGCGTGCCGGCCGCGACCGAGTATCTGGATATCATCACGCCGCAATACGTTGCGGATCTGGTGAGCTGGGGCGCCATAGGCGCGCGCACCACTGAGAGTCAGGTGCATCGCGAACTGGCGTCGGGTCTTTCTTGTCCGGTGGGTTTCAAGAATGGCACCGACGGCACGCTGCGCATCGCGGTCGACGCGATTCGCGCCGCCAGTCAGCCGCATTGTTTTCTGTCGCTGACCAAGGCCGGGCACTCGGCGATTTTTTACACCGCCGGCAATGACGACTGCCACATCATTTTACGCGGCGGCAAAGAGCCCAATTTCGACGCCGCCGGTGTGGCCCGCGCCGCCGCCGAATTGGAAAAAGCCGGCGTGCCTGCGCATCTGATGATCGACTTCAGCCACGCCAACAGCCAGAAGCAATACCAGCGACAGATCAACGTCGGTCACGACGTCGCACAACAAATCGCGCACGGCGACATACGCATTATCGGCGCGATGATCGAAAGCCACCTCAAGGCCGGTCGGCAAGAGGTGGTTCCGGGGCAGCCCCTGGTGTACGGGCAGAGCATTACCGACAGCTGCATTGCCTGGGACGACAGCGTGCCGTTGCTCAACGTATTGGCCGACGCAGTGCGCAAGCGCCGCAAGTTATTCGCGCACTGACCATTCGGCTTCAGGTAACGCCCACAATTCCCCCATGGTTTGAAACGCTTCGCGTTTGCCGCTGACGGGATGCTCGACGACGCCCGCTAATTCTGCGACTCCCCTGGGCGCTCGCCCTTTGGGTACGATGCTCACAGCGATAGATTCGCACCACGTAACTCTCGCCTAGATTTTTTGTGTTCATCACTGTTTTCCATAACCTCGTGCACAAGCTTAAGTTTTTCGCACGTCGTGGGTTACGGGAAGGTTACATATTCGTTCGTGGTGATTCACCCGGAGCTCGTGACACTTGCAAACACCACGTTGATTTACGAACGATGTTAGAAGCAAATAGATCTGTCCGGTTCTGTAGCACATGAATTGTCCGCTGAGTAAGCTCGGGAGCCCCGCGCGGAGGGCGTAGCCCGAAGCGTGGTGCTCCCGCCGGTGTCGCGCAGCGGACTTACGCGACGGCCTGG
>JANLTU010000021.1:0-2539 GCA_031363085.1 Gammaproteobacteria bacterium
CATGGACGGCTACCAAGCTTCGGCGGAGATCCGGCGCCTGGAGCAGGCGCAAAACAAGCCGCGCGTCGCCATCATCGCGTTGACCGCTAACGCCCTCGACGGTGATCGCGACCGCTGCCTCGCCGCCGGCATGGACGATCATTTGCCCAAGCCGTTTCGCAGCGAACAACTGCACGCGTTACTGGGCCATTGGGTGAAGCACGGTAAGACCGGCGTGTAGCGGTGGCGCGCGGCGGTTAATGAGAACTCTGCGTTAGCTCCGCAAAAATGCTTCAAGTACATCAGCCGCCTGCTCGACACCGGACGGCGCCAGCGGCACCGGGCGCGGTTTTGACATTATCTGGTTCAGCTTGTCGATGAAGTCACCGCGTGCGAATTGTTCGGCGTTGATGGCCGCGCATGGCACGTGTTGCGGCAGCCATGCAACCAACCCGGCCTCTTCCGGCCAGTCTTCGTAGGTGGCATAAAGCACCGGCACGCCGTTGCAGGCGGCTTCAGCAAAGCTGCAATAACCGGGTTTGGTGATGAAGGCGTCGGCACTGCGCAACACGTCGATGAAATTCCAGCCGAGCTGGTCCCAGGCTAGGGCATCCGGGTGTGTGATATTCCAGTCGGCCTGTGCCAGCCAGCGCACGCCGTTAGCGCGTGGCCAGGCGTCCAGAGTTACGGCGGTTTTAATTCCTCCCAACGCAATCATCACCAAGCGCGTGGCGGGGTTCACGCCCAACGCCGCACGTAGTTCTGCGCGCCGTTCTCGTCCCACGCGCGCCAGCGGACCAAGGCGCTGTGCATTAGGCAAATCGGCCATCGGCATGCTGGGTTCGGGTTGCAGAAACACCTGCGCCGCCGCATAGCCGGCCTGCATGTGCGCAAGAATCCCCGGCGCTTCCGGACGCGCACCGCAGTAGAACCGGTAAATTTCTGCCCAATTCAACGAGCACATTGCGATGCTTGGAATGCCCGCCTGCGCCGCTGCTGCCAACGTGAGATAAGGCACGTCGGCGAGCACGACGTCGGGTCGCAAGTCGCGCAATTGCGCGGTCGCGCGGGTCAGGCGAGCATCCCACTGAGCGTGAAATTCAGCGTAGCGGCGCGCGGTGTCGTCAGGCAGCACGCGCAGCGCACCGTGATTGACGACGCCTAAATCTTGCGCTTCTTGCAGATGCGTAAACGCACAGTGGAAATGATTGCGCAGCACCGTCAGCGGCGCGGCGCATTGCAGCGTCACGCGCAAATCCGGAATGCGACGCACCAAGGCATTGACCACCGGCGCACTTTGTCCGATGTGGCCGAAGCCGTGAAACGAAATCGCTGCGAGCAGGTGCGGGTGCATGAGCGACACACTATACTAGGCAGTCTTATGACAACCAAGACCCACACGGCTAGCCACTCCCCCGCCGCACCATTCGTGCGCAAGCTTGACACTTTTCAAGACATGATCTTCGCGCTGCAAGAATACTGGGCGCGCCAAGGCTGTGTGCTGTTGCAGCCGCTCGACATGGAGGTTGGCGCCGGCACGTTTCATCCGGCGACCTTTCTGCGCTCCATCGGCCCCGAGCCGTGGAACGCTGCTTATGTGCAGCCATCGCGCCGCCCGACCGACGGGCGTTACGGCGAAAATCCCAACCGCTTGCAGCACTATTATCAGTTTCAGGTGGTGATGAAGCCGTCGCCGCTGGACATTCAGGAGCTGTACCTGGGCTCGCTTAAAATGCTCGGCTTCGATCCATTGGTGCATGACATCCGTTTTGTCGAAGACAACTGGGAGTCGCCCACGCTCGGCGCTTGGGGATTGGGCTGGGAAGTGTGGCTCAACGGCATGGAAGTTTCGCAGTTCACTTACTTCCAGCAAGTGGGCGGTCTTGACTGCAAGCCGGTCACGGGTGAAATCACCTACGGTCTGGAGCGTCTCGCAATGTACATCCAGGATGTCGCCAGCGTGTTTGATCTCACCTGGGCCAACGGCCCGTTCGGCAAAGTGACTTACGGTGATGTGTTTCACCACAACGAAGTCGAGATGTCTACGTACAACTTCGAGCAAGCCAATGTCGAGTCCTTGTTCAAATGGTTCGACACCTGCGAAGCCGAAAGCCAGCGCTTGATCGCCGCTGGCCTGCCCTTGCCGGCGTATGAAATGGTGTTGAAAGCCTCGCACACGTTTAACTTGCTGGATGCGCGCCGCGCGATTTCAGTGACCGAGCGCGCGCGCTTTATCGGCCGGGTGCGCGCCTTGGCCAAGGCGGTGGCTGAAGCGTATTACGCGCGCCGCGAAGCGCTGAGCTTTCCGATGTTGCAAGGAGCGAAATAATGACCACGCGCGACCTGCTGGTCGAAATCGGCACCGAAGAGTTGCCGCCTAAAGCCTTGGCAAAACTGTCCACCGCATTCACACAAGGCATCGTCGATGGCTTGAGCAAGGCCGGTCTGCAACACGCGGCGGTGCAAGGCTATGCCAGCCCGCGCCGCCTCGCAGTGTTGGTGTCGAATCTAAACGTGACGCAAGCCGACAAAGAAGTCGTGCGGCGCGGCCCTGCACTTT
>JANLTU010000044.1:0-45024 GCA_031363085.1 Gammaproteobacteria bacterium
TCGCCTGCTTTCGTGCCTACGCATCAAGCGCGTTGTCACCAACGCGCCTGCAAAGCTCGATACCCGGCCCGCAGCTCACGGTTACCGGGACGGGATTCGCACCCGCTAGAACTTGCAGCAGTGCCCAGCCGCAACCAAGACAGACCCTAAATCCCGGGTTTGATAAAGTGAACGCCATCCCCAGAATAATTGCGCCTGTTATTGACACTTCTGCGCGAACACAATCGGGATCGGATAACCAGGCGGCGTACGCATTGCTCTGCCGGTGGTGCAGCCTTGCTTGCTATCGCTGCGGTGCAACGCATTCGCGCTGCGTGCTCATTATTCCCGCGCGTAGTTGTTTAGCTTGCATTGCTCAAGAGAGGAAGTGCGATGGGGACAGACATTCCGTCCCATCGCATTCTTGATGCGTGCATACATGCCACATCAGGTTCCCGCCTGCATGACCTCAACCGCCCGGCCCTCACTACGGCAGAGCGTGGGCGGCTACCACATTGCCCTAGGCCACGAGATGTCCCTGGCTGACATGACTACCTTCGTACTACTCGCGCTCTACTGGCAAAATCTTTCCAGCGCATTCCCGATGCGCGTCCCGCCAGGACGCTGCCGGGAAAACGCAAATAGCACAGTTGGACAGCGAAGCCCAAGGGAAACGCCGATTCAATCCGTTCGCATTGAGCTTGTCGAAATGCGCTCCCTGCGAATCAACAGGTGAGCAACGGCTTCGACAGGCTCAGCCCGAACGGATTGAATAAATCGGCGTTTCCTAAGCGGTTCGCAGGCCCGCGATGCTGCCGGATGATGATCGACAGATCGGTTGCGTTGAAAGTGTGGTGCCGGATCAGGTCATCCTTGGCGTCGGGCAATGCGAACAGGCTGTCGCGCTCCGCAGCGGACAGAATCGAACAACGGTGCATTCTCATAAATAGTTCTTGAACTGGCATTCTCACACCCCTACCCTGACCATGAGTTTCGATAAGGAGAAATGCCATGCACGCTGTCGTGAAGCCACCGCCCGTTCCGGTGGGCAAGATCAAGAGCTTTGGCGCGTTCGGCCCGAAGTACGAGGTTGGCCAACCGCTTCGCCAGTTGGATGACGGCGATTGGATGGTCGAGGTTGTGTTGGTCGAAACGGGCGAGAAAGCCGAATACCGGTTGACCCATGTGAACGACGACCCGGAGGCGCGCTGATGTACGCAGTGGCCTTCGATCTGGTCGTGACCGACACCGAGCAGCATCACCCCAAAGGCGTTTCGCAAGCCTACGCCGACATCGGCTCCATCCTGAATGAGCACGGCTTCCGGCGTGTGCAGGGCAGTCTGTATGTAACGGACAACGAAGACATGGCAAATCTGTTTCTAGCGATACAGGCACTACGTTCCCGTCTGTGGTTTCCGCAGTCGGTACGTGACATTCGAGCCTTCCGTATCGAGCAGTGGTCTAATTTCACCCGCGTCGTTAAAACGCCATTGTGATGCGTCGTAGCCGATCATGTTGGTTGGCTACGCGCGCGTCGCCAAGGCGCTGGAAATGCTGCGCGACGGCGACACCCTCGTCGTTTGGAAGCTGGATCGACTAGGCCGTAGCGTCAAGAACCTGGTCGATCTGGCCGGTGAGTTGCACAAGCAAGGCGTGCAGTTCAAGAGCCTCACCGATGCCACCGATATCGGCACCCCATCCGGCTGGTTCTTTTTTCACTTCATGGCCAGTCTGGCTGAAATGGAGCGGGAACTGATGATCGAGCGCACCCGCACAGGATTGGAAGTCGCTCGCCAGCTTAGCCGCAAGCGCCAGATGACCAACATAAAATCGAATCGGCAAAAAAGCTGCTGGCCAATGACGTGCCGTATCGAGACTGAGGCAGGTTTGAAAAAGTGAACGCCATTCCCAGAATAATTATTCCTGTTGTTGACACTTCTGTGCGCACACAGCCCGGATCGGATAACTAGGCGGCGGACGCATCGCGCTGTCGGTGGCTGCGGCCTTGCTCGCCATCGCGACGGAATCTTTGTTCAGTCGTGTAATACAAACGCATTCCGTGATCGTTACATTCCGCCCATCAGCCACACGCTCATTGGTGGGGCCTTGTATTGTTATTTGTTTGCATGTGTTCTGTAACAGAAGCTTCATTCTGCGGTAACAACAAATGTGTAGGGTGCTTGCACGCCAAGGTCATTGATGCTGTTCCTTGACAATTCGTAGCTGTCCTCTCTGAATGATTAAACGAGTTTTTAAGGAGCAATTTTATGAGGAAAAACCGCAGGTTGTTGGCTGGATTATTCGTCTTGGTTAGTGTCGTGCTTGGTACAAACCAAGCGCAGGCTGTTACGCAAACCCTTACATCCCACGCTACGGCTGATAACGCCTATGCAATTTACACGGGCACAGGTACCAGTGCTACACAAACGTGTTGGTGGCGCGGCTGGTAATATCTTGATTCCTGGAAATTACACGACCACGGCTCAGGATACCGATTGGATTTATATTGCCGCTTGAAGCGACGATAATACTGCTCAAGGGTTCTTGGCGGATTTTACCAATACGACAACGGGCTTGGTTCTAAGTGGGGACTCACGACGGGAAGTCACAGCTACGGGTCTCAACCTTAACTTTTTATCTACCGCTCCAACACTTGCAGATTTAACCACCCAAATTGGCTTGGCTAATGCAGGGACTAACCCCTCTGGTGGATGGAAGCCGATCACGGCAAGCACGTTAACGAATAGCCAGGGCAGTAATTTTTACGGTACGATTTCTGGCATTGCTGGTGCAGCACGCTGGATGTGGTGGAATAGTGGGAATGACCCAAGTGCAACAGCTCCTTTCTCCCCTGGCTTCAATCACAGTGAATACCTGATATTTCGCCTGCCGATTAACACAACAGGCACTCCACCACCACCACCACCAGGACCGGCAGCGGATATCCCAACCTTGCCAGAGTGGGCGGCCATTATTATGGCGGCACTCCTGATGGGAGTGGCAGTTAGGGCGCAAGCACGCAACCGGGTATGACGGTGTCGGAAATGATCAAACGGAATTACCTACTATTGATTCAGTAGCTGCTGTTCAACGTAACCTAATCAATAGAAACGCGAGCACAAGGCTCGCGTTTCTATTTTCTGAATTGACCTGGTCAAAGGCGCTTGATCGGCGTGCTCGTCCGCTGGGTTCACGGTCAAACGCTTGTCATATTCCTCGGTTAGCGTAGCGGCAATCCCAATAGGTCTTGCCGCTCACCCACCGCTACGAGGTCATCGTCGTGCGCACACTCGCAAAATTGTCAATATCGAGCACGCTGTGCGCCGGTCTGTTCGCTGCCGCTACCTTGCCCGTGTACGCCGCGCTGCCGCAGGGCGTTTCCGCCGGTGATGTCACGACCGAGTCCGTGGTGCTGTGGGCACGCACGACGGCGCCGGGCGATGTCAAATTCACATTACGCCAAGTCAGCGGCGGTGCGCACCGCGTCAAGCATGCCGCGATTAACGTGACCGACTCCAGCGTGCCCGCGAAAGCCCTATTCACCGGCTTGACGGCTGGCGCGAGTTACGTTTACGACGTAAAAGATGCCGATGGCGCGCGCAGGTTCGGCACGTTTCGAACCGCGCATGCACCCGGCAGCGGCAGTGGTCTGCGCTTTGGTGTCAGCGGCGACTGGCGCGGCGAACTTAGTCCCTATCCGGCGATTGCCAATGCGTGGTGGCGCAATCTCGACTTTTTTGTCAAGCTCGGCGACACCATCTACGCCGACTATCCCTCGCCGGCGGTTAACAAACCGCAAGCCGAATCGCTGAACGACTTCCGCCTCAAGCACGCTGAAGTATATTCGCGCCGCTACGAGATGAACGCGTGGTCCGCGCTGCAAGCCTTCACGCCGATCTACGCGATGATCGACGACCACGAAATCAGCAACGACTTTGCCGGTGGCGCACCGGCCAGCAGCGACGCGCGCTTTGCCACAAGCTCGGGCTTGATCAACGCCACGCCGCTGTACCGCAACGGGCTGCAAGCCTTCACTGAATACAATGCCATCCAGGCGCACACGTATCCGGTGGTCGGCGACGCGCGCACCGACGGCCGCCCTGATCTTTACCGCACGCAGCGCTTCGGCGATGCGGCGGCGATGTTCATGGTGGACGCGCGCTCGTTCCGCGATCAGGAATTACCCGCCGTGCAAAATCCATTTGACCCCGCTCAAGTGGGTGCGTTCCTGGCGAGCGCCTTCAACCCGGCGCGCACGCTCCTGAGTCAGCGGCAGACGCAGCGCCTGCTCGGCGATCTGCTTGCCGCGCACACCGCCGGCGTGACCTGGAAGTTCATCTTCATGCCCGAGCCGATACAGAACCTGGGCGTGATCGGTGCGTCGGATCGCTTCGAAGGCTACGCCGCCGAGCGCACTGCCATCCTCAAGTTCATCGAGGACCAGCACATCAGCAACGTGGTGTTCGTGTCGGCCGACATTCACGGCACGCTGGTCAACAACCTCACCTACCAGTTATCACCGCTGCAGCCGCAGGTCGCTACGCACGCGTTTGAAATCGTCACCGGCTCGGTGGCCTTCGATGCGCCGTTTGGCCCCACTGTGCTTCAGCTCGCGGCCGCGATTCCGGTCGCGCCCGGCGTGAGTTTGCTGGATGTTTTCCTACAGAAATTAGCCGTGCCCAACATGGCGGCATTCAATGCCTTGCCGGAAATTGTCAAGAACAGCGCGCTTGAGCAATTCGTCAATCAGCAGCTCACAGCGCTGGGCTACGATCCGCTGGGCATCGAGCCGGGCACACCGATCAATGCAACGTTGACCTACGGCGCCTACACCAGCGTGTTTAATTTCGGCTGGACCGAGTTCAACATCGACGCCGACACCCAAGCGCTGTGCGTCACCATCTTCGGAATCGATCCGTACACGCAGGCAGAGCTGGAAGCCAATGCCGCTTCCATAGTGCAGCGGCACCCGCGCGTGATCAGCCAGTTTGTTGTCACGCCACAATAGTGTGCGACTCACCATGTAATTATTTTGTCATGCTCTGGAACAACAATAGGCGATAGGTTCGACTAACTTAAGGACGAGGTTGCTATGAAAACGATAAGTGGGTTGTTCATTGTTTCTACATTCTTCAGCACGGTAGCTGCAGCGACCATCATCGGCGCCGGGGACTTGCCCAATGCGATCCAAAGCTGCGTCGCTACGCTCAACTGCAATGTCACCCCGAAGAGCGTCTTCGACCAGGGCGGGACGAGCGCTTTCCACTTCAACGAGGGTGGCACCGACAAATGGTTGATGCGCTACGCGCTGTTTGCGCCGTCGGGTGAAAACGGCACCCCGGCGACCGGTTACCTCTGGATGAGTGCGAACCAGCAATACGCCGTTGCGGAGAGTTACCACAAAGTCACCCTTTACACCGATGCGGTGACCCCGGCGCCGACAGGCCTATGGTCCGGCAACAGTAATCCCAAGGCGCTGACGCTCGGACTCAGCAGTGCGGACCTTGTTGCGGGCAGCGGTTTCCTACTCACCGGCCTGGACGCAACCAATACCTACTTCTCCTCCGGTGACTTACAAACCTACGGAAACTTTGGCGGTGGCGGATTGGTACCGTGCGTTGCCGAAGGGTGTCAAGTGCATGCCCAGCTTAATCTTACGCACCTGCGCTATTTCGCCCTCGGATCGGGGCAACTCGTCGGGGTCTTCAACCCTACTGATTCACGCGCCCTGCTGTATTCGCAGAGTTCTGACTATTCCGGCTCGCCTGCGTATCACGTAACCCAAGATTATTTCGTTCAGCCAGTACCGTTACCTGCAAGCGCGTTGTTATTTGCATCAAGCTTGGTGACCCTCACCCGTTTCGTTCGTCGGCGGCGAGTTACCGAAATCAGAAAGCCCCGCACGTCAAGCAACCTGAGAAAGGTCGTAGCGTGTTTCCATCAAGTGAGCGGCGAAGCGCAGGCAGGCTTTAATGTCTTCGGGTTCGAGGCCGGGATACTGTTCAAGGATTTCCGCCTCGGAGTTACCCGCCCCGAGGAATTCCAGGATGGTTTGAACCGTGATGCGTTTTCCGCGCAGGGTGGGCTTGCCATTGCATATCGCCGGATCAATGGTGATCCTTCCATCGTAGAAGGTCATGGTGGCGCTCATGGTGCTATTCCTAACGTGATGGGTTTGAGAAAATTGAGTATAGCGGATGAAACAGTACGGCGAGAATCATTGCGAGCCGCCGCATACCAGACGTTCGAGTTCGAGTTTGCGACAGCCCAACTCATCATTGAGGGTCCGCAGCTTGCCTGAAACCGGATCATGAATGGCAATGCCGCGCAAGAAAGCAGACAACGCCGCCGCAGCTCCGGCGTTGCGCGGCGAGATGTGCAGGAATTCAATGTGAGTCACACGCGATACGTGGCAATAGTTTCTGGTATTGACATAAAAATGATGCCGGGCTTCCGCGTCCATAATGCCCGGCGCTGGCCACGCGACCAGATTGTTCAGCACTACCCAGCAATGTGGCCTCTTTGAATTTTTGCGGCACTACGCGCGCGTCGCGCACAATCCTGTCATGGTTGGTGTTGACATAACGAGCGTGTTTAATTTTGGCTGGACCGAGTTCAACATCGGTGCCGACACCCAAGCGCTGCGCGTCACCACCTTCGGGTTCGCTCCGTACACGCAGGCAGACTTTTTAAGTCCGCTCTGCTCGTGAAAAATACATGCCTATCCCGCGCCAAAAAACTCTGAACGTGAAAATTACCATTTTAAAATCTCGGTCTTGACATATTTTAGTGTGCGATTAATATTCTCATGGTCTGAGCCTATTCGCGGTGTTGTTCCCCGAGCAGTGACCACCTCGATTGTCGTGCGTCGCATTGCGTTGTAATCCGTAAGCGGTATCCGTCCTAGTTGTATCTGTACGTCATCACTTGCATTGAGCTTAAGTGCGCGGCTCGATTTTGGAGGACGAACATGCATCATTTAGTGATGGGCGCGCTCAATGTCGCGAGCAAGACCTTTGACGCAAAGGTCCACGAGATCATCGTGTCCAACCCAAGCGCACTACACACCCTGAATTCCGGCTTTCGTAGGAATAACGGCGTAATCAGCGGCTTTTTCTTAAAGGTAGTGCCATTGGGGTCTGACTCCAATGGCATTGGTATCCATAGCACATCACAAAAAGGTGAACCACAATGAAGCGATTCAAATTGGGCTTGATGGCGTTTGGCGTTGGTTATGGGTTAATCCTGGCGGGCTGTGCAAATACTCAGGGCGTGCTGGAGCGCTTGAGTACCCTGAATACTCAATTGAGTAAAACCAAAGATCAGGCTGAACTAACCCAAAAAGAGGCCAAAAAATCCGTTGAGGCAGCAGAAAACGTTAAGAGCAATAAATTGCAGCCCAGCACTGCAAGCAGCGTGGATGTCATCGGACTACGACTGGGCATGACCGCGCAGGACACCAAGGCGGCACTCCAAACTCACGACGCAGCGATACGCGTAAGTGATAGTTATAGCCAATTACCGGCAATGCCCAACTCCAACTACCTCAATGCAATTTCCACCAGTTCAACTAGTGGAGAACAAGTTGCCATTGAATTCGCTCCCCCACCGCACGCCTCCGTGATTGCCAAACTGACACGTACCGCAGCCTATCCCGCCGGCGCACAACTGCCATTGACCAATACCATGCAAGCGCTCACCCAGAAATATGGCATTCCCACACTGGAGAGTAGTGGTGCCATATCACGTCAATTAATCTGGCTATACGACCAAGCGGGAAACAAGCTGGTCTCCGCTCCGGAGGACGTTGCGAAAGTTTGTACAACGCCGTTATCCCCGACCCAGATGGTCACTAGCCGGCAAAATCCCGGTATCGATAAGACCATAGCAGCGTGCGGAGTTGCTCTGCGTATTGTGATCACCACCGGCGTCAAACCTACGGCTGGGGGACTCGGTGGCGAGAGCAACGACTTGGTGGCACAGATTTCCGCGACCTTGACCAACCTCCCCGAGGCGATACGCATGACACAAGAGACTCAAACCTACATCGAAACTGCCGCGCGGCCTCGACCAAACAGTGCCATGGGACCCGAACTGTAATAGAGTGCATGTCGCTTTGCCATGCTCACAGTCCTGACCGCGCCCGCGAAATTGACAGCTTAAAGCGGCCGACTCAATACAGTTCCTGCGGATCGATATCCAGCGACCAGCGCACTTGGCGCGAGACTTTCAAGGCTTCGACGTGCGGCAGCCATTCGTCCAGGAAGCGATGCAGGGTTGTGCGGTTGTTGCATTGCAGCAAGAGCTGCGCGCGGTAACGGCCGGCGCGTTTTTCCATTGGTGCCGGCACCGGCCCGAGCAATTGCACGGCGCGTGTTGCAACGGCCGCTGCTTTGGCCGCGCTGAGAAAATGCAGCGGTGCTTCGCTGTGCGGCGCTTCGGCGCGCATCAAGGCCAGATAGCTGTACGGCGGCAGGCGCGCTTCTTGCCGTTCAAGCAAGGCGGCTTGCGCGAAGGCGGCATAGCCGCTCGCCAATAAAGTCCGCAACAGCGGATGCTCGGGGAAATGCGTTTGGATCAGCACCTCGCCGGCGCGTTCGCCGCGCCCGGCGCGCCCCGCCACCTGCACGATCAACTGCGCCATGCGCTCGCCGGCGCGAAAGTCGGCGCTGACCAAACCCTGATCGGTGTTCAACACGCCAACCAGGGTGACGCCCGGGAAGTGGTGTCCCTTGGCCAGCATCTGCGTGCCGATCAGGATGCGGTAACGCAGCGCGTGGATGCCGTCGAACAGCGTTTCCAGCGCGCCGACGCGACGCGTGCTGTCGCGGTCGACGCGCGCGATGCCAACCTCGGGGAACAGCTCGGCGAGAATTTCTTCGACGCGCTCGGTGCCGGCACCCACCGCGCGCAACTCGCCGCCGGCGCATTCCGGGCAGGTCTCGACAACTGCGCGTTCGGCGCCGCAGTGATGGCAGCGCAACTGCCGTGAATGCTGGTGCAAAGTTAGATGCGCGTCGCAGCGGGTGCAGCGTGCGATCCAGCCGCAGGCGTGGCACAGCAACGTGGGCGCGAAACCGCGCCGGTTTAAAAACAGCAACACTTGATGGCCGGCGGCCAGATGCTGCGTCATCGTGTCGAGCAGCATGCGCGAAAGCGGGCCGCGCATCGGCTGACGTCGCACATCGATCACGCGCAGCGCTGGCGACGTGGCGGCACCGGCGCGCACCGGCAAACTTAAATGTCGATACCGGCCCTGCTGCACGTTGTACAGACATTCCAGCGACGGCGTTGCCGAGCCCAGTACAATCGGCACGCGCTCCTCGCGCGCGCGGATCACCGCCACGTCACGCGCCGAATAACGAAAGCCGTCCTGCTGCTTGAACGACAGATCGTGCTCTTCGTCGACCAGGATCAAACCCAGCTTGGGCAGCGGCGTGAACACCGCCGAACGTGTGCCGACGATGATGCTCGCCCCGCCCTGCTGCGCCTGCCGCCACGCCAGCGCACGTTCGCGCTCGCTCAACCCGGAATGCAGCAGCGCAATCGGCAGATTGAAGCGCTGCCGGAAACGCTCCACCAGTTGCGGCGTCAGGCCGATCTCCGGCACCAGCACCAAGGTTTGCTGGCCGTGTTCCAGCACGCACTGCGTGAGCTGCAAATAGACTTCGGTTTTGCCGCTGCCGGTGACGCCGTCGAGCAGAAAAGTTTGAAACTGACCCAGCGCAGCCAGCACCTGCGCCACGGCTACGGCTTGTTCCGGATTCAACGTCGGCTCGGTCGCGGGCGTGAACGTGCTCGATACAATTGCCTCGGCGCTCAGCACCTCAACCCAGCCGCGTTCCAGCAACACTGCCAGCGTTGGACGCCACACCTTGATGACAGCATCCAGATCAACCGCCGCCGCACCCTGCGGGTAACGCTGCAGCCGTTCCAGCAACGCGGCTTGGCGCGGCGCGCGCCGCAGAGTTTTTAAATCGATGCCGGCAGCGGCGGCGGTGACGCGCCAACGCGCGTCGCGAATGCGCGCGGTCGGCGTGTGCTCGCGCCGCAAGCTGGCCGGAAAGGCACTGGGCAACACCTCACCGGGCGCGTGCTGGTAATACGCCGCCGCCCAGTTCAGCACGCGCAACAACGCCGCTGAAAGCAACGGCGTGTCGTCGAGCACTTCCAACGCACGCCGCATGCGCGGCGGTGCCACGGCGCTTTCTTCCACCACGTCCACCAGCACCCCCACCACGGTGCGCCGCCCGAACGGCACACGCACACGCATGCCCGGATACAACGCGCGCGGGCAGTGCTGCGGCGGAAAATAATCGAAGCAGCGGCGCAGCGGTGACGGCACGGCGATACGCAAAATGGGGGGCGCGGACATGGCGCGCACTCTAGCACGCAGGTCAAGCGCCTCGACATCCGCAGCAAGGTTAATAGCGGGTTAAAAGTTATCCCCAGAACCTGTGGATAACTGTGTGGATGAGTTGGGGAAAGCAGCATGACAACCCTGTCACAATAACCTTTTCTTCAGATTGGATAGAAACTATACAAAATTAGCATTGTGTTATTTAACAAATAGATGCGTGCTTTTTATGTAATTCGACATGCGAGTGATGCGCTATCGTCGCGTCCGAATGGGCATCGTTCCGGGGTGTGTATAAAAATGCAGCACTGCAAGTGCATAACCCACCGCAGTGTCAAGGGGCTATGCCGACCGAAAGGATTTTTTTATTGATTATTTTTGACGCCGCGCCAGCGCAATACGCCGGCGATGCGCGCGGAAAATTAATCGATCCAGCCAATCGCCTACCGACTCACTGAGTGGCGCAAGCTGCACTGTCACACGCTGCGTTTCCTCACCGCGCTCCAAGTGAGTGACGTGTCCAAACAGCACCAACGGCTTGGGATAATGCGCATGCAGATACAACGCTAGGCGCACACACTCACCGCTCGACGGCAGCTCATGGCCGGTCCACGCGAAACTTTCATGGCGAAGGGTGCAGGCGGCGGCGGCCGGCAAGTCGAGCGACTTGGCCAAGACTTGCCCAAGTAATTCAATCACCAAATTCAAACGCTGTTCAATCCGCACAAGTTCCGGCGCCGACTCATCGCGGTCGTCGCCGCTGTCTTGAGTACGCTCATCCAGCAAATAATAATTGCGCAATGCGATTTCGTTACTGTCACTCACCTGCGCGCGTTCTTGCTCCAGTCGCGCAGGACTCACCCGCTCCCAGCGCAAAGGAAATTCGCCGTACAGGACCGGACCTGCAGGTGGTGTTTGTGTGCTTTCTTCAGGCATGCAAGTAATGGTAGTCGCCCGACCCAACGATGACAAACCGCCGTGACTTTTACCTGTGCTATGCTCGCCCACATATGAAAGGTCCACACCTCCTCTCCGCCGGGGTTGTCGTGGTGCGCTGGTTGGATAACACCCCGCACTATCTGTTGCTGCGCGCATTTAATTTTTGGGATTTTCCGAAGGGCTTGGTCGAAGTCGGCGAAGACCCGTTCGCCGCCGCACAACGCGAAGTCGCCGAGGAGTCGGGGCTCACCGAACTGGATTTCCGCTGGGGCACGCAGTTTCGCGAAACACCACCCTACGGCCCGAATAAAATCGCACGATATTATCTTGCTGCGGCACCGCGCGGCGAAGTTTATCTGCCGATCAGCGCGGAGCTGGGCAAACCGGAACACGATGAATTCCGCTGGCTCGACTACCCGCAGGCGCATGCCGTCGTGTCGATGCGCGTGCGGGTGATTCTCGATTGGGCGCGGGCTTTCGTCGAGCCGCAAGCGCCCTAGCAGCCGGTTGCCAATCCCTGAGCAAAAAATCGCTCAGGGTCGCGGCGGACAAGTTGCCGCAGTCGCCCCAAGCAGCGGTTGAATGACCCTGAACGCAAACGGATTGATGCTCGGCAGGCGCCTGATGTTGATGCGATGCAACGGCAAGTTTGCAGCCGTGACCACGCCATTCAAACCGCCTTCGCTGAGCGGTGCACGCAAGTACTGCACGGTCGCTTCGGTCACGTCCAGCAAGCTGTTCACATCCGGCAGGTTGCTGGTATTGACAGTTACGCTCAAGGCGGGATCCCACGCGGTGGCGACGCTGCCGTCGTTCCTGGAAACTTCGATCAAACGGCCACGGCATTGCGGGCAATTGTTCAGCGTGTTCGGATCGTCCTGATACCAGTAACCCGACACCTTGAAACTGGCAATGCCGCTTGCGCAGCGTTGGGTGGCCGGATCAAACTTGTCCAGCGGGTCAACCAGTACGCCACCCACCTTGATGTTGCTGCCACGTTCAGTCACGCCGTCGTTGAGGAAGCCGCCGCAGGCGTCGAGATCGAAGCTGGCGTTGCTGTAGGCGAACATCCAACCGCCGCTCCATTGCGTCGGGTCCGGATTGAATACCCCGGCGGTCGATTGCTCAACCTGAATTTTCATATCCGCGCCGCACGCCGTGGGTGAGCGACCGACTTTCGCCGCCACCGGAATGAAGTGGTAGAGGTCGGCCATGGTGATCGCGCCGCCGGCCGGAATGTGTGTGCCGTAACGGAAACCGCGTAACGCCGCGCCGTCGGATTTAGATCCCCAGCGCATCGCGTCGACGATCAAGTCATGCGACGAACCTTCGACCACACCGGGCAAGGCTTCATCGACAAAATTCGAACGATGCAGATCCACCTGTGTGTAGGCGATGATTTCATCGAGCGGGCGCAACAAGGTGGTAGTGTTGCCGCCGATGGTGATCTTCTGGCCGGGCACGAAGGATCCCGCCAGATACGGCGCGCGCAGTTGCGCAACTTTCGCGGCGATGCTTTTGTCTTCCCGGAGCCTGTCGGTGATGATGTGCGCCTTCCACTCAAACCCGGTAAGCACGCCGTTTGCGACTTTCAGCTCGATCTCGCCCAGCATGGTACCGTCCTGCCCTTCCTCGACGATGCGCGTGCCCTTCGAGGTGAGGATCGGCTGTGTGGTGCGTTCATGCATGTCGGAATTCAGGATCACATCCACACCGGAAAAAGTTTCCGCAAGTTTGATGTCGCGCGCCATTTCCAGCTCCGACAGCATCACCAGCACGTCGACTTTTTCCTGGTTGCGCAGCACGTCGACATAACAGGGATATTCAACGCTCGCGTCGGTGAATTGAAAACCGGCGGTGACTTTCGGGCCGACGGCCACAATCGCACGCGCGGTGGTCATGCCCAAGATGCCGACCTTGACATTACCGAGCAGCTTTACGGTGTACGCCGGCAATACGCGCATGCGCGGACGCCGCGTGCCGGTGGCCGGATCCATGCCTTGCACCGCGCAAATTGCCGTGTCGTCAAATTGATTGCTGTAGTACAGATTGGCCGAGAGCGCGTGCCAGTTCGCAAGCGCCGCGCGGCTTGCCGTGCCTTTAAAGGTTTCCTCGAAGCGTGCCGGGCCGTACAAAAAATCCCAGTTGCCGGGCACGTCGGCGTCGATGCCGAACAAGTTGATCACGTCGATCATGACCTGCCCGCGCGAGAACAAAGCCTCACCCGAACCTTGCAAGGTATCGCCGGTGTTAAGCAACAGCGTGCGCTGCACGCCATTAACATTCGCGGCGGCGCGAATTTTTCTGATTTGCGTATACATACGCGCCAAGCCACCTTCCATGCGCCCGCTGGTGTCGCTGCGCACGTTGGCACGCGGCACCATGTGGCCATGCACGTCACCCATATGCAGCAGCGTAACTTTACCGTCACCGGCGTGAACCTGTGGCGTTGCGATCAGCGTTGCGAATACTACGGACAGTAAACGTCGATTAAGTTTCATGCAGTTCCCCTCTTGAGTTTTTAGGCAATAAGAAACGCACACCGATTCTTGACAGCAAAAATCGGACTGCACTGAACACACCGGGATTTTTCCTACGCTGCGACGAATGTCCATGGCCCAAGAGCCGCGCCCGAGTCAACGCGGCCGCTGGAAAACGCCGTCGTAGTGTGTAACGACAAGGCGCCTTATTGCAACGCGATAATGTCTAGCCTGGGCGCTCTGTAGCGGTGGGAATGGGCGCTTTAGAATCCGACAGCGATTTGACGTGCGCGCCGTATAGATCCAGCAAGGATTTTCTACTGTCGCCCAGTGCCACGGCTTGATCCATATTTTGCTGCAAGAATTTAATCAAATTTGGCTGCGCTGAAATTGCCGCGTCGAGCTCCGGATTGGTGCCGCGCGTGTAGGCGCCGACGTTGATCAAATCGCGGTTTTGCTGATACAGCGAGTAGTGCGCCTTGAATGCGCGCGCGGCGCGCAGTTGCGTGTCGTCGACGATTTCATTCATCACGCGGCTAATCGACGCTTCGATGTCGACCGCCGGATACAAACCGCTTTCGGCCAATGGACGTGACAGCACGATGTGCCCGTCCAGAATCGCGCGCGCTGCATCGGCGATCGGGTCCTGCTGATCGTCGCCTTCCACCAGCACGGTGTAAAACGCGGTGATCGAACCCTTGCCGGCGGCACCGTTGCCGGCACGTTCCACCAGTTGTGGAATTTTTGCGAACACCGACGGCGGATAACCCTTGGTTGCAGGGGGCTCGCCGATGGCAAGCGCAATTTCGCGCTGTGCTTGGGCAAAGCGTGTCAGCGAATCCATCAACAACAGCACGTGCTTGCCCTGGTCACGATAATATTCCGCGATGGTGGTCGCCATGGCGGCGCCGTGCAACCGCATCACCGGTGTGCTGTCCGCAGGCGCGGCGACCACCACCGCGCGCGCCATGCCTTTGGGCCCCAAAATATTGTCGATGAATTCTTTGACTTCACGGCCACGCTCGCCGACCAAGCCCACCACCACCACGTCGGCGTTGGTGAACTTGGTCATCATGCCCAGCAACACGCTCTTGCCCACGCCGCTGCCGGCAAATAAGCCAAGCCGTTGACCGCGACCCACCGACAGCAAACTATTGATCGAGCGCACGCCGACATCCAGAGGCGTGCGGATCGGATCGCGCTCCAACGGATTCACCGCGTGCCCGCTCAGCGGCAGGCGCGCGTCGGCGTGGATGCGGCCTTTGCCGTCGAGCGGCCGTCCCGAGCCGTCGATAATGCGGCCCAGCAACTCGCCGCCGACCTTGGCTTCGTAAGCGCGCCCGGTGGGAATGACACGTGCGTTCGGCACCAAGCCGCGAATTTCGCCGGTCGGCATCAAATACAGACGATCACCCGAGAATCCCACCACCTCGGCTTCGATATGCACATTGCCGGGTGCCAGGATGTTACATAATTCGCCGATGGCGGCCTGGCAACCGGACGCTTCCAGCGTCAAACCCACCATGCGCGTCAGGCGACCTTCGACCGTTAGGCGCGCCGGCGCCAACTGCTGTCGACAGGCACGGATACTCTGCGCCCACACGCCGTTGCGCTGCGCCTCAGGAATGCTGGCGGTCTTCTTCACGCTCGCCTCCCAGTGCCTGCGTGATGATCGCGGTTAAGCGGCTTTCCACACTGGCGTCAATGCGTGAGTTTTCGGTCACCACACGGCAATCGCCGCGTGTCAGGGCGGGATCGTCGACCAGTTTCCAATGCTCGTGTTCACCCGACAGCGAAAAGGTCTGGCGAATAAACGCGGCGTCTTCGGGATGCAGAAAAATCTGCGGATGGCGTGTCGCCACCGGCAACGCCGCGACCGCTTCGCGCACCACCGCGACGATTTCACCGGGATTCAATTTTAGTTCACGGCGGATGATCTGGCGCGCCAGTGACACCGCGAGGCTGGCCAGTTCCGCCTCAACCTGCCCATCCAGTTGTTCAAACGGCGTGCTCAGCGTGAGCAGTAACTGATGCAACTGCTGCCCTCGACGTTGCAGGTCTTGATTTATTTGCGCGGTCTCTTTTTGCGCGGTGTCGAGGCCGTCTTTATAGCCTTGGGCAAACCCCTGCTCGAAGGCTTCTTTATGCGCCTGCTCCTGGATGTTCGACAACTGATCCGCCGTCACGCGCCCATGCGTCAGCTTCAGTTGCGCCTCGCCGGACAGGCGTGTGTCGACGCGCGGCATCTCCCAACGACGATATTCTTCACTGCCTTCGGGGATGACTTTATTAGTCACAACACGGCTCCAAGGCAAGCGGTCTGCTTATACAAAGTCGTCGCCGCCCTTGCCGGACAGCGTCAAATCGCCGGCTTCGGCCATGCGCCGCGCAATGGCGAGGATTTCTTTTTGCGCAGCCTGCACTTCGCTCAGCCGCACGGGGCCCTTGGCTTCCAGATCCTCGCGCAGCATTTCGCCGGCGCGCTTGGACATGTTGCCAAAGAATTTTTCCTTGAGCGCGTCGTCGGCACCTTTGAGCGCGATGATCAGCGATTCCGACGACACTTCGCGCAACAGGGTTTGAATGCTGCGGTCGTCGACATTGCTTAAGTTGTCGAACACAAACATCAAGTCCTGGATCTTCTGGCCCAGTTCCGCGTCGATTTCCTTGATGTTGTCCATGATGCCGGATTCCACCGAGGTGTCGACAAAGTTCAGAATGTTGGCGGCCGACTTCAGTCCGCCGACGCTTGATGACTTCACGTTGTTCTGACCGGTGAATTGTTTTTCCATGATCATGTTCAGTTCCTGCAAGGCCGCCGGCGGAATGCCATCCAGCGACGCGATTCGCATGGTAACGTCGATGCGCACGCGCTCCGGCAAAATCGACAACACTTCCGCCGCCTGTTCGGGGTCAAGGTAGGCAAGAATGATGGAAATAATTTGCGGATGTTCCAGCCGCACCAGCTCCGCCACCGCACGCGGGTCCATCCACTTCAGCGTTTCCAAACCCTTGGAGTTGCCACCGAGAATAATGCGATCAATGATGGTGCGCGCCTTGTCTTCGCCCAACGCGGAGGTGAGCATTTTGCGTATGTAGTCGTCGGTGCCCAAACCGATGTTGGTGTGCTTTTCGACGGTGGCACCAAACTCCAGAATGACCGCGTCGACCTGATCCTTGGTGACGTTTTTCAGCTCGGTCATGGCAACGCCAATTTTTTGCACTTCCTTCGGATCCATATGTTTCAGGATCTGGGCAGCCGTGTCCTCACCCAACGCCAGCATTAAAATTGCCGCGCGATCCGAGCCGGTGACTTTGGGCGGCGGCGCGTTAGCCATCGCTGGCGACCCAACCCTTGACCACTTGCGCCACCAACTTCGGATCCTGCTTGGCCATGTCCTTCACGCTTGCCATGTTCACGGCGGCCGGCGAGCTCAACTGCGCCGACGATTGCTGCGTGAGACCGGCTTGATCGGTAGCCGCCGCTGCCGCTTGGGCCTGCTCAACCTGCACCTGCATCGCTGCACGGTGGTCACGAATACCCTTGGCGATGGAACCCAAAATGCGTAGCACGCCGATCACCAGGATCAACACCAGCAGCGCGCCGAAGCCTTGTTTTGCCTTGTCCCAGAAGTCCGGACGTTTCCACAGCGCCACTTCCGGCAACGCTTCGACCGGTGCGGGCACCGAGAACGCGGCGTTAATCACGCGCACGCTGTCGCCGCGCTTGGGGTTGTAGCCAACCGCTTCTTTGACCAGCGACGTGAAGCGCTCAATGTCTTCCGGTGAATGCGGCGTGCGCACCAGCGTGCCGCCATCACCCGGCGTAACCTTGTCGTCGAGCACCACCGCCACCGTGATGCGCTTGATAATACCCGCTCCCATACGGGTGTGGCTGATGGTGCGGTCCAGCTCATAGTTTTTGACGGTGCGCTGTTTGGAGTTCACCGCAATGGGCGCTTCGTTACCCGCGCCGGCTTTGCCGGCCACTTTCTTCTCGCCCGGCAGCGCTGGTTTGGGCGCCTTTTCCGGCACCTGCGCGGCACCCGGCGGCTGGTTGGACAACGCCCCGGGCACACCGCTGTCGGAACCGTTGGTTACACGTTCTTGCACGATCTGTTCGCTGCGCACCACCGGGGTTTCGGGATTGAAGGTTTCTTCGGTGGTCTCATTACTGGTGAAGTCAAGCTCAGTCGCCACTTGCGCGCGCACCGCTTCTTTGCCGACGATGGGCGCCAGCAACTCTTCGATGCGCTGGACGTAGGATTTTTCCAGCTTTTGGGTGTAGTCAAATTGCGCGGCGCTGGCGGCGAAATCTCCGCCCGATTGCTTTGATGTCAACAAGCGGCCGCGTTGATCGACGATGGTGACTTGGCTGGCATCGAGATCCGGAATGCCCGACGACACCAGGTGCATGATGGCCGACACCTGCTCTTCTTCCAGACTGCGACCGCCGGACAAATTCAGAATCACCGACGCACTGGGTTTTTGTTTGTCGCGCAGGAACACCGAACGTTTGGGAATCGCCAGATGCACGCGTGCGCTTTCCACGTTGGTTAATGTCGAGATCGAGCGCGATAACTCCACTTCCAGCGAACGCTGGTAGCGCGCGGTCTCCATAAACTGGCTGACGCCGAACCCCTGGCTGTCGCTCAGGCTCTCAAAGCCTACCGCACTGCCCTTGGGCAAACCCTGCGCCGCCAGCTTGATACGCATGTCGTGTAGCTTGTCGGTCGGCACCATCACCGTGCCCTGCCCGCCGAGTTGATACGGCACATGCGCCTTGTCCAACGCGTCGATGACGCCGGCGGAATCTTTTTCGGTCAACCCGCTGTAGAGCAACGAAAAATTAGGCTGCTGCGCCCACATCACCACCGCCACTGCGGCCGCAATCGTCGCCGCCAGACCCACCATAAAACCGAATTGCCGCAACAGCGGCATCTGGCTGATGCCTTCGATGTTGGTGCCTGCATTTTGTAGCGTACTGGCCATGGTTTAGTGCTCCGGGTTACGACATTTATATTTGCATCGCCATGACTTCCTGGTAAGCGCTCACCAATTTGTTACGTACCTGTACCATGGCCTGGAACGAGAGCGCTGCTTTTTGCTTCGCCAGCATGACCTCCTCCAGGCTGACCTGCGCATCGCCGCTGTCAATACGTGCCGCCATGTCGCCGGAGCTCTGCTGAATTTCGTTCACCGCATCCAAGGATTGCTTGAGCATGGCGGCAAAATCCACGCGCTGCCCGCCATCGAGCGCTGCCGGAGCACGCCCTTCGGCCACGGCGGCGGTGGCGCGCAGGCGGTTGAGTAACTGCGTCATATCCACTGAATCCATAACGTCACCTCTTGTTAAGCGTTAAATAAACCTTGTTCGCGCAGGCGCGCCATTTTGTAACGCAGCGTGCGTTCGCTCACGCCCAGCTTGCCGGCGGCGGTTTTGCGATTCCCGAAACTGTCGCGCAAGGCTTCGGTGATCACCTGTGCCTCATGTTGACGAATATCCGCCGTCAGCGTGCCTTGGCCCGCATTATCTTCCATGTGGGCCAGCGGCGCAGCGCCTGGCGCAAGCACCGGCGCTGCCAACGCTTCAAAATGGATGTGTTGCGCTTCGATACTGGTGCCCGCCTGAAAGATCAGGGCACGCTGCATCACATTGTCAAGCTCACGCACGTTGCCCGGCCACGAATGCGTCAGCAACTTGTCGCAGGCGCTTTGCGCAAGCACGGGCATCTGGCGTTGATAGGCGCGCGCGCTGCGTTCCAGCAAGCGTTGCGCGATGGGAACGATGTCAAGCATGCGTGCGCGCAGTGCCGGCAATTCAAGCGGAAACACATTCAGGCGGTAATACAAATCTTCGCGAAAGCGCCCGGCCGACACCTGCGCACGCAGGTTGCGGTTGGAGGTGGCCAGCACACGCACATCCAGCGCAATGGTTTTGCCGCCGCCCAGGCGCTCAACCTCGCGCTCCTGGATGACGCGCAGCAGTTTGGCTTGCAGCGACAAATCCATTTCGCTGATTTCATCCAGCAAAATGGTGCCGCCTTCGGCTTGTTCGAATTTTCCGGGGCAGGTTTTATAGGCGCCGGTGAACGCACCTTTTTCGTAGCCAAACAGCGTGGCTTCCAGCATGTTCTCCGGAATCGCCGCGCAATTGATGGCAACGAAAGCACGCGCCGCGCGGCGCGACTGCTTGTGAATGAAACGCGCCAGCACTTCTTTACCGACACCGCTTTCGCCGGTGATCATCACCGTGGCATCGCTGTCGGCGACGCGCGTGGCCAAGGTTTGTACCTCGCGGCTGCGCGGGTCGGCGGCGATAAATTCGGCGCCGACACTGGCTTGCTCGGTCACAATTTGCTGTACCAAACTGATCAAGGCTTCTGCTTCAATCGGCTTGACCAGATAGTCCAGCGCGCCGTCGCGCATCGCCTGTACGGCGTTTTGCACCGTGCCATAAGCCGTCATCAACAGCACCGGCAGCTCCGGGTGGTTGGTCTTGATATTTTTCAACAAAGCATGG
The DNA here is from genome assembly GCA_031363085.1 of Gammaproteobacteria bacterium. Lineage (GTDB taxonomy): Bacteria > Pseudomonadota > Gammaproteobacteria > SG8-11 > SG8-11 > UBA6921. The sequence continues at coordinate 20,279 of JANLTU010000044.1, forward strand.
CCGTCCATCGCGCGCATCTGCACATCGCTGAGCACCAGCGCATAGGGATGGCTCGCCAGATGCGCAAGCGCACTCAACGCATCGTGCGCACCTGCGGTGGCAAAGCCGGCAACCTTCAGGGTTGCGCACAGCGCCTCGCGCAGCTCACGGTCGTCTTCAACGACCAATATCGCAGCATGACTCATAACGACCTCGCGGGTTGAACGGCGGCATGGGAAAACGTCGGCAAACGCAGCGTAAAGGTGCTGCCGGCCCCGGGTTGTGACTTAAATGTCAAGCTACCGTGATGCGCCTTGGCGATGGCCTCAACCACCGCCACGCCCAGACCGTTGCCGTGGTCGCGCGTGGTGAAAAACCATTCGCCCAGGCGTGCCTGGGTTTCCGCTGCCATGCCGCAACCGCTGTCGAGCACGTCGATGTCCACCCAACCGGGTTGCGTCACATGTGCGCGCACCGTGAGGGCGCCGTTGCCGTCAATGCTCTGAATGCCGTTACTGATCAAATTTTGCAGCGCGCTGACGAGCACGTCGCCTTGGGCGCGCAACATGACATTAGCGCTTGCATCGACGACCAAAAAATTTATACGCGGCGCAGGCACTTGCGGTCGTGCGAATTCATCAACGCGGCGCAGCACCTCGGCGACACGGATCGGTTCGCCGCCGTCGTGATCGGCTCGCACCAGCAGCAACATGTCGCGCACCAGGGTTTCCAGATGACGCAGACGTCCGAGTGCTTTTTCGGCCAGCGGAATTCGCTCGGACGGATTTAACTCCGCGCGCTTAAGCAGGCCCAGATACAGCAGCGCCGAGGACAGCGGTGTGCGCAGTTGATGCGCAAGACCGGCCGCCATTTCACCCAAGGCGGACAGGCGTTCGAATTGGCGCAGTTTGTCTTGCAGCGTGCGTGCGCGGCTGACATCGGTTAATGACACGACCTGGCCCGGTTCGTCACCTAAGGGGGTGGTGGCGAGGTTGACGCGGCGGCCGTCGCGCAGCGAAACATCGTGGCCGTCGTCGGCTTGTGGTGCGAAGGCACGCGCGATGATGTCGCGCCAAGCTTGACCCAGCAGCGGGTCGCCCAGCAGCTCGACGGCGGCCGGATTGCATTCCTGCACCACGCCCGCGCCGTCCAGCACGACCACCCCGGCAGGCAACGCATTCAGCACCACCCGGTGGCGCTTGGGTGTGGGCGGCGGGTCGTGACTAAAACGCTCACCCAAGGTGGCGACGCGACTTTCCAGACTCCGGTAGCTGTCGATCAGTTGTTGCGACACGCGATTGAAGGACACAAACGCTTGCTGCAGTTCTCCAGTAGTTTTGACTGTGGGCCGCGACATAGACCGATGGTGACCTCCTCGAATTCGTCATGCGCATGACACGCATCGAACTCAGAGCAAAGTCTGTGCCGGTAATGGGAAGCTTAGTAAAACCAGGGAGTTAATTGTCGCAGCCGGCTTGGCGGTCAAATTCCCGTCAAGCCGTCGTAGCGGTGAATACCGTGTTTACGCAGCTTTTCGACCAAGGTCGTGCGCCGCATGTTCAAGCGTTTGGCGGCGTGCGCAACCACGCCACCGGCCTCGTCCAGCGCTTGTTTTATCAGTGAGATTTCCAGGCTGTTGAGATGCTCTTTAAGATCGATGCCTTCACGCGGCAAGCGTGGTGTGTCGTTTAATTCCGTGCCGCTGCGCACCGCCGCTTCATCCGCTGCCGCGACCGGAATATGAATCTCCATCCCGGGCTCCAAACGCACCTGAAATTTCTCCGGCATGTCTTTCATGTCGATAACGCCGTACGGGAACATGATCACCAAGCGCTCGATCAGATTGGACAACTCGCGCACATTGCCCGGCCAACGGTACTGACACAACCCCATGACCGCCGCCGGCGTAAAGCGCACGCTGCCCTGCTTCTCATTCTCCATGCGTGTGATCAGTTCATTCACCAGCAACGGAATGTCTTCGGCGCGCTCGCGCAGCGGTGGCATTTCGATAGGGAAAACATTGAGCCGGTAAAATAAATCTTCGCGGAATTTGCCTTCTTTGATGAACTGTTCAAGATTGCGATGTGTGGCGGCGATGACGCGCACATCGGCGGTCACGGTCTTGTTGCTGCCGACGCGTTCGAAGCTGCGCTCCTGCAAGACGCGCAACAACTTCACTTGCATCGGCATACTCATGTCGCCGATTTCGTCGAGAAACAAGGTGCCGCCGTCGGCCAATTCAAAGCGACCTTGGCGCGCACTGATGGCGCCGGTGAAGGCACCCTTCTCGTGACCGAACAATTCGCTTTCCAGCAATTCACCTGGAATCGCGCCGCAATTCACTGGCACAAACGGCTTGTTACGGCGGTTGGAGTGATAATGCAGATTGCGCGCAACCACTTCTTTGCCGGTGCCGGATTCGCCCAGAATCAGCACCGTGGCATCGGAGTTGGCGACCTGTTCCATCAAGTGGCGTACACGCCGCACTGCGCGGCTGTTGCCGACCAGACTGCGAAATAATTCCAGATTGCGTGAACCGCCCGGCTTCTGTTTTGAAATCCGGAAAATCTGCGCCTGATGTAACGCATCGGTGACTTGCCCGTATTTCAGCGGCATGTCGAGCAGGCGAAACGTGGTGGCCACGGTTTCCGGGGAAAGTTGTTCGCGGGTTTTTTCGTCGGCTAACGCAAGCACTGGCACCTTGGTGTCCCAGGCATGCAGCTCGTGCAGCAGTTTAATTTGTTCCGGATCGCCGTTGCGCAAGTCGACCAACACCACATCGATGGGTCGCTGTTCGGTTGTGATTTGCTGGCGCCAATGCTGCGCGTCCAGAAAGAGCAATGAAGTGAAATCGATGAACTCCAGAATCGCCGCAATCTTCTGGCGATACTGCGGATTACTTTCGATGACACAAACCGTGGCCGCTTCAGGCATTCCGGACTCCTATCAAGAAGTGTCGTTGTTGCTGTTGGGTGGGCGCATCGTTCAACGCGTCGCGCGCGTTGAATGTCAAAGAACGGTCATAAGGATTAGTTAAGCACCGAAGTACCGGAATGTCAAAAAGCTGGCGGAAGGTAGATTAAAAATGGGTTCGATGCTGCACAGGCTCTCAAGAAGGCATACATCACTTTTGCAGCGGGGTATTGAAAGCACTTGAATTATTGCCAATAGCTGTTTTTCCGCACCAAGACCAGCGGGCCGTCATTGCAGCCCTCGAACTGCCCGCGCAGTTGTTTTTCCACGATGCTTCCGGTGAAGCGCCCGGCGCAACACAAACTGTCTTCGCGCGCAGGAATTTCAAGCACTACGCTGTTGCCCGTGCGCGTCATGGGCACAACAACCGGTGTGCCCGCCATGCCTTGCGCGCATTGCACCAGCGCAACGTAACCGCCTTGGTTCTGCATGATGAAAATCTCGGTGCCGATGATTTTTTGTTTGCTGGTGAGATACCACATGTCGGAATACACCCCGGTGATGCGCGCGGTGTCCTGCGCGGCGACAGCGGCTACGCTCAGCGTCATCAGGTACACAAAACCTCCGCACCGACTCAAGCCGGTAGTAAATAGTTTTCTCATTGTTTTCATCGACGCTTCCTTGAGGTCACAGCAAATGTTGCGAAACTATCGCAAACGGAATTTTAAATTGCAAAGAGGAAAGACGGTCGCCGCGCTGATATTCCAACCGATCAACCGGTTTGCACGTTCATCAACACGCACGCCGCATGTTATATTTTCGCCCGGCAACCTCAGACACGAAATAGTTTCACGCAGATTTCTGACCCAATTGCGCGCGCAGGGTTCCACACACCGCCCCGGTAGCTCAGATGGATAGAGCATCCCCCTCCTAAGGGGAAGGTCAGCCGTTCGAATCGGCTCCGGGGCACCATTAAAACAACAAATTTTAGAACTTAACTTTTGTCGGCAGCACTTGCAGTTGTTGGAAACGTGAGCTGTCCAGACGTGCAAGGCGATCCTGTATACCAAGCGACAACGTTAGAGCTGGCGCCGTTAACGTGAAGTACGATGGCAAGTTGCGGCGGCGCAAGGTTCTGCGACACAGCCTGCCGCGGCCACGAGCAGGGCGATCATGCGCGGCATGCGGCGCCACATAAGAAAGCCATAGCAGAAAATTTGGAATTTACCGATGCTCGAACAGTGGGGTTTCGCGATGCAGATGATGCAGATTAAGCCAAGCGGGAACTTCCGCGAGCGCCAGCGGCTCGCCGCAGTAAGCCCCCTGTAAGTATTGACATCCCTGCTGGTGTAATACCTGCGCCTGCTCCAGCGTTTCCACGCCCTGCGCCACGACGCGGATATGCAGACACTCCGCCATGCTCACGACCGCCTTGACAATATTCCGGTCGTCCTGGTTGTTGACGATATTGCAGATGAAACTGCTGTCGATTTTCATGACGTCGACCGGCAAGCGGCGCAAGTGCCCCAGCGAGGTGTAGCCGATGCCGAAGTTGTCGATGGCTAACGTGACGCCGATGTCGCGCAGTTGCGTCAAAGCCTGGAACACGCGGCTTTCGTCGCACATTAATGTGGCTTCGCTTATTTCCAATTCCAAGGCCGCCGGATCCAGGCCGACTTGCCTAAGTGTTGCCTGGATGGTTTCAAACACGTTGTAGCGTTGGAACTGCTTGAGCGAGACATTGACGCTCACACGCATTAACTCAAAGCCGGCATGACGCCAGCTCAAACATTGCTCGCAGGCTTGCTGCAACATCCACGCGCTGATGGGCAGGATCAACCCGCTTTGCTCGGCCAGCGGCAGAAACTCGGCTGGCAATCGCACGCCCTGCGCCATCGGCCAGCGCAGCAGGGTTTCCATTGTTGACACACGGCGTTCTTGCAGCGAAACAATCGGCTGGAAGTAGGTTTGTAATTGCTTCGACGCGAGCGCGTCGCGCAACGAGGCTTCGACCAGCATGCGATCTTGCACGCTGCGCTGCATTTCGGCGGTATAAAATCCGTAGCCGCCGCCGGCTTGTTTGGCGCGATACATCGCCACATCGGCATTGCGTAGCAGTTCGCTGGACTCATTGCCGTCGGTCGGATAAATGGCAATGCCGATACTCAGCCCAACCACAACCTCGGCGCTGTGGATATGGATCGGTACCGCAACCTTACTGAGAATGGCTTGCACGATGCGCGTGATGTCGTGCGGATGTTCGATCTTGCCGAGAATTAAGCCGAATTCGTCGCCGGCAAGTCGCGCCACCGTGTCGGAACGCCGTGAGCACAAACTCATTTGCGTGGCCACGTGCTTTAAAATTTCGTCGCCCGCCTCATGGCCGTAAGTGTCGTTGACGAGCTTGAATTTATCCACATCGACAAACACCACGGCCACGTTGGTGTTGTAGCGATGCGCGTCGTGAATCGCAAGCGACATGTGGTCAAGAAACAAACTGCGATTGGCCAACCCGGTCAGCGGGTCGTGATGCGCAAGAAAATCCAGGCGTTCGTGCAAGCGGTTACGATCACGTTTAGCGATGGCTTCGCGCAGCGCGCGTTCAATCGCCGGCAGCAGGCGTTTGAGACTGTGCTTCATCACGTAATCTTGCGCGCCGGCTTGCATCGCTTCCACGGCCACGTCTTCGCCGATGGCACCCGACACAAAAATGAACGGCACGTGTTGCTCCTGTTCGCGCACCACCACCAACGCGCGTGCGCCGTCAAAACCCGGCATCACGTAGTCGCACAGCACAACATCCCAGGAGCGGCGCGTGAGCGCCTGGCGCAGCGCCGCTTCTGTATAAACCTGCTCCCATTCAATCGAGTAGTCGCTGCCGGACAAATGCAGCAAGGTCAGTTGCACGTCGTCGACGGAGTCTTCAACGAACAAGATGCTCAAGGGAATTGACATAAATGGAGCCCAACTTTTGACCTTACGAGACGAATAGGAACACGGTTTCGCATGAGATGCAAAAGCCATTCCTTGCGAGGTGCCCAGGCATCGGTTGTCGGTTTCTTCAGTCGCTTGCTTTAAAATAGAAGGTTAGCTTGCCGCGCAACAAATCCGCGCCTAGTATTGACTTAGTAGGCCCAGCATTAGTCTAGTAGAGGAACAAAACGTGGTCGACCTCGCCTCTGTCCTGCATGTCCTCCACTTGGAAGATAACCCTCTGGATGCCGAGATTATTTGTCGCACGGTCGCCGAGGCGGCGATTCCTTGCGCATTCCATCGCGTTGATTCGCGTGACCAATTCCTAGCTGAATTAAATTCCACTCGGTTCGATGCTATTGTCTCCGACAACTGTTTGCCCGATATCGACGGCGTTGAAGCACTCGCGCTGCTGCGGGAGCGCGGCGATGTTACGCCCTTCGTGTTCCTCTCCGGTTGGAGCAACAACCCGGATGGTGTGCGACGCCTGCAATCCTTGGGGTGACTGATTTTATCTCGAAGGCCGACCTATCGCGGCTCACGGCATGGCTGCGCAATGCCTACGACATCAGAACCAAGGCAATTGCAACCAGTGCCTCAAGCCAATCTGCCGAGGCGCTGCAACAACTCGTTACGGTGCTGCAGGAACTCTCCCGCGCCCGCACCACAGAGACCGTGCAAATGATCGTGTGCAGCACCGCACGCCGCCTCACCGGCGCCGACGGCGCCAGCTTCGTGCTGCGCGAGCAAGAGCAATGTTTCTACGCGGATGAAGACGCAATCACGCCGTTGTGGAAAGGCCAGCGCTTTCCGCTGTCCGCCTGCATCAGTGGATGGGTGATGACACATCGGGAAGCGGCCGTGCTTGAAGATATCTATGCCGACGCGCGCATTCCGCATGACGCCTACCGTCCGACGTTTGTTAAAACGTCTTGCTATGGTGCCGATTCGCGTGCCTGAACCGCTGGGTGCAATCGGCACCTACTGGGCACGGCCGCATAAGCCCAGCGAGGAAGAAGTCAACAGCCTGCGAGCGCTCGCCGAGATCGCCTCGCTGGCGCTGGAGAACGTGCGCGCCCACGCGGAGTTCGAAGCGGCCAAGCGCGAACTGGAGAGTTTTTCCTACGCCGTGTCGCATGACTTGCACGCCCCGCTTCGGCACATCGAGGGTTTCGCCCAAATCTTGGCGGCCGATAATACCGGCGCGTCGAATGACACTACCCGGCAATATTTAGAACACATCACCAACGCGGCGCAGCGCATGAGCCGATTGATCGACGCTTTGCTAAAGCTGTCGCGCATTGCCAGGGCACCGGTGTTACGGCAACGCATCGATCTGTCCGCGCTCGCGGCCGACATGGTGTCAAGCTTGCGTAAAGCCGCGCCCGAACGCCAAGTGCAAATCCACATCGCGGAAAACCTCCAGGCGAACGGTGATCGCCAACTGGTGGAAATTGTGCTGGAAAACCTCTTGTCGAACGCCTGGAAATTTACCGGCAAGAAAGCACAGGGCGAAATCCAAGTCGGCTCAACACCTGGCGATGACGGCGCCGCCACGTATTTTGTACGCGACAACGGCGCGGGCTTCACCATGAAGTATGCGCATAAACTGTTCGGCGCGTTTCAGCGCATGCACCCCGCACAGGAATTTCCGGGAATCGGAATCGGCCTGGCCATAGTGCAGCGCATTGTCCATAAACATGGCGGGAAAGTCTGGGCCAGCGCCGAAGTAAACCAGGGTGCGTGCTTTTTTTTCACGCTCGGAGCAGCATCCGTCGACGCGCGCTGACCCGCGTCTTGCTTTAAAACCATCCTCCTCCTGCTCGCGTTAGCCGTCGTATCAGAAGGACGCGCTGCAACAGCATTCAGGCGATTTACCACCAATACAACCACGGCCCTAATTAATGATCCCTGCCGCTCCCGTCGCCCCTGCGCACACGCCGACCCTGCTCAGCGCCGTGATCGAATCGCTGCCCACGGCACTGGTGATGGTCGATCCGCACGGACACATCGCGCTCGTCAATGCCCAAGCCGAGCACCTGTTCGGCTTCGCGCGCGTCGCGTTGCTTGGCCAGCCGGTCGAGATGCTGGTTCCGCAGCGCTTTCGCGGACAGCCCATGGGTGCTGGTCGAGACTTTTACGGACTGAGAAACGACGGCAGCGAGTTTCCGCTTGAAGTCCGCGCAAGTCCGCTCAAGACGGACGCAGGGACTTACCTACTGAACACGCTAGTTGATATTTCCCAGCACCAGCACTTGGAGAAGCCTTTTCAACTGCTGATCGACGCCGTGGTCGAGTACGCCATCATCATGCTCGATCCAGGCGGCCATGTCGTAAGCTGGAATCAGGGTGCGCAGCGCATCAAGGGCTATGCGGCAGAAGAAATTATCGGGCATCATTTTGCCTGTTTTTATCTGCCCGAGGCGGTCGCCGACGGCGTTCCGCAACGCATGCTGGCGCGGGCGCAGACCCACGGCCGGGTGCAAGAGGAAAGTTGGCGTGTGCGTAAGGACGGGTCGCGCTTTTGGGCCGATGTCGTGATCACGGCGTTGAAAGATAACACCGGCCACCTGGAAGGCTATTTGAAAATCACGCGTGATTTGACTGATCGCATGCGCCAGGAGCAACGCCTGCGCGCAACGGTCGAGTCCGCCCCAATCGCCATGGTCATGGTCAACCCGTCGGGTCGCACCGTGCTGGCCAACAAAGAGGCGGAACGCGTGTTCGGGTACACCTCGACCGAGTTATTGAATAACCCACTGGAAATGCTGGTGCCGTCACGATTTCGTGCCGGGCACGCAAGCTTGCGCAGCGGATTTTTTTCAACGCCCAAGGCCCGGCCTATGAGGGCTGGTCGTGATCTTTATGGTATGCGCAAGGACGGCAGCGAATTTCCGGTGGAAATCGGCTTGAATCCGGTGGCAACCGACGAAGGCACATGCGTGCTCGCGGTGATCGTGGATATTTCGGAACGCAAGCGCTTAGAAAGCGCGCAACAACAGCTCAACGACGCCTTGCTCAAGAGCAATCTCGAACTGCAGCAGTTCGCCTACATCGCCTCGCACGATTTGCAAGCACCGTTGCGCGGGATCACCGGCATTACACAACTATTGAGCAAGCACTATGCCGGTCAGTTGGACGCGGAAGCGGAGCTGCTTTTTAAACACATCACCGAGGGCGTGACGCGGATGCAGACCTTGATCGACGATCTGCTGACCTACGCGCGCGTTGAATCGCGTTCACGGCCATTTGAAGCCTGCCGATTGAACGAGATTTTCGACGATGTCGTGAATTTACTGGAGGCGTCGATTCACGATTCGCACGCCGAAGTCACACACGATGATCTTCCGGTGGTGGCCGGGGATAAACCACAGTTAGTGCAACTGCTGCAAAATTTGCTCGGCAACGCTATCAAATACCACACGGATCGCCCGCCGCGCGTGCACGTTGCCGCGCTGCGCAGCCATGACCAATGGGATATTTCGGTGCGCGACAACGGCATTGGCATCCACTCCAAACACTACGAGCGCATTTTTGAAATTTTCCGGCGCCTGCACACGACGCAAGCTTATCCCGGCACCGGCATCGGGCTTGCCGTATGTCGGCGCATCGTGACGCGGCATGGCGGACGACTGTGGGTCGAATCCGAGCCGGGAGTGGGCAGTACCTTTCACTTTACGATCAAAGCCGCCAAGCAGGAGAAAAAATGAGCAATCAAATCGACTTGAGCCAGGCACGCGTCGCTAAAATTCTGCTGGTTGAAGACAATGAAGCGGACGTGCTTCTGACGCAACTGGCGTTTCAGGAATCCCGACTCCTAGTCAACATGGACACGGTGGACGATGGCGAAAAATGCATGGCGTACTTGCGCAAACAAGCCCCCTATCTCGATGCGCCCAGACCGGACTTGATGCTGCTCGATCTCAATCTGCCGGTGATGGATGGCCGCGAAGTATTGGCGGAAATTATCGAGGACGATGCACTGCGCAAACTGCCGGTGGTGGTGTTAACTACGTCCAAGTCCGATAGCGATCTGTTGGCCATGTACAACTTGCGCTGTAGTTCTTACATCATCAAACCGATTGATTTCTATAAGTTTCACCAAGTGATCAAGAACCTGTGCGAATACTGGTTTACGGTGGTGACGCTGCCACCAGATAAATAATAAGTCGAGACCCACGCGCTGAATTTTTTGATGCGTGGTGGCACGCCATGCGCTTGCTTAAAGTTGCTTCACAGTGCCATGAAACAGCAAGTGCGGCGTACCGCGCGCATCGACACGGATACGCGTGATGCTGGCATTGCCGACGTGGATGCGGAACAGGTTGGCGAGCGGCATGTCGAGCACGTGGCGGATCACCATGCGGATCACGCCGGCATGTCCAACCAGCAGCACCTGGCGACCCGCATGCTGGACTAACAGGTCGTCCCAGCCGCCGATGACGCGGTCACGAAAGTCCACCAAGGTTTCAGCACCGGCCGGGCGATGCGTGACCGGGTCGTCGAAGAAACGTCTGAACGCTGCCGGGTCTTCGCGCTGCAACTCCTGGGCGCTGCGCCCTTCCCAGGCACCGAAGCCGATCTCTTGCAAACGCGCGTCGAAACTCAGCGGCAGCGCGTGGCGCTGCGCCAGCTCCTGCGCAAAGGCCGCGCAGCGTGACAAGGGTGAGCTGACGACAGCCTGCCACGGACACGCATCGCCCACCGCGTCACGCATTTGCGCCCAACCTTTTGCGCTGAGCGGGTCGTCGATTTGGCCGCGATATTTGCTGCCGCCAACCGGCTCGCCGTGGCGGATCAGGTCGACGGTCGTGACTGTTGTTTCCATGCTTTTCCCGCTTGAAATTTTTTTATGCTTTTATTCCATGATATTTATTTTCACGCCCTGCTCACGCAACTTGTCCGCACGCCACTCGATAAAGCGTTGAAAACTTGGCTCGCTTTGGTAGGCGGCGGAAGCCACGTAATCCATCACTGATTGGTTGTGAAACGACTTTAAATAACCTTCCGTGCGGATCACTTCTTTGCCGCTGGCGTCAAAAAACAACAGCGAAGGCGCGTACTTGACATCCAGCTCTTTGGCCCAAGCGCTCGCACTGAGGGAGCGGCCATCGGGCGTCGTCAACGGCGTTTTTGACCACATATCGAGCTGCACCACGTCGAAGCGCGCAATTTGTTCCAGGGTTTCTTTGCGCTTGAATACCTCGTTGTGCAACTCGTCGCAGGCGGGGCATTGTTGCTGCTCGAACAACACCAGCAGCGGCTTGGCACCAGGCTTTTTCACCCGCGTCAAGGTATGCGGCGGCGCGGCCAGGAAGGGTTGTGCGTGCAGGGTTCCGCTTGGCGGCGGCGGGTTCAGCTTGGCGAAATAGTCGCGAAAACTCCCTGCCGATTCGTGCTTATCCGCCACGTAATTTAGCGCGGCGAGAAATTTATGCGGTTCGTAGTAGCCGTTAACGCGCAACACGACCTTGGCCTGCTCGTCGAAAAATAAAATTGTCGGCGTGTACATCACCCGCATTTTTTCTGCGAATTGCTTTTCGATCATGCGTGCGCCGTCAAGGTCGGTGACTTCGCGGTCGCCCCACAGGTTTACGGTGATCACGTCGAAGCGTGACCGCAGGGTGTCCGCTATGTTTTTCTGCGCAAGGTTGATGTCCACCAATTTTTTGCAATACGGACAACCGTCTTGATAGAAAAACAAAACTAGGCGCTTGTTGTGCGCGTTCGCATCTTTGACGTCATCGCGAAAATCCAGAAAGGAATTTTTGAACCAGCTCGGATATTCCGCTGCGCCCGGGTTGGTCATATCGGCGTTGAGCTGCCCTTCTTTTTTCACCAACTGTATTTTTGCTGCATCCGCCAACGCCATGCCGAACATCAGCGTACCGAAACATAACGACAGGCACAGGTTTAGTTTCATCACACCCTCGCATAGTTGAAAACTCGCAATAACGGATCGACACACCCACCGCCCTACTTAAATGTAGACCATTGCCGCGCGTGACCATTTTACCGTCAGTGCTCGTCAATGCCTTGGCTAAGCTGTTGCAGAAACACCGGCCTTGACGGTTACTCGTCTGATATCTAAAGAAATTATCACGCCGCCTGCGCTGGCATGGTTCTGGCTAGACAACATCGCAAAGAACAATCTCGCACACGGAGGGACATTATGACGGTACTTACACAGTCGACCTTGAATCGGGCGCGCAACGTTGTGGTCGGCAGCAATACACTGAGCACACCACCGGAACCGAGCATCACCGAACCGGCACGCTATTCGTCCGAGCGGCTGTTACAAATCACAAGCGCGCTGCAAACGTCATTGGATCTTGAACCACTCATCGACACTTTTGCGCAGGAAGTAAAAGTCACTGTGCCGCTCGACGGGGTGCGCTTCCACAACATGCAGCAAGGTGTCGACATCAAAGTGGGGCGTAATGCCGCGCACCTTTGTACTTACAATCTTAGCGTCAACGAGCAGTTGCTGGGCGAAGTGGCGTTCATGCGCAAAACCAGTTTCACTTCCAGCCAAAGCAATGAACTGGAGTTGTTGCTGCGCAGTCTGGTGCACCCGCTGCGGAATGCATTGCTGTATCGGGTTGCCCTGCTCAAAGCACAGCGCGATCCGCTCACTGGCGTGTATAACCGCACGGCTCTGACCGAGTCCCTGGCGCGCGACGTTGAACTTGCGCAACGGCATCAGACCCCCTTGTCGATCATCGTGCTGGATATTGACCATTTCAAGAACATCAACGACAGCTATGGCCACGCCGCCGGCGACTGCCTGCTGAAAAACCTGGTTGCATGCGCCAACCACAGCATCCGGCGCTGCGACATGCTGTTTCGTTTCGGTGGCGAAGAATTCGTCGTGTTGCTCAACAACACCGATGAAAAAGGCGCGTTACGGCTCGCGGAACGCATTCGCCGCAATGTGGAAAAAGACAGCTACCAATGCGGCGAGCAAATCATCCGCATGACGCTCAGCGCCGGAGTTGCACAGTTACAAAAACAGGATATTGAAACGCGCTTGTTCGAACGCGCTGATCAAGCGCTTTACCAAGCTAAATCCGAGGGTCGTAACTGCGTGCGGGCGGCGCAACGAGATGTTAAGTCATGAGCCGACGGCAACAATACCTAGCTATTTTTCGGCGTGGAATTTCTGGCGCCGGGGTTTAACCGGCGGCGTTTTCTCGGCACGCGCAGCACGCCGTGAGGGTCGCTCGCGGGTTTTGACTTTGAGCGTACCCGGCTCTGGTGCTTGCAAGCCGGCTAACTGCAACAACGTCGCGATGTCCTTGTCGCTGACCTCTTCCCACTTGCCGATTTTTAGTCCGCGCCGCAAACCCACGCAGCCGTAACGCACGCGTGTCAAGCGGCTCACCTGCACGCCTTGCGACTCCCACAAGCGCCGTACTTCGCGTTGCCGCCCTTCTTTCAGAATCACGTGAAACCAACGGTTGATGCCACTGCCGCCGGCGTCGATGATTGCGTCAAAATGCGCGCTGCCGTCTTCCAGCATCACGCCGGATTTCAGATTTTCCAGCATCTCCGGCGTTACCGTGCCGAACACGCGCGCGGCGTATTCGCGCTCGATTTCCGTCGACGGATGCATCAGGCGATGCGCAAGGTCGCCGTCGGTCGTCAGCAGCAACAAGCCTTCGGTATTAATGTCAAGCCTGCCAACCGCGATCCAGCGGCTGCCGCGCAGATGCGGCAAGTCGTCGAATACGGTTGCGCGTTTTTCCGGATCGGAGCGTGTGCACACCATGCCTTTAGGTTTGTAAAATGCGATCACGCGGCGCTTGCTTGCCGCCGCTGCCTTCAAAACCGCCGGCTTGCCGTCGACCAGCACTTGGTCTTGTTCGGTCACCCGGTCGCCCAAGGTGGCGGGCTTGCCGTTGACCAGCACCCGCCCGTCGCTGATCCATTGCTCGATCACGCGCCGCGACGCAAAGCCCGCACGGGCCAGAACTTTTTGCAGTTTTTCACTCATGGTTATCAACACGACCGTTAAAAAAGATTGGATATTCGACGCCGGCTGCTCAGGAGTTGCCTCCCTGCTTTCATTGCCGGTGGAGCGTGCACAGGCTTATTTTCAATGCAACGGCGTATCCACCGAGCGCTCGATTTCGGCGGCTGGTACATCCGCGTCGCTGCTCGTCGTCGCCACCAGCTCCGGCGCCGAGGCGGCGACTGGAGCGGGAGTCTCGATATTTTCCTGCTCATCGGTGCCGCCTTCAGGTGCCGAGCCACGCACTTGCAGCACATCGTCGAGACTGCGAATTTCAGCCAGCGGCGGCAGTTGGTCCAGCGATTTAAGATTGAAGTAATCCAGAAACTCGCGTGTGGTCGCAAGCAATGCTGGGCGCCCGGGCAAGTCTTTGTGCCCTACCACGCGCACCCAGCCGCGTTCTTCCAAGGTTTTGATAATTTGGCTGCTCACGCCGACGCCGCGCACGTCTTCGATTTCCGCGCGCGTGATCGGCTGGCGGTAGGCAATCAACGACAGCGTTTCCAGCAACGCGCGCGAATAACGCTGCGGGCGCTCTTCCCACAGGCGCGCAATCCATGGGGCGAACTGTTGTTGGCTCTGAAAACGGAATCCCGAGCTCACTTCGTGCAACTCGATGCCACGTTGTGCGTAATCGGCCTGCAACTGATCCAGCGCGGCGCGAATCTCGTCGCGCGTCGGCTGCCCACCGTCAAGGAATAATGTCAACATTCGGTCGACGCTGAGCGGCTGGCTGGCCGCAAACAAGGCCGCTTCGAGAATCAATTTCAGTTGGGTTGGGCCCATCGCTTACTCCTCGCGCGCCGCAATTGCTTTGATATGGATCGGGCCGTACGGCTCGCTTTGCACCAGTTCAATGATGTGTTCTTTAACCAATTCGAGCACCGCCAAAAATGTCACGACCACGCCCAAGCGGCCTTCTTCGACCCTGAACAGACTGGTGAATTCGACGAACTGGTCGCTGCGCACCGCTTCCAGCACGCGCGACATGCGTTCGCGCACCGACAAGGGTTCGCGCTTGATGTGATGGCTGGCAAAATTATCGCTGCGCAGCAATACATCTTTGAGCGCCAGCAGCATTTCGCGCAATTCCACCTGCGGTTGTGGCTTGGTGAGCTTGAGCTCCGGCAACTCCACCGCCACCGGATAAATATCGCGATGCAAACGCGCCAAGCGTTCCACGTCTTCGGCGGCGCGCTTGAAGCGTTCGTACTCCTGCAAGCGACGGATCAACTCGGCGCGCGGATCTTCTTCGTCGCCCTGTAATTCGACCGGGCGCGGCAACAACATGCGTGATTTAATTTCCGCCAGCATCGCGGCCATCACCAGATAATCGGCCGCCAATTCCAGACGCAAGCCTTTGAGCAGCTCGACGTAGTCCATGTATTGGCGCGTAATCTGCGCAATCGGAATGTCGAGGATGTCCAGGTTCTGGCGCCGGATCAGGTACAGCAATAAATCGAGCGGGCCTTCGAATGCGTCGAGAAATATTTCCAGCGCATCGGGCGGAATATATAAATCCTGCGGCATGTCGACAATCGGCTCCCCGCGCAAAAAGCCGAACGGTAATTGTTCCTGCGCGCCGAGTGGGACGCTTGGAATATCTAACTTTGGTGCTGGATTTGACATTTTGTTAGTGTAGCAAACCCATGACCGACCTGACCTCGTCTAGGGTGGCACGCGCCACGTGACGCGCCGCCTCACAGCCCTGGTCGATGATTTGCCGCACTCCGGCCGGGTCGGCTTCGAATTCAGCGGCGCGGGCACGGATCGGTGCCAGCTCCGCCTGCACCGCGTCGATCACCGGACGCTTGCATTCCAGGCAGCCGATTTTGGCGCTCCGACAATTTTCTTGTACCCAATTTTTTACTTCATCGTTTGAATACACTTGATGCAGCGGCCACACCGGACATTTGTCAGGGTCGCCCGGATCAGTGCGTCGCACCCGGGCCGGGTCGGTGGGCATGGTCTTGAGTTTTTGCTCGACCGATTCCGGCGCCTCGCGCAGCGCGATGGTGTTGCCGTACGACTTGGACATCTTCTGCCCGTCCAGCCCCGGCATCTTCGCGGCTTGCGTCAACAGCGCCTGTGGCTCGGGCAGAATGATCTTGCCGGAACCTTCCAGAAAGCCGAACAAACGCTCACGATCACCCAGCGTGATGTGCTGCAAATCTTCCAGCAAGGCGCGCGCTTTTTCGAGCGCCTCATGATCACCTTGCTCCTGAAACGCCTTGCGCAAATCGTTGTAAAGTTTCGCGTTCTTTTTGCCCAGCGTTTTGATTGCGGCGTGCGCTTTTTCTTCGAAGTCGGGCTCGCGCCCATACAAATGATTAAAGCGCCGCGCCACCTCGCGGGTGAGCTCCACGTGCGCGACTTGGTCTTCACCCACCGGCACCTGCCCGGCTTTGTAAATCAAAATATCGGCGCTTTGCAGCAGCGGATAGCCCAGAAACCCATAGGTGGATAAATCTTTCTCACGCAATTTTTCTTGCTGGTCTTTGTAGGTTGGCACCCGCTCCAACCAGGAGATCGGCGTCATCATCGATAACAGTAAATGCAGCTCGGCATGTTCCGGCACACGCGATTGAATAAACAAAGTGGCTTCACCGGGATGCACACCGGCGGCCAGCCAATCCACCACCATGTCCCACACATGGGTAGAAATATTGCGCGGGTTTTCATACTCGGTGGTGAGCGCGTGCCAATCGGCCACGCAGAAAAAGCATGGATATTCGTGCTGCAGGCGCAGCCAGTTTTTCAGCACACCGTGGTAGTGCCCCAAATGTAACTTGCCGGTGGGCCGCATACCGGACAACACGCGGCTGAATTGCGTGGGAACCGAGCTCACATGTACGCTCCTGCGGAAATGAAATATTTAGAGGGCGCTTCTATCAAATCTAAAGTTCGCCCAAATGCAAGGCGTGGAAAAAATTTCGCCGCGCGCATATGAATAATATGTAAGCAAGAAATTTTTTCCGCAACGCCGCAGTTGGGATGAAATATGGATTTATAGAAATTACCCTAGAGTTTGAAGATGGAAAAAATCAGTTTGATCAAGCTGTCAATAGGCGGATTAAGTACATAGCTTAGCAGCCCACTCCACAGCAATCCCAGCAGGATAAAAAATCCATAGGGTTCGATGCGGCTGAGTTGCCACGACCAAGGGCCCGGCAGCATTCCTGCGAATATTCGCCCACCGTCGAGTGGCGGCAACGGCAATAGATTCAGGACCATCAGCACCACGTTGATTTCAATGCCGGCAAAGCCCATATACGCCAGCGGTCGCCCCAGCCAAGCCAGCTCGCCCCCGCCGATTTCAAGCCCCACACGCATCAGCAGTGCCCACAGCAAGGCCATCAGCAAATTGGCACCGGGACCGGCTGCCGCGACCAACGCCATATCACGCTTGGGATGACGCAAGTTTTCCCACGTGACCGGCACCGGCTTGGCCCAGCCAAAAATCGGCAGGTGCAAGAGCATCAATGCAAAAGGAACGATAAACGTACCTACCGGATCGACGTGCTTCATCGGGTTAAGCGTTAAGCGCCCCAGCATCATGGCAGTGGGATCACCCAACTGCTTGGCCACCCAGCCGTGCGCAACCTCGTGAACGGTAATAGCGAACAGGATAGGCAAGGCCCACACTGCCACTTTTTGTATCATGCTCAGATCATCCATCCGCGCGATTATACGCAGATTCGGCGCGCGGTCAGATTTTCTGCGGTGGAATTCATGGATCGATCAAAACGGGCTAGAAATTGTCCAATCGTGATCTAAACTGGAAATAGGCAATAAAATACCAAATCGGCGCTGCGGCTCTGTGGACCAAAACCGAATCGGCGCCGATGCAATGACGGAGATCCGCTATGCCCACCGAATCTGATCCCATTGTAGGTAACTGGTACGACCACACGGATAAAGGCCAGAAATTCGAGGTCGTGTCCTTAGACGAAGACAACGGCGCCATCGGCATCCAGTATTTCGACGGCGATCTGGATGAAATCGAACTCGATGCTTGGTACGAGATGGACATCCTGGTCAGTGAAGCGCCGGAAGACTGGACCGGCCCGATCGACGAAGTTCGCAAAGACGACCTGGGCTACACCGAAACCGCCATGGCCGAAGAGGACTGGTCCGAAGCGGGGCGCGAAACCAAACGCTCGCGCCGTGTCGCGCTCTCGGATGAAGAAGAAGATGAAGACGACGAACTCGAAGAGGACCAGTCCCTCGAAGAACCATGGGAAGGCGAGATGTAACGCCTTTACGCACGCCACCTAAACGGTGGCTGCACTCCGTTGCCCATTCAACACGCCATACCGTGCTGGAGCGCCGCAGGGCCAGGGTATCGCGTTGGAATTGAAATCAGTGCGGTGCCTGAATGTGATCCACCACGTCACGCACCCCCGGCACGTACCACGCGTCGAGCACCGCAAGACGCCGCTCTTCTTCGCTTGCGACATAGCCGTTGAGGGTGACCTCGCCGTGCTGCACATCAATGGAAATTTGGCTGGAATGCACCAGCGGGTCTTTCTCCAGCACGATGCGCACCGCGTCGGTCAGTTCCCCATCGTTTTCCTTTTCGGGAGGCACCACACGCAGACGGTTCTCGACCAGCTCGCAGCCCGCCGTCCACCAAGCCAGCACTTCCGCCAGACGACGATGCGTTAAACTGCCGACGCGGCCGGACAAGTTCACCACGCCGCCGACCACTTCGATGTCAATGATTTCACCCAGCTCCGATTTCGACACCCGCCAGGTTTCGAATTCGCTGCCGTGCTTGACACGCATGCCGTATTCGCTAAACGCCGGCTCGCCCATCAAGATATCGATCACCTCGGTAAGCAACTCGCCGTCTTCCATGCGCGAGGCCGCCACATGCAGACGATCCAGCACCGGGCACGCGCCACACACCCGCTGGGCGATGCGTAAGGTGAGCTTTTTCGCGGCGATGTTGGCGACCGTGCCTTCCATCACCAAGCGGTCGTCTTGCTCGATCACATGAATCGGATAGGCATGCAGATCAATGCGTGGATCGAGTTCAAGCGCTTCGAGTAATTCACGCACACTCTCACTATGGCTGGCTTTATTCATCTATCAAGCTCCTTTGGGTCAGGATATTAACCATGTTCAGTGTGACTGAGTATAGTGTGCCACGCAGCGTCAGTCGGGCTCTTTCCACAAAAGTCTTTTATAGCTTGCCATAGTAAAAACGGCGAGTGCCCTCACCGATAGCCCCCGATCTGACTAAATATTCTGTTGTATCCGGCCGTTACATGCATCGCCGCGCAAATTGTAAAAACTTACCTATACTTTCGTGAGCTCTGACTGCCTCTTGGGCGACGACATTGACAATACTGTTTTACAGGTCGTATTTGCGCAGCCCAAAGAGTATCGAATAAAGGTCACGACAACGGAAACACAACACCAACTCTACTAATCGCTGGAGGTTCAAGATGGGTCAAACAATGGATCAGTCCACGTCACCGCGTCCGTCGACGCAAAAGATGCCCCAGAGTAAAAACAACTCGGGTAAAGGTGCGGAGAAAAAAGCAAAAAGCCCGGATGCTGCAACCACACACACTACAGAGGTCAATGTCGACACCCGCTCTAAAATGGCTAAATTTGCCGCAAAAATATCACCCGAGCAACGCCAACACATGATCGAAGAAGCGGCGTATTATCGCGCCGAACAACGCGGATTTTGCTGCGGTAATGAAATCCAAGACTGGCTCGATGCCGAAGCCGAGATCGATTCGAAGCTCCCTCGGTAATACCTTCACATTCCTGCTGGTGGAAACTCACGCCCCATTGCGAAACAATGGGGCGTTTTATTTTTCGGAACCGCTAAATCTAGAAAACTTCATTTAAGAAACTTCAATAGAAGGATCAGCACCATGAACGACTGTTTGTTTTGCAAAATGGCCATCGGTGCCATCAAACCCAACACGGTGTTGGAAACTCCGGAGCTGCTCGCGTTTCGCGATATTCATCCCCAGGCACCGACCCATGTGCTGATCATCCCAAAGCGCCACATCGCGACACTCAACGACCTGCAACCAGAAGACGCCGGTCTGGTCGGCAAACTGCTGCTTGCTGCGAAAACCGTCGCGCAGCATGACGGCATCGCGCAAAGCGGTTATCGCACCGTCATGAATTGCAATGCGGACGCCGGCCAGTCGGTTTTTCATATCCATCTGCATCTGCTCGGTGGACGCGCGCTGATTTGGCCACCGGGTTGAAACAGAGACTCTATGGGGAGTAATGCTTGCGTTCGCTGCGTCGTCGCCCGGCGCGCTGTGTCACCACGCCTTTGATCTGAAACGGCGGCACCAGCACCAGCGGCGCGTAATCAGCGTTGAGAAACACGAGGCGTTTGTGCACATCATCAACGTTGTATTGACCGAGAATCACCTCACCGCCGTAGTCCACCACCACGAAGGCGCCCGAGCTCAACGGATACGCGGGATCGACGATGACAATTTGCCCGTCGGCAAATTCGGGCAACATCGAGTCGCCCATGACCCGCAAAGCATAGGCTTCGCTATTTTCGCTTGAACATCCGCTTTCATTCATAAATGTCAGTTCTCACATACCGGGCACCCGGCGCTATCTCACGGCGAGCGCCCATTGAATTTTGGTTCAGGTGCCGTTCAGTGGCTCGTCGTTACATTGAACCCAACCTGGCTAATGTTCCATAAGCGTCAGCCGGGGAAGTTTATATCTTAATACTTCGCCTGACCTCTGGAGATTCAATATGCGTAAAACTCTTGCAGCACTTGCCGGTATCGCCGCACTTGTACTGGCCACACCCAGCGGCTGGGCCGCAGACTCGGCCGCCGCACTGGAACTGGCCAAAAAAAGTGGCTGCTTGGCTTGCCACAGCGTGGAAAAGAAAATAGTTGGCCCCGCTTGGAAAGATGTTTCCGAAAAGTACAAAGGAAATGCGGAAATGAAGGCCAAGTTGGTCGCCAAAGTAAAAGCCGGTGGTAAGGGTGTTTGGGGTGAAGTGCCGATGCCTCCGTACTCGCCGCGCGTCGCTGACGCCGACATTGAAACGCTGGTCACGTTCGTATTGTCGATTGCCGATCAGAAGTAACACCAACCACATGTTCGCCGTAACGGCGGTTTACGCCGCCGTTACTCGAATTTAATTCGATGCATTATCATGGACAGATCATGCGCATCTTGGTTATCGAAGACGAACAGTATCTGCTCAATCAGGTCGCCGCACGTTTGCGCAGCGACGGCTACGCGGTGGACACCGCCGCGAACGGCAAAGACGGCTTGTATCTGGGACAGGAGTTTAATTTCGACGCCGCCATTATCGATTTAGGCTTGCCGGACATGACCGGCATTGCCGTAATTGAAACGCTGCGTAGCGCTAACAAGAAATTTCCGATTCTCATTTTGACGGCGCGCAATCGCTGGCAAGACAAAGTCACCGGTCTTGAGTCGGGCGCCGACGATTACATCACCAAGCCGTTTCATATCGAAGAACTGTGTGCCCGCTTGCGCGCCTTGTTGCGCCGCGCCGGCGGCCAGGCGCAATCACTACTGCGGCACGGCGACATTTCGCTGAACCTAAGCTCACACGAGGTGCGCGTTAATGACGTACCCATCGAGCTGACCGCGTTTGAATATAAAGCGCTGGAATATCTGATGCTGCATGCAGGCGAAGTAATTTCAAAAACCCAACTGACCGAACATCTGTACGAGCAGGACTACGAACGCGACAGCAACGTCATCGAGGTGTTCATTGGCCGTTTGCGCCGCAAGCTCGATCCGGACAATCGTGATCAACCCATCGAGACGTTGCGCGGCCAGGGCTACCGCTTTAAAACTCAGGGCGCCATGGCGTGACGTTATCGCTCAACACCCGCGTCATCGCCGCAGCGGCGATTGTGATGGTGTGTTTTTTCGGCATTGCCGGCTGGACGCTGCAATCCATTTATTACCGTGACATCCTCACCGCGTTGCAAGACCGCTTGCAAAGCGACGCCTATGTACTCATTGCCGCATCTGAGCTGGATGACAACGGCGAATTGAGCATGTCGTTCCTGCTTCCCGACACGCGTTTTTTTGCGGCTCATTCCACTCTCTATGCGCAGATCAGCGGCAATGAAAACGGTCAAGCATGGCAATCGGCATCACTCGCCCGCACCAGTATTCCGTTTGCGAAAAATTTGGCCAGCGCAGAACGGCGCTGGGAACGACTCAATACCAGCGACGGCCAAGCCATTTACGCATTCAGCCTGGGCGTGGCCTTGGAGGGTAGCAGCGCCAAGCAAAATATTTTTACCGTCAGCGTCGCAACCGACTTGCGCGATTTTACGCGGCGCATGGCACGCTTCCAGCGCAATTTGTGGCTCTGGCTGGGTGGCGTCACGGCGCTGCTGCTGGTGGTGCAGAGCATGATTCTGCGCTGGGGATTAATGCCGCTGACTCGCGTTGCCAACGAACTGCGTGCCATCGAAAAAGGCCATCGCGCATCGCTCGGCGGCGACTACCCGCGTGAATTGCATGCGCTCACTGAAAATATCAACACCTTGATCCGTAATCGCCACGAACATATCGAACGCTACCGTAATACCCTAGGCGATTTGGCCCATAGCCTGAACACGCCACTGGCGGTGTTGCGCGGCATCAGTGAAACCAAGTCTGATCTCAACATCGCCGCAGATACGTTGCGTGAACAAGTCGAATATATGTCAAGCATTGTCTCCTATCAGTTACAAAAAGCGGCTGCGTCAGGCAGCGGTGCGCTCACCGCACCGGTCGCAGTTCAGCCGATCACGATGAAAATCGTCAACACCCTGAACAAGGTGTATGCGGAAAAAAACGTGCAATGCAGCGTCGATATCGAAAGTAGTACGATTTTTCACGGCGACCCCGGCGACCTCATGGAGCTACTCGGCAACCTGCTCGACAATGCGTTCAAATGGAGTACACGACGCGTGCAGTTACACGCCATGATGTCGAGCCAGGCGGAGAAGAAAATTTTGAATTTTGTTATTGATGACGACGGGCCAGGAATACCGTCGCATATGATTGATCGCGTCATGGATCGCGGTGTGCGTGCAGACCCATCAACGGTCGGTCACGGCATTGGCCTCGCGGTGGTGCGCGATATCGTCAAGCTGTACAACGGCACGCTGCTTATCAGTCAGAATCCAGCCGGAGGCACCCGCGTTGCAGCGACGCTGCGCAGCATGTGACACAATTCACTAATACACTGATCTATAACACACGTTAGCAAACTAATTTTATCTGTAACGATGTAGAATCTGCGGCGCGTACCGATACAGGTTTGTCGGTTAATGCTCGTGATCACGTAGTCGATTGCGTTGACTGGAAAAACATATTAGTTTACATAGACTTTGACGCACTGCCTGTGGCACTTTAATAACACAGGCGGTGTAATCATTGAAAATTAACAAGGGTACAGAAACACGATGCGCCGAATCACGATCACTCTGGTGTGCTTGCTACTGAGTTCCGCGTCGTTTGCGTTATCCGTTGACGATGCCGTAGGAACCGCCCCCTTGAAGCAAACCTACACGCAGCGAAATCATCGCCCAAGCTACGACGCCCGTGAACGCGTCCGCCCGGTTTATCGTCGCCCCAAGCACGAAACTTTGCAAAGTCAGCAAATGAGTAAATTGCGCCTCGCTTCGGCCTCTGCGTTGGTCATTGATCAAACCAACGGCGCCATGCTTTACGGCAAGAACATCGGCGCGCGCCAACCCATCGCATCCATCACCAAACTGATGACCGCCATGGTCGTGCTCGACGGCCATCAAGCGCTTGACGAAAAGCTCAGCGTCACCGAAGACGATGTCGATCACATCAAGTTTTCAACTTCACGCCTGACGGTAGGCTCGGTCTTGACCCGTTTCGAATTACTGCAACTGGCACTGATGTCGTCTGAAAATCGCGCGGCGTCAGCGCTTGCGCGTAACTATCCCGGCGGCTTAGAACCCTTCGTTGAAGCCATGAATGCCAAAGCAAAAGCCATTAGCATGGACGATTCCACGTTTGCCGACGCGTCCGGCCTGGATCAACGCAACACCTCCACGGCCTCTGACCTGGCTCGCATGGTTAGCGCCGCCTACGGATACGATGTGATACGCCAAGTCTCGACAACGCAATCTTACATTGTCGAAACCGACAACTACCGCCCCACACAATATCGCAACACCAATGCGCTAATCAGCAACAAGGATTGGGATATCGGCCTGAGCAAAACCGGTTTCATCCGCGAAGCCGGCCATTGCTTGGTAATGCAGGCACAAATTTCCACGCGCAACTTGATCATCATCTTGCTCGACGGCCAAGGCAAAATGACGCGTGTCGGCGATGCCAATCGCATCAAAAAATGGCTTGAAAAAAACCAATTTAAAGGCAATCAAGTCGGCTAAGAGCCAGTTCAAGATTTTTCTGGAGGGATGCAGTGCGAGGCAAAACGGAACTCAAAAACGCAGCATACACGCAGTATGTGAGTATTTTGGGTTCCATTTTAACGCTGCAATGCGCCCTCCAGAGAGATCTTGAATAGGCTCTAACTGTTCGCTCACCGAACGAAATCTGTAGTCCAATCAACCCACTTTGTTAGCGCGCTCGCCCACTCGAAATATCAAGTACTCCTCGCAGTGGCGCGTCTGTAGATCGACGCATACCACCTTCGCGCACTGTTGCTGCGCCTCCATATCGGTCCCACACATTTGAACCTAAAAACGGCAGTTAACCTGCGGTCTCGTTTGCCAACAGGAGCGGCGGCCCCGCTGTTGCGAGCATAAATTTCTCGAACGCACGGGCGAGGATGGCGCGTAGTCGTTGGGTATCCGTCAACTGCTCCGCAGTGGTTTTC
>JANLTU010000064.1:0-2595 GCA_031363085.1 Gammaproteobacteria bacterium
ACCCACGCCTTCGCCGAAGTACGCCGCCCAGAACAACGCGTGCAGCCACAGGCGGTGGCGCATGGCCAGATCGCACACGATGTTGTCAAGGAATGCGCGGTAGTTTTCACGGGTGCCCAATTTCTGCGGGTGGTAACACCCGCCCTGCGGCTCCGCCAGCAGGCTGTAGGCATGGCCGTTGTGGTACAGCAGGAGGTCGCGCGGGATAGCGTCGTGATCGGTGCTGTTACTGCCGTCCATGGCGGTGCGTCTCGTTAAGGTGTGCGGGGAGATTTTGCTGAAACCGCTAATATAAATACACAGCACCAGCGGAAGGAGCGGAGTTGTCACTTTGACCGGGCGCGGTGTTGTTCACGCCCTTGGCGGCGCTGGCTTCAGCATACGTGCCGACCGCAAGTGTGTTGCCATCCTTGTTCAGCGCGACCGAGTTGCCAAACCAATCACTAGCCTCAGTGTTCGAAGCTTTCACGTAAGCCTGTTGAGACCATGCAGCGCCGTAGGTAAAAAGATAGGCCGCGCCGGAAGATGCAGCACTGTTGCCGGTAGCGGCTTCGTTGGCTGCGCCGGGCGTAACTCCCGTGTTCGCGCTACCTTCGCCACGCGCTCCGACCGCCAACGTGTTGCCGTCCCCGCTGAGTGCGACCGACCAGCCGAATACATCACCGCTGCTGGTCTTCGATGCCTTCACATAGGCCTGCTGCGCCCACACGCCGCCGCCGCGGGTAAAGACGTACACTGCGCCGGAAGATAGGGCGCCGTTGCTTGTGGCGAGCTCGTTGGGTGCACCGAGGATGACGCCGGTCTTTGCACTGCTTTCGAGAGGCGCACCCACTGCCAGTGTATTGCCATCTGCGCTCAGAGCAACTGACCAGCCGAACCGATCACCGGCCTCGGTGTTTGAGGCTTTCACGTAGGCCTGCTGCATCCACGCGCCACCGCTGCGGGTAAAGACGTACACCGCACCGGAAGATACAGTGCCATTACCCGTAGTAGCCTCGTTGGGTACACCGAGGGTGACCCCCGTGTTCGCGCTATCTTCGAAATACACGCCGACCGCGAGCGTATTGCCGTCACGACTCAACGTTACCGAAGAGCCGAACCAGTCATATGCCTCCGTATTCGAAGCCTTCACATACGCTTGTTGAATCCAAGTTGAGGCGCTGCGCATAAATACATAGACCGCGCCAGATTGAGTAGCACCATTACCCGTAGCTGCCTCGTTGGGTGCGCCGAGCGTGACTCCCGTGTTCGCGCTGCCTTCGTATTGCGCCCCCACCGCGAGCGTATTGCCGTCGCCGCTCAGCGCCACCGAGCTACCGAAGTAGTCACGGTTCCCGGTGTTCGAGGCCTTTACATAGGCTTGTTGGGACCACGTGGTACCGCTGCGGATGAAGACGTACACCGCGCCGGCAGATACAACGCTGTTGCCTGTAGCCGCCTCGTTGGGTGCACCGAGCATGACTCCCGTGTTCGCGCTGCCTTCGTCTTGCGCCCCCACCGCGAGCGTGTTGCCGTCGTCGCTCAAGGCGACCGCACTACCGAAGCCGTCACCGATCCCGCTGTTCGAGGCTTTCAGGTAGCCTTGTTGGGACCACGCAGTGCCGCTGCGGGCGTACACGTATACCGCACCGGAATATGCAGCGCCGTTGCCCGTGGCCGCCTCGTTGGGTGCACCCAGTGTGACTCCCGTATTCGCGCTGCCTTCGCCACGCGCTCCGACCGCCAACGTGTTGCCATCCCCGCTCAGCGCGACCGAGTAGCCGAAGTTGTCATAGCTCCCGGTATTACTCGCCTTGAAATACCCAATGGCACCGAGCATCACCTCCAGCGCACTGATACTTGCCGATTGCGCGCAGGTGACATCGCAGGCTTCCAGCATGAACTGCGCCTTGGGCCAGTTGATACGATGCAGCGCGATATCCCAATCGTAAGTCGTGCCGGTCAGGTTGCTGCTGTCTTTCGAGAGCCGCACAAACCCCGATACCCCATCCGGGTTGTAGCTCACCCGGTAGCTGCTCGCACCCTGAACTCGTGTCCAACTGAAATGCAGTTGTTTAAGGCTGGCGCTGACCGTGAGCACCACACTGGCAGAACTGACAGGCGCCACCGCGACGGAACTGGATAGCACCGCTGCTCCCGATTGGGCAGGCACGACGTCATCTTTGGGTGTGACTTGTACCAAGATTGCCTTGCCGATGTCGGCCTTGGTGACGGTATAAGCTTGCGCTGTGGCTCCGCCGATGGGGATGAGCGGCGTGCCGTTATATAACCATTGATAGGCCGATTTGCTTTCGCCGTTGCCATCCGGGTCCTGGAAGCTGTAGCTCGCACTGAGCTGCACGCTGGGATACACCTCGTTGTTTGGATCAGAACTCAGGATCGTTAGACTGGTAACGCTGGGCGGACTGTTTTCAATCGTGAGTTCTTCCGACAGCACCGCCGCACCCGGCGATTCGCCGCTGGCGGCGGCCGGCGTCACGCGAAACTGCAATTTCTTGCCGGAGTCGGCCAGCGTCGCGGTGTAATTGTCTTGACCAGCCCCCGCGATGGGCTCGCCATTGCGCAGCCAGACCTTGAGCGTGCCGCTTTCGCTGT
>JANLTU010000070.1:0-37576 GCA_031363085.1 Gammaproteobacteria bacterium
GGAAAGCGGCTTGAATTATTTCGAGCAGCGTTACTTGGCTGCGCCGCTGGGACGGTTCATCAGCACCGATCCAGTGAGCAGCGGCGCGGACCGGTTAGCGAATCCGCAGTTGTGGAACCCTTACGCCTACGCGAATAACAATCCCTACCGCTATCAGGATCCGGACGGGCGCTCGGTGCTCGATCTTGGCTTCCTGGCCTACGATGTTTACAATCTCGGCGCCGCGATTTATGCGGGCGAAGGCGTCGGCGGCGCGCTGGTCGACGTCGGGCTCAGCGTACTGGGCGTGGCGATTCCGGTTCCGGGCGCGGGACAGGCGATCAAGGCGGCACGCGCCGCCGAGCACGTGGTGGAAACGGCGCGGGCGGGGGAGAAAGTAGCGGAGGCGGGGAGGGCGGCGGAGAAGGCGGGGGAAGTTGCAAATGCAGTAGCCAACGCCGAGAAGGCCGTAGTAAC
The DNA here is from genome assembly GCA_031363085.1 of Gammaproteobacteria bacterium. GTDB lineage: Bacteria > Pseudomonadota > Gammaproteobacteria > SG8-11 > SG8-11 > UBA6921. Next base: position 457 of record JANLTU010000070.1, read on the forward strand.
TGGAAAGCGAACCTTCTCGGCAGCGGATAGAGCGGCTGGTCTTGAGAAAGCAAAGGATGCTGGTGGGACACCTCGTTGTCGGTACTGTGGTACTGAGTTGAATCCAAAATCTGGGCGACCGAATTCGTACGAAGCTGATCATACGCAGCCATATTCTCGTGGCGGGCCATCAACACCAGAAAATCTGACGCCGTCGTGTAGGACCTGCAACAGATCCAAGGGTGCTCAATCACCTGAGGAATGGGGAGGGCCGTGATCATGGAGCTTGCTGCTTATGTGTGCTCACATGTATTCGATAACACTCGGCCAATCCTTCTTGTCTCTCGGGCAAGCGGCGACTGGCAGTGTCTGTGCGGTGGAGAGCACGACTCCGGCGAGGTTCCATATGTCGTCGGGTTAAATCACCTCATTGAGCGAGATTCTACACTGGTAGAACTACAGGACTTGCCGGATGAATGGGAAGCTGAAAGAGCCAGCCCTAGGGAAGCTTGGATAAGGACACGAGTCGTGCCTGACGATTAGTTGTTGCGAAGTACGAAGTGGGCCAGTTCGGCGACCTCGCAAAGCGGTCAAAAGGCGATGGCCTTGAATACATCACGCTGTGCAAAAGCACCCGGCAGGTCAGGCGATTCCTGGATACAATCCTAAGGACGCGCCTTCGATAGCTTTGCCTAGTAATGAGCACCGTCGAATCCCGACGTTAAAGGGCGAATATAGTAACTCAGCCCGAGATTTGCTTGCGAAAGATATCCGCGACTTGCGCAACAATACAAATGCGCCGAATAGTTCTCTACAAGAGTTGATTCAACTCAACAAAGACGTATACCCCGGCGCATTCTCGAAATAGGAGCTGATATGGATGCCGCAATGTTCGTCGAAGCCATCAAGCGCTATGTGCGAGATGCAGCCGTTGAAGATACGATTTCGAACCTTAAGAGACCTCCCGGTCGACGGATTTCGCCGAAGGAAAAAGCACGATCAGATTGGTTTAATGGTCTGTCTAAGATTGATGCTGATCACGTCGAGGATGTTGTGAAAAATGCGGTGGATGAAGCTATATTTGGGCTGTTTGCAGTGCTGGACGGTTCTCGGGTGATTGAAGGCGGGCGATTTGAACTCAGTCACGTAAATGAAGGGTGCATACTTTTGAATAACCCTAACAGCATTGGGCTGAACGAACTATTCAATGCGATTGAATAGAACATGTAGGGCACAATCGGCGCGAGCCGAATTGCGCCGCATGCTTGCATCGCATTCACGAAGTCATGCTCAATGGAAAAACGACGAATCATGAATTTGGGAGAACAGTATTGAGAATGGAACAGTGGGCTAGTATAGCAGCGGCGCTGTTGCTCAGCCTGAGCTTGGGCGCGTGCAGCAACGGTTCGGGGTCCAAGGACGTGGTGGTGCCGGTGAACGCTGATCCGGCCAAGGATGGCGACCCGGTAATTGCTGTCAATACCTGCACCAACGGCGCGTCGGATTACCCGGCCTGTGTGACCTTCAAAAGCTGCGGCGATACGAAGCACGGGGCTGCGGAACAGCGCGTGCGCTTTCAATCTGCGAGTGTTACCTTTTCAATCGGTGCGGAATGCAAAAGCGAAACGCAAACCCGCACCTGCGCGAACGGAACGTTCTCGGCATGGTCCGGTGCTTACAGCTTCGATGCCTGTGCCGTGGCGGAAAATCCCGACAAGGATTTCGACAGCGTGGTGAACGAGCAAGACAACTGCCCCACCACACCCAACACCAACCAGTCCGACATCAACAACGACGGCCTCGGCGACGTGTGTGACCCGAACTACCTCGGACAACTATCGGTAATTTTGGATGACTAGGAGCAACACGAAAATGAAACAGATCGTTGCGGCAGTGGTGTTGTGTTTGTGCGCTTCGCAGGTAACTTGGGCGCAGTGTGTGAGGTATGGAGCGTTGACCAATAACCAATTTTTCGAGGGCGTGGTGAGCAAAGTCGAGGTTGACGCATCTCTTTCAAGGTATGCGGTTTATCTGGATTCCTATAAAGACGCTACGCAACAGGCACATACGTGTGAAAAACTTTACATTGCGATTGGATTGAGTACCGACCGACTGTTTACCCCTGAAATACAAGCCAGCGCCGCAAAAATAGCACTCACCGCATTCGCGCTGAATCAGTTTATCGAGGGTTATATTCCTCCTATTGGTCCTCTGGGTGAATTTAGTTACGGTGCCACTTTGAGTTTAAAGCGCCGGTAATCGGGAATCGCTGCGGCGCCGAACGGGAGGCTGAATTAGCGGAACGGGGCAGTCTGGCTGCGGCGACCATGGCAGGCAAGAGGCGGGAGTTGACTAAATTCCGTGAGCTGGCCGTGCGTGGTAAATCATTCGACACCTTCGTATTACGACGCGGAAATTTGCCGCGCAGCATTGGCGATTACTGCGGCACCCGAAAAAAGCTAGGCGATGACGCGCAACAACTATTACAGCGTGGTTACAGCGCCGTCGCGCGATAAGTTACCGGGCTGCGCGGCTTCAATAAAATAGCCGCCAACCCGGCAATTGCGCCGAATAAATGGGCATCCACAATCACTTCGCCGCCGGCCAAGCTGGCGGTGCCGGGCATCGGTCCGTGCCATTGTTCCCAGGCGAGCTTGAGCGTGATCACGATCAGCAACCACCAGCCTTCACGTAATTTAAGCCGAATTTCCGCCATGCAGCCGGCTACAAAATAACCGTGCAAGGCCCCGGATAAACCTACATACCAACCGACCTCAGGCGTGAACGCGAGCAGGCCCAGGCCGGTGGCGAGGGCGGCGACCAGCACGATGACGATCCATTGTGCGTGACTGAAGCGCGCGCCGAAAAATATCCAGATCAGTCCTAGCCCTGCCAAGTTGAGCAGCAGGTGCATGCTGCCCAGATGCAGAAAATTACCGGTGAGCAAGCGCCAGGTTTCGCCGTACAGAATGGCCTCACGGTCGTAACGCAGGAGGTGTTGCACGCTGTTGCTGCTCAACTGCGCGAGTATGGCCAACGCGGCGACGGCCAATGGCACCAGATACGGTTTTAGTTGTCGAAGCAGGGGCATGAGGAGCATTGGGTTCACGCGGTGAGTAGACATGGGGTGGGTAGTATAGGAAGCGTGAGTGCCACGATCAAACGGCAGTTGCATTTGCTATAGTAGGCCGCCGATAAATTGAGGAATGATTTTATGCAGCAGTTTGTAAGCAACACGCGCATGCGCGGTTTTACCTTGATCGAAATCATGGTGGTGGTGGTGATCCTGGGGATTCTCGCCGCGATTGTGGTGCCCAAGGTGATGGATCGCCCGGACACGGCGCGCATCGCCAAAGCCAAGCAAGACGTGCGGGCGCTGGAAAGCGCGTTAAACCTCTACAAGCTTGACAATTTCGTGTATCCGACCACCGATCAGGGGCTGGAAGCGCTGGTGCAAAAACCCAGCGGTGCACCCGAGCCGAAGAACTGGAAAGAGGGCGGCTATATTCCGCGCATGCCGAAAGATCCGTGGGGCAACCCGTACCAATTTCTGAATCCCGGCACGCACGGCGCGATCGATATTTATTCGCTGGGTGCCGACAACCGGGTCGGCGGCGAAGCAGCCAATGCGGACATCGGTAACTGGAATATCGAGTGACGCCTTGCCTCGTGAATTTATCCGTTGGTCAAATCCGGTGTGGAGTGGGTTAGGCGCATGTGCTTGCGCCATAACCCACTGATTTGAGCCCATGGACGTAGAACATCAATTATCTTGCTCGGGCGCGCTGGACGGATCGCAGCGGCATCACGGCGCCGGGTTTACCTTGATCGAGATGATGGTGGTGATTTTCATCATCGGCATCGTTGCGAGTTTTGCCACGCTGTCGGTGGGGCAAAGTCATACCCGCGTATTGCAAGACGAGCTCAGGCGCTTGCAGAGTTTGCTCAAGCTCGCCAGCGACGAAGCGGTGTTGCAATCCGCAGAGCTGGCGATTGAGGTGTATCGCAACGGATACCGCTTCATGCATTTGATGCAGGCGAAGGACGTGTGGGAATGGCAGCCGCTGCAAGACCAAAGCATTTTTCGCACGCGCTGTTTCCCCGACGGCATCGAGCTTGCTGCAGAGATCGAAGCCACGCCGACATTACTGGAACCCTTCGATTGTGCCGCCGAGGCGGCAAAGGCCAAAGCTGACGCGGAAAAAGCGCAAGAAGAAAAGCCTGCGACCCGCAAGACAAGCAAGTCCAGCAAGCCCGAAGATGCGCCGCCGCGCATTTTTTTGCTGTCGAGCGGCGAAATGACACCGTTCGAATTAACCTTGTCGCTACCGGACAAAAGCAGTTCGCGTTTGATGGGCGACTTGACCGGCAAACTCACACAGCCGGAGCCAGGTGATGACAAAAAACGCTCGTAATGCACGCGGCTTCACCTTGCTGGAAGTACTGGTCGCGCTGGCGGTGCTGGCGCTGGCTCTGGCGGCGGGTATCAAGGCTGCGGGGTCAAATATCGACAATGCCGCGTATCTGCGCGACCGCACGCTGGCGCACTGGGTCGCGATGAACAAGCTCACCGAGATGCAAGTGTTCAACAAATTTCCGGCCACCAGCACCACCGAGCATGGTTCATTGTTGTTGGCGGGGTCGGAGTGGTATTGGACGGTGCAGACCACGCTTAATAAGTCGCTCGATCCGTATCAATTCGGCGTGGCCAACATCGAGGTACGCCACAGTGAAGACGCCAAGCAAACGCTTGCAACCTTGGTTGCGGCGTATTAAGCCATGAGCATTCCACGCGGCTTCACGCTGATTGAGTTGATTGTCGCCATGGCGGTGTTTGCGGTGATGGCGACCATGGCTTACAGCGGGTTGCAGTCGGTGCTGGATGCGCGTGCGCGCACCGAACAACATGCGCAGCAACTGGCGGCGCTGCAAACCGCGTTTTTCTGGATCGGTAAAGACCTTGAGCAGGCGGTGCCGCGCAGTGTGCGCGATTCCTTTGGGGCGCCGGTCAAAGCCTTGCTGGCCGAGTCCACCGGGGAATACAGCCTGGAGTTGACGCACGCCGGCTGGAGCAATCCGTTCGCCACTGAAAAACGCCAGCGCAGTTTTCTGCAACGCGTGGCGTACCGGGTGCACGAAAAAAAATTGCTGCGCAAATACTGGTTTGATCTGGATCGTGAATACAACAGTGCGGCGTTTGAAACGGTGTTGCTGGAAGGTGTCAGCGCACTGGAAATGCGTTACGTCGACAAGAGCTTGCAGTGGCAGACCCAGTGGCCGCCGGCGAGCAGCAAAGAAATCTTGCCGTTGGCGGTGGAGGTCAGTCTTGACATTAACGGCATCGGTAAAATCGCGCGGCTGTTTCGTCTGCCGGAGGGGCCGCCGACGTGAAGGCGCGCGTGCGTATTGCAACCCAGCGCGGCGTCGCGCTGATCACCGCGTTGCTGGTGATCGCGCTAGTGACCGCCGCAGCGGTGGCGATGGCCTCGCGCCAGCAGTTGGATATCCGCCGCACCGCGAATATTCTGCAACGCGACCAAGCCTATGTGTATGCCATGGGTGCGGAGTCGATGGCGCGGGCGGTGCTGGCAAAAGACGATCTCAACGTTGATCACAAAGAAGAAGACTGGGGCAAGAGCGGCGTGAGCATTCCGTTTCAGGGCGGCTTGCTGAGCGGTGCGCTGGAAGATTTACAGGCGCGCTTTAACTTGAACAATGTGGTGACAAAAACTGGCGCGGTTAGTGTGCCCGACGTTGCTCGCTTGAAGCGTCTGTTGCAGATTATAAAAAACAAAAAGCCCGATGAGGACTTCTGGAAAAACGTAGAACCCGGCGATCTCGCCAATGCGGTGCGCGATTGGATCGATGCCGACAGCGACGTGACTGCACCCGGCGGTGCCGAAGATAGCGATTATTTACAGAAAGAACGCCCCTACCGCGCCGCCAACACGCCGATGGCTGCAAGCAGCGAACTGCTCCTGGTGCGCGGGTTTACGCTGGCGATTTATCGCGAAGTGGCCCCTTATGTCACGGCGTTACCGGAACACACGCTGATCAACGTCAACACCGCCAAGCTCGAATTGCTGCGCGCGCTGGATGAAGATACAAGCTGCGTGGATGTCACCAAGCTCGGGCGTGATGAAGAGGTGACGAGCGTGAGCACAAATACTGCCTCCGCCAAGGTCACACCAACCATTTTTCGCTCGCCGCTCGAATTTCTGCAAGACACCAGCACCGCCGGCTGCAAATTTGCCGGGTTTATCAATACCCGTGCCATCCCCGCCGGCACCAACCCGGCGCCCGTCGCAGGGCAAGAAAAAGCCGAGGACGTCCTGAGCGTCAATACCAATTATTTCCAAGTTAACGCCTACGCTGAAGTTGGCCCGGAAGATCATCGGGTCAAAGTGAAGTTATATAGCGTGCTACAGCGCAAGGCGGGTAAAATCGCGACGCTTTCGCGCGCACAAGGATTCGAATAAGTGGCTAAGAAACTTTTAATTCGGTTTACCCCGCTGACGCCCGGCGCCGATCCGGCGTTGGTGGATTGGATGCAGATCGGTGTCGAGGGTGCGGCTGACGACATTCGCCGGGGCTCCCTGGACGAGGTCGGCCCGTTGGCGCACGGCAGCCGCGTGATCGTGTTGGTGCCGGGCATTGACGTTTTGCTGCTCAACGCGCAAGTGCCGACGCAAAATCGTCAGCGCTTGCTCAAAGCCATGCCGTTCTTGCTCGAAGAACAGCTCGCCAGCGACATTGAAGATTTGCACTTCGCACCCGGCGAACGCACCGGCGACGGCACGGTGCCATGCGCGGTGGTGGCGCGCACCCGCATGAACGAATGGCTGGCGCGCTTGCGCGAATTTCATATCCAGCCGGATGTGTTGGCGGTGGATTTCCTTGCGCTGGCGTACGAACCAGGGGTGTGGACGCTCTACAAAGACGCCAATGGCGTATCACTGCGCAGCGGCTTGCAATCCGGCTTGTTCGTGGAGCTGGACAATCTGGTGCCGATGCTGGAAGTCGCATTCGATCAGGCCGGTGCGCAACGTCCGGCGCGCCTGCGCATTCTGGACGCCGATACCGAAACCGCGCTGCCGGATCTCACCGCGCTTAACATCGAATTCACGCATGATCCATTTGATGCGCAGGCGTTCTTGCAATTGGCGCAAGACATCGACCAGACCAACACCATCAATCTGTTGCAAGCTGATTACAGCCGCCGCGAACAAATGGGCAAGCTCTGGCGCCCTTGGATTCCGGTGGCGGCGCTGGCGGCGGCGTTCGTGGTGTTGCATTTGAGTCTGAGCGCGCTGGATTACCTGCGTTATAAAAAACAGCTTCAAGAGCTGCAAGCCGAAGTCGAAAAAGTTTATCTGGGTGCGTTTCCGAACGAGAAGCGCGTGCCGAATGCGAAGGTACAAATGGAGCAACACCTGAAAGAATTACGCGGCGGCGGCAAAAGCGGTGGCGTCGGATTTCTGGGCGTGCTGGGCGGTGCAGCCGGGGTTCTGAAAAATACCCCGGGGCTGGAGTTGCGCAGCGTGCGTTACAAAGATGGCAAGCTTGACATCGACATGACGGTGCGCGATCTCCAAGTGCTGGACAAACTAAAGCAGACGCTCATGCAACAGGCGGCGGTGGATGTGGAAATCGTTTCGGCCAACGCGCGCGGCGACATCGTCGAGAGCCGTTTACAACTGCGGGGGCACGGCTCATGAAAGCTTGGTTCGCAGAACTTCAACCGCGTGAACGCATGATGGTCATCGCCGGTGCGATTATGCTCGCCGTGCTGATTTTTTATGCGGTGGTGTGGGATCCGCTGGTCAGCGGCGCCAGCAGCAAGGCGGCGGCAGCGGAAGAGCAGCAGAAATTGTTGCAATGGATGCAAAAATCAGCCGAAGAAGTGCAGCGCCTGCGACCGGCCGGCAGCGCCGCCGCGCAATTGCCGGCTGGCCAAAGTTTGCTGGGCGTGATCGACCAGACTTCGAAGGGCGCGAACCTCGGCGGTGCGGTCAAGCGCGTCAAACCTGAAGGCGAAAACAAAGTCAGCGTGTGGCTGGAAGACGCCGGTTTTGACGACACCATGCAGTGGCTGGAAAACCTGCATCGCACCTATGGCGTAGAAGTCGACAATGTCGTAATTGATCGGAAAAACACCCCCGGCAAGGTGGACGCGCGCATCGAGCTCGCCGGTGGTGCACATGCGTAAGTGGCAGGTGGCCTTGGTCGCCACAGTTTTATATCTGACGTTCCTGGTCGTGACCATTCCTGCACCCTTGGCCTACGATGTTCTTAAAAAGAAACTTGCGCCCGGTTTGCCGTTGCAGTTGGGCAGCGTCTCCGGCACCTTGTGGTCGGGGCGTGCCATGCCGGTGTTGATCGGTAATCAGCGCGTGGACTCGCTGAGCTGGGACATTCAGCCGTTGACCTTGCTCATCGGTCGCGTGCAAGCGCAGGTGGAATTCCGCTACGGCGACAGTTATGGCAAGGCGGTGGTGGCGCGGGGTTTCACCGGAAAAATTTACGCCAAAGACATCGAGGCGCGTATCGACCTGAAGCGCATGCGTCTGCTCGCGCAACTGTTGCCGCTGGGTATGGAGGGCGCCCTGCTGTTGAACATGAAAACCTTCAGCCTGGATCGCCGTTCCATCATCGACGCGGACGGCGTGCTCGCTTGGGACAGTGCGGTGATCACGGTGCCGACACGCACCGAATTCGGCAACCTGCGCGTGACCATCGGCACCACCGACAACGACGGTGTAAAAGCCACGCTTGTCGACGGCGGCGGCCCGCTGCAAGCAGAAGGATTATTGAACCTGACGCGCGAGGGTAATTACAAATTCACCGGGTCGTTCGCCGCCCGCGATCCCAACCAGCGCATGCTGGTGCAAGGGTTGCAGATGCTCGGACGCCAAGGCGCCGACGGCAAAGTGGCTATTGTCAATAATGGCGCCCTGTCGCAGTTGTTCGGTTATTTTGAAAAGCCGGAAGTCGCTGCTGCAACGAAATAAACAGATTTATCCACCTCAGTGCCTGCCGCAGCTTCGCAGTGCAGCACAGCAGCGTTATGACGCCAGCTTTATCCGATCATTTACAGCGTAGTGCATGGTGCGTGCTGGGTTCGTCGTTGGCATTCGCGTCGATGGCGGCCTTGATCAAACACTTGGCCGTCGCCATGCCCGGCGAGATGTTGGTGTTCTTTCGCAATTTCTTTGGTTTGCTTGCGCTCACGCCGTTGCTATTGCGCGGTGGCGTGTCGTTGCGAACCGCACATCCTGGCTGGCACATCGGACGTGCGTTATTCGGCCTGACCGCGATGTATTGTTTCTTCTACGCTCTGGGCAAACTGCCGCTTGCCGACGCCGTGTTGCTCAACTACACGGCGCCACTTTTTACGCCGTTGATCGCCGTAGTGTGGTTGCATGAACGCGTTCCGAGCAACGTGCGCTGGGCGATTGCGGTGGGGTTCGTAGGCGTGCTGTTAATTCTCAAGCCCGGGCACGATCTGTTTTCGGCAGCGACCTTGGTGGGCTTGGCGTCAGGTGTGTTCGCGGCGCTGGCCATGACCTCGATCCGCCGCATGGCGCGAACCGAATCCGCGTTACGCATCGTGTTTTATTTTGCCGTGATGGCCACTGCCGTGTCGGCCGTGCCGTTGCTGTGGGCATGGCGCGACGTGGCGTGGGCCGAGCTGATTCCGCTGGCCGGCCTGGGCGTACTCGCCAGCATCGGCCAGTTGTTTCTCACCAAGGCGTACACCTTGGCGCCGGCGGCACGCGTGGGTGCGTTGACCTACGCCACCGTGGTATTCGCTGCGGCGCTGGGCTGGCTGCTCTGGGGCGAGACGCTGGATATTTTTTCCTTGGGCGGAGCGCTGTTGGTTGGTATCGGTGGCGCGATGGCGATGCGGCGGTTTTCCTGATACGTATTTAATCAGATGCTGTGCATCGCACGGCCCGGGTGCAGTGCAATCGACGCTGATGGATGCGCCACGCCGTGGCACGATTTCAGCGTAGAATTCCGTCGATGAAATCTAACGCAACTTCCCTAACGCTAACGCTGGTGATTCCTATTGCGGATGAAATATCGGAAAGCGTTGTGGCGGTGCGTCCACGGGCGCTGGAAATATTATTAACGCGTGCGTTATGTGTGCAGGCCGAGGCGGATGTCAACGCCTTGTTGTGCCAGTTATTTGATGTCACGCTGCGGCCCGATGCCGACGTGCCGGTCGCCTCGCTTAGTTACCTGCTGGATCACGGCGCAGCTCCGCCGGGTTACTGTTTGCGCGCCGATCCCGTGCATGCGGTCGCCGACCGCGATGTGTTGCGCCTGCTCGATCCACGTACGTTGTCGATCACGCCGGCGGAAGCGCAGGGCTTGGTCATGACATTAAACGCGCACTTCGCGCCGGATGGTCTGCAATTTAGCGCTCCGCAACCGCAGCGTTGGTACCTGAACTTACCCGCCGATCCGTCGCTGCGTACGCACCCGCTGGCCGGTGCCCTCGGCGCATCGCTGCACGACTATCTGCCGTTCGGCGCAGACGGCAAGCATTGGCGTGGGGTGCTCAACGAAATTCAAATGCTGTTGCACGAACATCCGGTTAACAACGCGCGCGAGGCACGCGGCGAGCTGCCGATCAACAGCGTCTGGTTTTGGGGCGGCGGCCCGTTGCCTGCACTCGCACAGAAAAAATGGGCGCAGGTGTGGAGCGACGATGTGGTCGCGCTGGGGCTGGCAAAGTTGTCGCAGGTGCCGCGTACCGGCGCGCCTGAAAATACCCGCGCTTGGCTGAACGCCGCGATGACTCCCGGTGATCATCTGCTGGTGCTGCCCGCAACCACGCACGCAGAGTTAGCGGACATGGACGCCGACTGGTTTGCGCCATTGTACGACGCACTCAAAAGCCGGCGCCTGCAGCGCCTGACGTTGCATCTGTTACCGGGCGTGGCGCAGCGTATCGACACGGCGGCGGTTGGGCGCTGGTGGGTACGCCGCCGACCGCTTGCGCAGCTTTTTAGCCTATCGGAAAAAATAGCCAAGGACTTCTGTAGTGACAATTAACATTAGCCGCCGTACCCCAATAGCACATCAGTTGCCCAGCGATCTTCATCCGGTGCTGGCGCGCATCTACGCGGCGCGCAGCGTCACCGCGCCTGCGCACATCGAACATGCACTCGAACATCTTTTGCCTTATCACGGCTTGCTGGGCATCCTGCCGGCGGCGGCACTGTTGGCCGACGCGGTCAGCGCGCAGCGTCGTTTCCTTATTCTCGGCGACTTCGACGCCGACGGCGCCACCAGTTGTGCGCTGGCGGTGCGCGCGTTACGCCTGCTGGGTGTCGAGCACGTCGATTACCTGGTGCCCAATCGCTTTGAATATGGTTATGGTCTGACCCCTGAAATCGTCGCGGTGGCCGCGCAGCGCAAGCCGGACGTGCTCATCACGGTGGACAACGGCATCTCCAGCGTCGAGGGTGTGCGCGCCGCCAAGGCCGCCGGCATGTGCGTGGTGGTGACCGACCATCACTTGCCCGGCGAGCACTTGCCGGCTGCCGACGCCATCGTGAATCCCAATCAACGCGGCGATACCTTCGCAAGCAAACATCTCGCCGGGGTGGGCGTGATTTTTTACGTGATGCTGGCGCTGCGCGCCCAACTGCGTGAGCGCGGCTGGTTCGAGCAACGCAAATTGGACGCACCCAATCTGGCACGCTTGCTCGACTTGGTGACGCTGGGCACGGTGGCCGACGTGGTGCCGCTGGATTACAACAACCGTATTCTGGTTCAGCAAGGCTTGGCACGTTTGCGCAAGGCGCAGTGCTGCGTCGGCATCGGCGCGTTGTTGCAGGTGAGCCAGCGCCGCTGCGAACGTGTCGTTGCAGCCGACCTCGCATTCGCGGTCGCGCCGCGCCTCAATGCCGCCGGACGGTTGGAGGACATGTCGCTGGGCATCGAATGCCTGCTCACCGACAACGAAGATCACGCGCTGGCCCTTGCGCAGCGCCTTGACGAACTTAATCATGCGCGTCGCGAAATCGAAACACAGATGAAGGAGCAGGCGCTGGCGGCGCTAAAAACCTTGCAGTTGAATGCAGATAATCCTGAATTGCCGGTGGGTTTGTGTCTGTTTGATCCGCATTGGCATCAAGGGGTCATCGGCCTGCTGGCGGCGCGTGTCAAAGAAAAATTTCATCGCCCGGTAATTGCGTTCGCGCCGTCAAGCAATGACGAAATCAAAGGTTCGGCGCGTTCGGTCAGCGGTCTGCACATCCGCGATGCGTTGGATGCGGTGGCAGCGCGCCATCCCGGCTTAGTGCAAAAATTCGGCGGCCATGCAATGGCGGCGGGCCTGACGCTGCGCCGCGCCGATTACGCTGCTTTCAGCGTGGCGTTTGATACGGAAGTGCGCCGCCATTTGCAGCCGGACGACTTGCACGGCGTGATCCACAGCGACGGCGAATTGCAGCCCGACGAAATTACTCTCGACCTGGCACAACTGCTGCGTTACGCCGCGCCGTGGGGGCAGGCGTTTCCCGAGCCGCTGTTCGACGGCACCTTCGAGTTGGTGCAACACCGTGTGGTCGGTGAACGGCATCTGAAAATGGTGCTGCGCGCGCCGGGAGAAACTCGCCTGATCGATGCGATTGCGTTCAACACCAGCGCAACCCTGTGGCCGCAATCGACCCGCCAAGTCAGCGCCGCCTACCGCGTGGATGTCAACGAATACCAGGGCAGGCAAAGCGTGCAACTCGTCGTCGAGCACGTGGAGCCGGTGCTGGGCGGCCAATAGCAGGCAATGTTGAACTTATGCAGGTGGTCAGTTGCCCAACATCGCGCGATTTTAATTGATGGGTTGAAAACTTAGGGTCTGAGTGCCTGCCCCCGTATTGGGGCAAGATTTCTCATTAGGGAGTTGTGATCAATGTATGTGGATAAATTGGTAGTGAATAAGTTGATCAATGAATTAAGTCTGATCGGGTTGTTGTTGCTCTACGGAACAGACGCTTTTGCGGCCGCGACGCTTGACCCGATTGCGTGGCCGCCCGGATTTGATTTTTCTTCGTCGATTGAATCCGAAGATTATTCCCTGCGCGATTTTTATCAAACCTACCTCGACACCATGGTGCAATCTCCATTGCAGAGTGCATATGGGCTTGCGCTTGCGAATTTAACCTTGGGCTTAGAGCGGAAAGACGCGCTACTCATTGGCTTTGCGCGCGCGTTGTTTCAAGAGAGTTATAACGCAAGCCATGATGCAAAACAAAAAGCGCTGGCGAAAGCGGGGCTCGAATACGCCGAGCGAATTTTGAAGGGGCGCGTAACCGCAAGCACGGAAAAAACCGAAGTGGTGGTTCCGGTTGAGATCAAAAAAATAGCTGCGCCGACTTCGAATTTCAAAAAAATCATCCTCGGAAAGTCCGCGATTCAGGTCGGTAAAAACAGCAAAATTAAAACCCAGGTGGATCGCGTGACGCGCGATTGGTTGCAGGGTTTTAACATCAAAAACGCCCCGTGGTCATTCGATGTTGAAAATATCGCAACCTGGCACGAGGGCTGGAAAATACGGGAGCTGATCGGGTTCTCCGGCGCAACCGCAAGTGTCGTGACCGGGACCGTCGCCAAGCGCGTGGGCGAAGAGTGGTACGCGCCGGATGCCGAAGGAAAGTATCGCTTCAAAATCGCCGAGGACAAAGTGCTGAACTTTCCCAGCAACTTCGTCGTCGACGACCATACCGTGATCCTCAATGATACGCATGGGATCAGCGCGCTGGCCTGGGACGCACTTGATGCGAATCTGGTGGTCGGCTGTGGCGACTCGGTGGGAAAAATGGAAGCGGCATATTACCTAGCCACGCACGGCGTAAACGTTTATACCCCCACGGATCGGTTTATCGGCATGCTGCTGGGGGCGGACATCAAGGGCACCGTGATCGGATCGGCCCCGGTTAAAAAAGCTGCGGGAGGCGCGGTGGTCGGCGATCAACCGATCACACTGGCGATCGATGAGCCCATCGTGGTATCGACCACGCGCGGCCACTACCCGCTGCAATATTACGATACCCCGTATCGTTACTTTACGGCGCTCGCTGACTATATAAAGCGCCCCTTGAACATCACGCCGGTTGAGGTGGTGGAATACGGTAAAGCGGATGGCGTGGTGGCGCAGGCCCGGAAGATCGGCGCGCATGTCATTGGTATCCGCGTTTGGGGAAAAGTGGAGCATGAGGCGGTTAAGGCGTGGTTAAAAGAAGACTCGCATAATCGTGCCATCTTGTTTCACACAGCGGTTTATCTGGAAGGTTACCAGCTCTTTTCTGAATTTCCGACTCAAACCTCGTTTGGCGATATTCATCCTAAATTCGAATAGTTCACACTTCAATTGGCACAATCCCAAGTAAACTGCGGCACTGTTTTCTTTCACTATAACACTATAAGAAGTTGACTCATGAAGAGTGGTTTAACCGTCATTGTCCCTGCCTATAACGAAGTCGACAGTATTGTTGATACCGTACGCAGCATTCAAAGCCAGACGTTAGCTCCAGACGAAATTATTGTCGTTGACGATGGCTCAACCGACGGTACCGGCGACGCAGCGCGAAAATGCGGTGTCACTGTGATCCGCCCACCGGTGAACACAGGGTCTAAGGCGGGCGCGCAAAATTTTGCGTTGCGCCAAGTCAAAACCGAATTCACCATGGCCATCGACGCCGACACCATGCTGGCGCCCAACGCCATCGAGCTGTTGATGGTGTCGCTCGCAATGCCGAGTGTTGTTGCTGCCTGTGGATTCGTGCTGCCGCGTTTTGTAAAAACGCTGTGGGAGCGGGGCCGATATATCGAGTATTTACTCGCGTTTAGTTGGTACAAACCGATTCAAGATTTTTACCAGAAGCCGCTGATTTCCTCGGGCTGCTTTTCTGCTTATCGAACCACAGTATTACAGTCAGTCGGTGGCTGGAACACGCGCACGATGGCGGAGGATATGGATCTGACCTGGACATTTTACCAGCAGGGTCATGCTGTCCGCTTCATCCCCAAAGCACTGTGTTACCCGATAGAACCACATAATTTTCATTTCATGAGCAAGCAGTTGAAACGTTGGTCGCATGGATTCATCCAGAACGTTTCATTGCACTGGCGCGCGAATCTGCACATTCCGTATCTGCGCGAAACCATTGCCGTGGCGCTGTGGGATGCCATCGTCGCTTCGTTGGTGTATTTGATTGTGGTGCCGGTATTGGCAATTGCCTTCAAGGAACCGCTGTTCCTGTTGGCTTATATGATCGATTTGCCAGCTATTGTGGTACCGGCTTTTTTCACTGCTGAAGGACGACGCAATCCGTTGCGCGTGCTGGCGAGCTTACCCGCGTTTTTCGTACTGCGCACGGTCAATGGCTTTTTTGTTATCAGCGCGATTTGGGAAGAATGGGTTATGCGGCGGCGTTTGAATGTTTACGAAAAGGGGCACTAAGCGATGAATGCGGGACTGCCTGGAACCGGAATTGGCGGAGTATTTTATCTTCTCTCGGCGTTATTGATGCCGTTCTACGAGTTGGTGAAAACGGTGCGTGGAGAGAGCAATTGGCAGCGCTGGATATTGATCTTTAAACAGCTCGTAATGGCGTGGTGCATTATTTTAGGGATGTGGGCGCTGGGTTTGGTGTTGGGTTTGCTGCTGGAAGCGCGCCCCGATCTTGAGATCGCACGCATTGTTCATACACAAGTCACAGTTCAGTTTGAACAGGTGACAAAAATTAACGTGTTCCACATTGCTCCAGTCATCATGTCGATGGTCACTCTGACTATTATCATTACGACAACCAATGTTCTGCGAATATTTTATCGACCGGCTAACGGTCAGTGATGTAGGCATGCGGCATGGAATCTCGGCGCGTTAATTTGGTTTCGCGCCGGATGGGAGAAAGCCACTGCGGTGTGGCTAGCCTGATCACCGCTACGCAGGTTCATCCTTTTTTCTTGAGTCCGCAGGCTACTGGAATTAAGTTGAGCGCCGGCTGAAAATCTTTCTTGTCAATGGCTATGGCGCTTCGCAATCAAATTACCACTCTGACGGTCGTATGCGCGATGTTGTTAGCGACACCGCATACGCATGCCGCGAGTACGCCGCCCGCAGAAAAAACTCAGCCGGAACCGGGGCAGAAACAAATCGAATATTCAGCGGCGAAACTCACCAACGTACGCCGCGCACAGGCGTTAAAAGCGGCGGCTGATTATAACTTTACGCAAAACAATCTGGATCTCGCTGCGAATTTTTACTTACGTGCGCTGGCCTTGGCGCCAGAAATTTTTAGCGTGGGTGACAAAAAATTAATCGCAAATCGTCTTGTGGCGGCGCATCGTCAGCGCGAGGCCATTGAAGTATTGCGTCAGCTCGCGCTCGATCACGGTAGCGACGTTGAGATTAGCGTGAGCCTCGCCAAGCTACTCTCGGCAACACAAGATTACTCGGCGGCCATCGCCGAGGTCGACAAAGTCTTAAATCAAGACCAGGGTAATAAATACGCTTTACTGCTGAAGGCCAACTCCCTGCGCAGTCAACAGAAATTCGGCCAATCGGTTGCGTTATACCGTAGCATCCTTAAAAAAGGCGAAGATTTCGACGCGCGTCTTGGCCTCACTTACAGCTTGCTTGCCATCGGCGAAAAAACCAAGGCGCGTGACTCTTTTGGAAAATTTAAAACCGATGATGAAGATCAACTGCAACAAGTTGATGAGCTCTCGTATTACTTACTGTCAGCCACACGTCCCACCGTTGATTTATATGAAGGGACATTCGTCGATTCCGAACACAATCACACCACAGAACAGCGTGTCACGTTGCGAGGCACGAGTACCGATTGGGATCTGGTAGCATCGTATGGCCGGAAATCGGCACGTAGCGAAGTAGAAACGGACACAGAACCTTATACCAAGACCAAGACGTACACTGCGGATTACGTTACCGGAAGCGCAAGCACAAATTTTTCTGAAGTGGTACGCCTCAGAATGACGCTGGGCCAAACAAAACTCGGAGCCGATACGCGGCGCTCGTTCACCACCCGGGATGTCACCGTCGATCTAAAAACAGGGCTGCAACCGATGAGCACCCTATCCGTGGCTCTTTCTCACGATGTGATCACGACGACGGGCTCACAAATTGCCAAAATGATCGAGGTGGACCAATCGGGCATTAAATACACCCGTGCGCTTAATACCGATACCACGCTGTACCTCAACTACCATTACAAAGAATACTCAGATCTCCGAATTCCCAAGGGCGACGGCAATAATCCCGGTAATAATGCCGCCAACGATATTCAGGGCATAACTCAATACACGCTCTATCGTGGCGCATCGGTCATTAACATCGGTTACTCCTATCGCCGGATGAATTATCACGGGCCCGGGACCGGCGGTTATTTCGCTCCACAAAATTACGCAGCGCACCAAGGCTTCGTGACTTTATATTATGAATACGCGCCGTTTTTTTTCGATATTGAAACCGATTATGGGCAGCAGCAATATGACCTTAGGCTGGCTGCAAATAAAGATAAGTTCAAGTACCTGAGTGCAACACTCGGCACTGCCGCATCTAGTAAATTACATTTGGAAATCCACGGGGAATTCAACCGGTCCGAATCAGTGAAGACGGGTTACAAATATCACGACCAGCTCCTCAATGCACAAGTGTCTTACATGTTTTGACGCAGGGGCAAACACCGGCGAAGAAAGTTTTTGGCTATTTGTAAGCGTAGGGCGTCAAATGCGGCAATCATCGCTGCGCCGCAGGATCGTCCGGCAAGCGCGGTGGGGTGATGTTCGGTATGTTGCCCGTCAGGCTGTTTAGAAACGCGACCAAGTCCGCCACCTGTTGCTGCGATAAATCCTTCTTCAATTGCACTTTGGCCATGATGCGCACCGCATCTTCGAGCGTGGCGGCCGAGCCGTTGTGAAAATATGGGGCGGTCAGCGCGATGTTGCGTAACGGTGGTACGCGCCACAGGCGCCGATGTGCCGGGTCGTGATCAAATTCAAATACGCCCAGGTCATCGGCGATGTGATGCGAGGCATCGTAGCTGCTGCCCGGATGATTGGGAAACAGTTCGTAAAAACCATCGCCCATATGTA
Source organism: Gammaproteobacteria bacterium (assembly GCA_031363085.1). Classification (GTDB taxonomy): domain Bacteria; phylum Pseudomonadota; class Gammaproteobacteria; order SG8-11; family SG8-11; genus UBA6921. The sequence goes on from JANLTU010000070.1 coordinate 18,568, forward strand.
ACGCCGGGCCAGGGGCGGGGCCGGCGAAGTTCACACCGAAGTGGCAGGACAAACATTCCACATTGCGGAATTCTTCTTTGCCGCGCAGCTCTTGTGCGTTGAGCGCGTTTTTGTCGCCACGCAGATAGCGGTCGTAACGGCTGTTGGGCGTAAGCAAGCTACGCTCGAAACTGGCCAGCGCTTGCGCGACGTTGACAAGCGTGATGTCGCTTGCAAACACTGCTTTAAATTCAGTCACGTAGCCGGGAATAGCGCGCAAGCGCTTTAGCAACTCGCTGGGCTCAGCGTAACCACTGATCTGCCTGTCGACGATGTGTTGTTGAAACTGATCTTCCAGGCTTTTTGCACGGCCATCCCAAAACAGCACGGTTTGAAATCCGATGTTCCACAACGTTGGCGTGTTGCGGCGAGTTGTTTGTCCATCGGCGCCGAGAGAAACTGCGCGAGCATCGCCGGCTCCGGTCTTGACATTGTGGCAGGTGTTGCAACTGTGCGTGTTGGCGCGTGACAGACGCGCATCGAAAAATAGTTTTTTGCCTAACTCGATCTTGGCTTTGGTTAATGGGTTGTCTTTTGGGACCGGAACCTGCCTGGGGAGCGCTTGAAAGTAATCGAAGGCAGACGCAGGCAGCGACACACACGACACCGCGACTAGGAGCAGGTACTTGTACATGACTTGATACTCGTGAATGCGTTGAAGTTTCAGAGGAGCGCCACTCTCGGTGTGGCCATAATCCTGCCAATTTTCTGGCTGTGCATGCACGTCAAAGCGTTGCCGCCGTGCGCTTCAGTCTACGTAAGCGTGCGATTTTAAAGGGCCAAACAATAATCCGTCCACTGGCATATGAATTGCTGTTTGCAGTTGCAGAGTAATCACAGGTTCTTCTTGCAGAGGCGCACGAACATGGCTAAGGCGGCAGCAAAAGACAGCAAAGGAGACGAGAAAGGCGATGTCGAGGTCGAGGCAGGCGGCGCGAAAGCAAACAAGAAAAAACCGTTGGTCATGATCGCCGTGATTGCGGTGTCATCGATTCTGGTGTTGTCGGCGGGGATTGGCGGCACCGTATATTTCATGGGTCGCGGCGCGCACAAAGCGCCAGCGGCATCTGCCAAGGGGAAAGCCGCCAAAGCTGTTGAAGCCGACGCCGAAGAACCGGCTGATGCAGCGGACAGTGAGGGTGAAGCAAAGAGCGGTAAACCGGCGCCGGCGAATTATGTCTCGTTGGATCCGCCGTTTGTTGTCAATTTCGAAGGCAACAGCGCCGCGCGTTTTTTACAGATCAATGTCGAAGTGATGTCGCGCAAACCGGAGTACGCCGAGCACATCAAAAAACACATGCCGGTGATACGCAACAATCTGGTGATGTTGTTCGGCAGCCAGACCTACGACAAGGTCAACACGCTCAAGGGCAAGGAAGACTTGCGCCAAAAAGCGCTCGCCGAAGTGCAAAAAATCCTCGAAGAAGAAACCGGCGAGCCTGGCATTGAGGCGTTGTATTTCACCAGTTTCGTTATGCAGTAAGGCTGCGCTATGTCCGTCTCCGACTTGCTTTCACAGGATGAAATCGACGCCCTGCTGCACGGCGTGTCGAGCGGTGACGTTGATACCGAGGCGGCGGGTGAGGAAAGCGCGGAGGGCGTTCGTGGTTACGACTTCACCAGTCAGGACCGCATCGTACGCGGGCGCATGCCGACGCTGGAAATGGTCAATGAACGTTTCGCGCGTTACTTTAGGATCAGCTTGTTCAACATGCTGCGGCGCACGCCGGAAATCTCGGTGGGCGGTGTGCAGATGCTCAAGTTTGCCGAGTACGTGCACAGCTTGTTCGTGCCGACCAGTTTGAACATGGTGCGGGTGTTGCCATTACGCGGCACCGCGTTGTTGGTGTTCGATCCCAAGCTGGTGTTCATCGTGGTCGACAATTTTTTCGGCGGCGACGGCCGCTTTCACACCAAAATCGAAGGCCGCGAATTTACGCCGACCGAGCTGCGCGTCATCAATATACTGATGGTGCAGTGCTTCCGCGACATGAAGGAAGCCTGGACGCCGGTGATGAGCGTGGATTTCGAGTACATCAATTCCGAAGTGAATCCGCATTTTGCCAACATCGTCAGTCCCACCGAAGTGGTGGTGGTGAGCACCTTCCACATCGAGCTGGAAGGCGGCAGCGGTGACCTGCACGTGACCATGCCGTATTCCATGCTCGAACCGATTCGCGAGGTGCTCGATGCCGGCGTGCAAAGTGATCGCTCGGAACGCGACGAACGCTGGATTGTCGCGCTGCGTGAAGAAATGCAGTCCGCCAACGTGGAGTTGAGCGTGAACCTGGGCAGCACACAACTACCGCTGCGCGCGATGTTGACCTTGAAAGCCGGTGACATTATTCCCTTTGACCTGCCCCCTTTGGTCACGGTGCGTGCCGAAGACGTGCCGGTGTTTCGCGGTGTGTATGGTATCGCGGGCGGCAACGCCGCCGTGCAAGCGGTGGAGATGATAACCAACATGCAAAGTCGCAGCATGGTCGCAGTTTAGATACAGGAGCAACGCAATGAGTGACACACCAGCACCCGCAGCCACCGACGACTGGGCGGCTGCATTGCAGGAACAGGCAGATGTCGAGACAGGTTCCACGGTCGCCAAGGCCGAGTTGAAAAATCTGGTGCCGAACGAACACGGCCCCACCATGGAAGAGTCGAGTCTCGACGTTATTCTGGATATTCCCGTCACCATCTCGATGGAGGTGGGGCGCACCCATATCAGTATCCGCAATCTGCTGCAACTCAATCAGGGCTCGGTGGTGGAGCTTGATCGACTGGCCGGCGAGCCCTTGGACGTGATGGTCAACGGCATGTTGGTGGCGCACGGCGAGGTGGTGGTGGTCAACGAAAAGTTCGGTATTCGTCTGACCGACGTCATCAGCCCCAGCGAGCGCATCAAGAAATTAAAATGACAACACGCGCGCCATGGTATTGCGTTCTGTTGCTTGCGCCACGGGCAGTATTTGCCAAGCTGGGCGACGGCAACAGCGAGGCCGTGAGCGCCGGCAATATCGCGCAAATGTTGCTGGGACTGGTGCTGGTGTTGGGCCTCTTGATCGGCGGGGCGTTACTGGTACGACGTCTGGGAAAGTTTCCCGCCGTGGCCGATTCGCCGCTCAAGGTGATCACCGGCCTGTCTTTGAGCCCGCGTGATCGATTGGTGGTGGTGCAGGTCGGCGACAAACAACTGCTGCTGGGTGTGTCGCCCGGACGCATCCAGACCCTGCATGTATTGGAGGCGCCGCTGGACATGAGCACCACGTCCGCGTCCGGCTTGAATGGGCTGACACAACGGTTCAGCGCGCTGTTGCAAAGCCAGATGAAAAAATGACCATGCTGCGTCGTGCCCCCAGCAAAATATTTTTTCCGTTGTTGTCAACTTGCGTGGTCTTGGCCTTGATGTCGACGTGGGCAAGTGCCGCTGATTTGGGCATTCCCGCATTCACCGTGACCAACAATGCGCAAGGGCAGCAGGTCTATTCTTTAAGTCTGCAAGTGCTGATTTTAATGACAGCGCTGTCGTTCCTGCCGGCGGCGTTGATCATGATGACGTCGTTCACGCGCATCGTGATTGTGCTGGCGATTTTGCGCCAAGCGATGGGTTTGCCGCAAACGCCGCCGACTCAGGTGTTGGTCGGGCTGGCGTTATTTCTGACTTTTTTCATTATGTCGCCGGTGTTCGAAGCGGCATACCGCGACGGCGCGCAGCCCTATCTCAACGACAAACTGCCCGCACAAGAAGCCTTGGACAAGGCCGTAACGCCCTTCAAGAAATTCATGCTCAATCAAACCCGCACGCCCGATCTTGAGTTGTTCGCCAACATCGCGCGTCTTGACACGCTGGATGCCGAGAACGTACCCCTAAAAATTTTGCTACCGGCGTTCGTCACCAGCGAATTGAAGACTGCCTTCCAGATGGGCTTCCTGCTGTTCCTGCCGTTCCTGATCATTGATCTGGTGGTGGCCAGCATTCTGATGGCGATGGGCATGATGATGTTGTCGCCGATGATCATTTCGCTGCCGTTTAAAATCATGTTGTTTGTGTTGATCGACGGCTGGTCCTTGATCATGGGCACGCTGGCAGCGAGCTTTTTTTGAGTTGTAAGGAGCTAAACGATGACGCCCGAATCGGTAATGACGGTTGGCAAAGAAGCGGTTGAAATTTCCATTTTGTTGCTGGCGGTGATCCTGTTGCCGGTGTTGGGCATCGGCTTGATCGTCAGCATGTTTCAGGCGGCGACGCAGATTAATGAGATGACTTTGAGCTTCGTGCCCAAGCTGGTGGTGATGTTCGTAACCATTCTGTTTGCCGGCGGCTGGATGCTGGGAGTTTTAATGGATTACGCCCGTCGCCTGATCGAAAGCATTCCGTCGTTGATCGGGTGACGCAGCGCCATGAACTTCACCGCGACACAAATCAACGCCTGGGTAGGCGGTTATCTGTGGCCGCTGTTTCGCATCGCGGCGATAGTCGCAACTGCACCGATGTTGGGTGCACGCTATGTTCCGGCACGCGTCAAAATATTCATGATCCTGGCCTTGACGTTAGTGATTGCCCCGAATGTTTCCGACGTGCCGGTGGTTGACCCTTTGAGCCTGCCGGCACTTGCGATCATCGTCCAACAGCTTGTGATTGGTGCCGCCACCGGCTTGTTGATGGCGATGGTGTTCAGCGCCTTTGCTATCGGCGGCGAGCTCATCGCCACCCAGATCGGTTTGGGTTTCGCATCGGTGGTCGACCCGCAGATGGGGGTGCAAACCCCGGTGATCAGCCAGTTTTACGTGGTGCTGCTGTCCTTGGTGTTTGTGTCGCTGAACGGCCACCTGGTGATCATTCGGGAACTAGCCAACAGCTTTGCGACCCTGCCGATTTCTTCACAGGGGCTTGATCGCGACATATTCTGGCATCTGATTTTATGGGCTGATCACATGTTTAAAGGCGCGGTATTGATGGCGTTGCCGGCGATCACCACCTTGCTGATCGTCAACGGCGCGCTGGGCATCATCATGCGCGCGGCACCGCAATTCAATATTCTGAGCATCGGGTTTCCGGTCACCTTGCTGATTGGTTTTGTCGTGATGCTGGTGACGTTGCCGGTGGTGGTGCCGCAGTTTGTGCAGGCGCTGGAAGTCGGTATCGGGGCTGTGCGCCAGATTCTCAGCGGGAATTTTTAGCGTATGGCGGCGGGGGAGGAGGGCCAGGAACGCACCGAACAGGCGACACCCAAGCGCCGCGAAGACGCGCGCAAAAAAGGTCAGGTGCCACGTTCGCGCGAACTCAATACCACCCTGATGCTGGTGGCGGTGGCCGCGATGATGCTGATGTTCGGCGGTCATTTCATGGGCTCGCTGGCCGAGCTGTTTCGCACCGCGTTCTCATTAACGCGTGCGCAAATTTTCGACCCTGGTGCCATGACGCAGGCACTGCGCAGCTTATTCCAGGACGGATTTTTTGCGACGCTGCCATTGCTGGCGGTCACGGTGGTGATCGCGCTGATCGCGCCGTTGCTGCTCAGCGGCTGGGCTTTCAGCGCCGAGCAAATTGCCATGAAATTCAGCCGCCTCAATCCCATCACTGGATTCGGGCGTATGTTTTCCTGGCGCGGTTTGCTGGAGCTGTGCAAGGCGCTGATCAAATTCTCATTCATTCTGGCTATCGCCATGATCGTGTTGTGGAGCGAAGTCGACAGCGTGCTGGGTCTGGGCAGCGAATCCTTGCACAGCGCCGTCGGGCACGCGGCGCATCTGGCGGCGTGGACTTTCTTGTTGCTGAGCTGCGCACTGATGGTGTTGCCGCTGATCGATGTGCCGTTCCAGCTTTGGGATCACACGCGGCAACTGCGCATGACTCACCAGGAAATCCGCGATGAAAACAAACAGTCCGAAGGCAGCCCGGAAATCAAGGCGCGCATTCGCCAATTGCAGCGTGACATGGCGCGCCGTCGCATGATGAAGGCGGTGCCGAAAGCGGATGTCATTGTCACCAACCCGACCCATTACTCGGTGGCCTTGCGTTACGACCAGGGCAAGGCGCGCGCGCCGATTGTGGTGGCCAAGGGCATGGACTTGATCGCGTTGCACATCCGCACGCTGGCTTCCGAACATCAGGTGCCGGTGATCGAAGCGCCGCCGTTGGCGCGCGCACTCTACTACAGTACCAAGCTTGACAATGAAATCCCGATGGGCCTGTACCTCGCCGTGGCGAAGTTGCTGGCCTATGTATACCAGTTGAAACACTGGCGCCCGGGGCAGGATGACACCGCGCCGCATGTTCCGGAATTCCCGATCCCGCCGCAGTTCAGGAAGGATGGATAGTTAAATAAATTTTGAATGGTGAATGTTTAATGGTGAATTCAAGCGTGCGCTGTGCGCACACCGGAATTAACTATGCAAAATTAGCAGTAACCGAGGTGTGTCATGAATGATCCGTTAGCGGTTTTGAAACGTCTGGCAAGCAACGGGCTGGGTGTGCCCTTGTTGATGATGTTGATGCTGTCGATGATGGTGGTGCCGCTGCCGCCCATGCTGCTTGATGTGTTGTTCACCTTCAATATTGCGCTGGCGCTGATCGTGCTGCTGGTCAGCATCTACGCTGTTAAGCCCTTGAGTTTTTCGGTGTTCCCGGTGGTGCTGTTGTTGACTACCTTGCTGCGGCTGAGCTTGAATATCGCCTCGACGCGCGTGGTGTTGCTCAACGGGCAAAACGGCACCGATGCCGCCGGCAAGGTGATTCAGGCTTTCGGCGAATTCGTTGTCGGCGGCAATTACGCGGTGGGCATCGTGGTGTTCGCGATTCTGGTGGTGATCAACTTCGTGGTCGTGACCAAGGGCGCCGGGCGCATTTCCGAAGTCACCGCGCGCTTCACGCTGGATTCGATGCCCGGTAAGCAGATGGCCATCGACGCCGATTTGAACGCCGGCCAGATCACCCACGAGCAGGCCAACGAGCGCCGCAAAGAAGTGGTGCGCGAAGCGGACTTCTACGGCTCGATGGACGGCGCCAGCAAGTTCGTTCGCGGCGACGCGGTGGCAGGTATCATCATCATGCTGGTGTGCATCATCGGCGGTTTGGCCATCGGCGTATTCCAGCACAACATGCCGGTCGGGCAGGCGTTGCAAAACTACACCTTGTTGACCATCGGCGATGGCTTGGTGGCGCAAATTCCGGCGCTGGTGCTGTCGACCGCCGCCGGCATTATCGTGACGCGCGCCTCCACCTCCGAACAGCTCGGCGAGCAGATCATTGCACAATTGTTCACCGACCCACGCGCGCTGGGCACCACCGCCGCCGTGGTCGGCATCATGGGTTTGATCCCCGGCATGCCGAATCTTGCGTTCCTCACGCTGGCGGCGGTGGCAGGCGCCGGAGCTTGGTACCAAGCTCGCAAGCAGCGTGCCGCACTGGCCGCTCCGGCGCGCGCAGCCGTCGCGCCGGTGTTGCCGCCGGAAAGTAAAGACTTAAGCTGGGACGACGTGCAGCCGGTCGACTTGCTCGGGTTGGAAGTCGGCTACCGGTTGATTCCGCTGGTCGACAAAAATCAGGGCGGCCAATTGATGGCGCGCATCAAGGGCGTACGCAAGAAAAACTCGCAGGATTTAGGCTTTTTGGTGCCAGCGGTGCACATACGTGACAATTTAGATCTGGCGCCGACCGCGTATCGCATCACGCTGATGGGTGTGATCGCCGGCGAGTCGGACATTCATCCCGAGCGCGAACTGGCGATTAATCCCGGGCAAGTGTTCGGACAACTGCCAGGCATCAAGACCAAAGACCCTGCGTTCGGGCTCGACGCGGTGTGGATCGATCCGCATCAGCGTGAACACGCGCAAGGGCTGGGCTACACCGTGGTCGACGCCAGCACCGTGGTCGCAACCCACCTGAGCCAGATCGTGCAGGACCACGCGCACGAGTTGCTGGGGCGCGAAGAAGTGCAGCAATTGGTCGACAAGCTCACCAAGCTGGCGCCGAAGCTGGCCGAAGAACTGGTGCCCAAAGCCTTGCCCCTGGGCGTGGTGGTGAAAGTGTTTCAAAACCTGCTGGAAGAAAAAATCCCGCTGCGCGATGTGCGTTCGATTGCCGAGACCCTGGCCGATCACGCGCCGCGTAGTCAAGACCCGGGGGTGTTAACCGCCGCCGTGCGCGCCGCGCTGGGCCGCTCGATAGTACAGCAGATCAATGGGCTCTCGGCCGAGCTTGCGGTGATGACGCTGGAACCCTCGCTGGAGCAGTTGTTACAGAAATCAACGCAGGCCAGTAGCGAAGAGTGGTCCGGTTTCGAGCCGGGGCTGGCGGAACGTTTGCATCGCGCATTGCGCGCGCAAGCGCAGCGGCAGGAAGTCGCCGGCCAGCCGGCGGTGTTGCTGGTGCCCGCCTCGTTGCGCACTTTGCTCGCGCGTTTTGTGCGTCACACGATCCCCGGGTTGCGGGTCTTGTCATTTAACGAAGTGCCTGACGACAAGCAGATAAAAGTCATTGCGACGGTGGGCGGCGCAGCGTAACGAAAAAGTGAGGCGATTTGAAAAAGTGGACGCGATCATTGCAGTAAAAGGGCAATTAACAAGGTGTAACCGCTATGAAAGGTATAGAAGGTAGAATACGCTTGCTACTCCAATTTCAACGTGTCGAGAGCGGGTAGGCGTCAGCGGTATGAGGTCAGTAAAAAAGGTAGAACGCATCAGTGTTGATGACTACCTGCGACAGGAAGAGCGCGGCGAGGAACGTCACGAGTATGTGCATGGGGCAATTTATGCGATGGTCGGCGGCACGGCCCGGCACAATTTGATCACCACGGCGATAACCTCGGCATTGCGTGCGCACTTGAAAGATACGCCCTCCACAGTGTTCGTGTCGGACATGAAAGTGCGGGTCGACGATGTCTTCTACTACCCGGATGTGATGGCGGTCTGCACCCCGGTCGATCCCGGCTCATTGTTTCAAACAGAACCGGTGTTGCTGATCGAGGTGTTATCTAAATCGACGGAATCAAAAGACCGGCTCGAAAAGTTAGTCGCCTACCAAAGCATTCCAGGCGTGCAAGAATATGTGCTGGTCGCGCAGGACAAGGTGGCTATTGATATCTACCGCCGCAGCGAGAACGGCTGGCAGCTCGAATCACTGAGTCATGGCGATACGGTCACATTTGAATCGTTGCATTTTGAAGCCGCTGCCGAAATATTTTATGAAGATATTTTGGGCTTACTCAAATAGGCCCCGCTAACTCTGGCTTGCAAGGTAAGTGCCGTGCATGCACGATTTACGCGTAGAACGAAATCGCCACGGATCGGGGTCAGGCTTGAGTTATTGCGTTATTAATCCCTGTCCGTCGAATGGATTGGAAAGGCTGATTCGCTAGCGCGTTATCATGTGCTGGCTCGAACACCGAACAAGGTCACGTCAATACTTCCAAGCCTTTCCGGTCCAACAGATACAGCAGCTTGAGCGAGGGGCCGCTGGGGTGCTTCTCGCCGATTTCCCATTGGCGCACTGTCGACAGGCGGGTGTTGAGCACGAGCGCGAACACGGCTTGACTGAGGTTATAGCGATCCCGCAGCACGCGGGTGTTTTTGCCGGGATACTCGGGGAGGGTGATCGGGACACAACGCATCGTAGTGGCGCATCCGGCATGTGTCGATCAATCCGGCGGAGTGAAGATCGCGTTCGGTCGCATGCACTGCGTCGAGGATGGGGTGTTTCACCTTGGTTTTAGTTGTCATGGCAAATCTCCTGCAATGCTACGCATTCTACGCGAGCGCCAAGTATGGCGACGAGAGTTTCAGCAGGCCGGTCATGATCGCCTGCAATGCTGCGCAATGTGGTTCCTATAGCCGAAACTTTGGCGGATCACCCGCCGCCTAGTCAGGGCCCCGGCGTATGGCGCGCTAGGGTGTGCGGTACTTGACTGATCGAATGTGCCGTAGATCAAGGGGCTGGCGGTGGAACTTGCGGCGCTGAGGTTGAAACTGGCACTGGAACGGTAGTTGCAGAAGTCAGCACAGTCCAGTCAACGTAGCGTGCCATGCAAATTAAACGTTTTTTCGCCGAAGACATGCGGCAGGTTATCCGCAAGGTGGAGCGCGAGCTCGGCCCCGAGGCGGTCATTTTGTCGAACAAGAAAGTCCCCGGCGGCATCGAGATCGTTGCCGCGATGGATTACGATGACGCGCTGCTCGCTAAAGAGCTGGGCAGCGCAGCGTCGCCCGCAACACCCGCTCCCGCCGAACGCCGGCAAGCCGCCAAAGACGAAGTTCCTGTGGCCGCCAGCGAGACGGCGTTACCACAGGCGCCGCGTCGTGACGCTAACTATTGGTCGCAAGAACCGTCGTTGCAGCAGATTCACGCCGAGCTTGCCGAGCTGCGCAATTTGCTCGAACAGCAGATGAGCGGACTGGCCTGGGGCGATGAAGCACGCCGGCATCCGCTGCGCGCAAAAATCCTGCGCGATCTTCTGGAGCTGGGTCTTGACAGCGAGCTGAGCCGCTCGATTGCCACGCGTGTGCCGGATGACTTGAGCGCGCAACACGGCTGGGTCAAGGCTATCGAAATCTTGATCGCCGATGTGACGGTGGCCAACGACGATGCGCTGGAGCGCGGCGGCGTGGTGGCCTTGGTCGGCCCCACCGGGGTGGGCAAGACCACTACCATCGCCAAGCTGGCGGCGCGTTACGCATTACGTCACGGGCGCAAGCGCGTGGCCCTGGTGACCATCGACAACTACCGCATCGGCGCGCACGAACAACTGCGCACCTATGGCCGCATCATGGATGTCCCTGTGTATACGGTGAAAAATCCCGAGGAAATGCGCGGCGCGCTGGCCGATCTGGTCGACCGCGATCTGGTGCTGATCGATACCGCCGGCATGAGTCATCGCGACCAACGCCTACAGGATCAATTTGCCCTCTTGAGCGCCGCGCAGCCGAACCTCAAAACCTGTCTGGTGCTGGCGGCAACCACGCAGCTCAGCGGCCTTGCCGAAATCGCCCAGGTGTTTAAGGGCCTGTCTTTACATGGCTGTGTGCTCACCAAACTGGACGAGGCTGCGCAACTGGGCGATGCCTTGTCGAGCGTGATCGCGCAGCGCCTGCCCTTGATGTATCTGAGCGACGGGCAGCGCGTGCCGGAAGACCTGCACGTGGCGCGCGCCAAAAATCTGGTCTACCGCGCCGTGACCTTGCAGCGGCAGAAGGGCCATGTCGAGATCAATACGGAAATTTTGGAATCCGCGTTCCTGGGAGTGGCGGCCAATGCTAATGTCTGAACCCTTTATCGACCAGGCAGCGGGCTTGCGCCGTATTGTCAAGCCACGGCCCGTGCGCGTTATCGCGGTGACCAGTGGCAAAGGTGGTGTGGGTAAAACCAATATTTCCGTCAACCTTGGCATCGCGCTGGCACAGGAAGGCAAAGAGGTCATGCTGATGGATGCCGATTTCGGTCTGGCGAACGTCGACGTGATGCTGGGCCTGCATCCAACCTACAATTTGTCGCACGTCATCAGCGGCGAACGTGCGCTGGAAGAAGTGATCGTACCCGGCCCCTCCGGGTTACGCGTGGTGCCGGCCTCTTCGGGCGTGAAGAAAATGGCCGAGCTCGATGTCAGCCAGCACGCCGGGGTGATTCGCGCCTTCAGCGAGCTGAGCCACGCGCTGGATGTGCTCATCATCGACACGGCGGCCGGCATTTCCGAAAGCGTGGTGAGTTACGCGCGCGCTGCACAGGAAGTGGTGGTGGTGGTGTGCGACGAGCCGGCATCGATCACCGATGCCTACGCCATGATCAAACTGCTGAACCGCGATTACGCCATCAATCGCTTCCGCATTCTCGCCAACATGGTGATGAGCGTGCAGGAAGGACGCACCCTGTTTCATAAACTGACGGCGGTCACCGACCGTTACCTGGACATCGCGATGGATTTCATGGGCGCGATTCCGCACGACGACTATCTGAAGAAAGCGGTACAGAAGCAGCGTGCGGTGGTGGACGCATACCCGCGCAGCAAGGCGGCATTGGCATTCAAGAAACTCGCGCAAAAGACAGACCACTGGCCACTGCCATCGAGCGCGGGCGGGCATCTTGAGTTTTTCGTTGAGCGATTGATCATGGCCAGTCAACACGTGGGGAGTGAACTTCGATGAGCGCCGCAGCGAAGTATGTGAATACCCAAACCCAAACCCAGATCAGCAAGAAAAGTAAAAAAGACGCTTTGACGGTGCAGAAGTACGCACCCCTGGTCAAGCGTATCGCCTACCACTTGATCAGCCGTTTACCGCCCAGCGTGCAGCCGGACGATTTAATCCAGGCCGGTATGATCGGCCTGCTGGAGGCGGCGCGAAATTACAATGCCAATCAGGGCGCGAGTTTTGAAACCTACGCCGGCATTCGCATACGCGGGTCAATGCTTGACGAAATCCGCAAGAACGATTGGGCGCCGCGTTCCGTGCATCGCAAGGCACGCATGGTGGCGGAAGTGGTGCGCGATATTGAAAATCGCACCGGCCGCGATGCCCGCGACCATGAAATCGCCGAGGCCATGGGTCTGACGCTCGACGAGTATCACCAGATCTTGCAGGACTCCAACGGCCACAAAATTTTCAGCTTTGAAGATCTGGGCGTCGACGACGACTGCATGTCGGTCGGCATGAACGAACATCTGCCCGGACCGCTGGAAGGGCTGCAACGCGAAGACTTCAAACGCAATCTCTCGCAAGCCATCGCCGGATTGCCGGAACGCGAACGTCTGGTCATGTCGTTGTACTACGACAAAGAACTAAACCTTCGCGAGATCGGTGCCGTAATAGGTGTGAGCGAATCGCGCGTCAGTCAAATTCATAGTCAGGCCGTCATCCGTTTGCAAGCGCGCCTGACTTCGTGGACCACCTGACCTACACGCATCGCCGGTTTGCATCACTTGAGTAAACATCCAAGCCAGAGATGTCGCTGGGCTGATCGGAGGCTTTATCTTGGACAAGAACATGAAAATCCTGATCGTGGACGACTTCTCCACGATGCGTCGGATTATCAAAAATCTACTGCGTGATCTGGGCTTCAATAACACCGCTGAAGCCGATGACGGCAAGACCGCCTTGCCGATGCTCAAGACCGGAGACTTTCAATTTTTGGTGACCGACTGGAACATGCCCGGCATGCAGGGCATCGACCTGCTGAAGGCGGTGCGCGCCGAAGAAAATATCAAGACCCTGCCGGTCTTGATGGTCACTGCGGAACAAAAACGCGAACAAATCGTTGCCGCCGCCGAGGCGGGCGTCAACGGTTACATCGTCAAACCGTTCACCGCCGCGACGCTGAAGGAGAAGATCGACAAGATCTTTCAGCGCATCGAAGGCGGCGCATAACAACACCTGGGGAGAATTCATGGCGGTGGAAACGGTAATCAACGACAAAGTGCTGGCGACTGCGGAACGCTTGATCGTGGAAATGCGCAGCGGCAACGAAGATCAGGCAGCGCAGGCGCTCGACGAACTGGTGCGTGCACGCGAAGTTAGCTTGTTTCAGGAATTGGGCAAGCTGACGCGCGAATTTCACGATGCGCTGGCAAGCTTTAGGGTCGATTCGCGCGTGTCCGACTTGGCCGAAAAAGATATTCCGGATGCGCGCGAGCGTTTGAATCACGTGATTACGATGACGCAAAACGCTGCGGATCGCACCATGAGCGCAGTAGAACATTCGTTGCCGCTGGTCGAGGACATTGCCAATGTTGCGGTGGAGTTGCGTGCGCAGTGGAAACGGTTTCAAAAGCGCGAGATGAACGCTCAGGAATTCCGTGAGTTGGCCAAAAGCATCGACGTGTTTTTAGGCACCACCGAAACCAAGTCGGCCGATCTCAAGGCAAAACTCAATGACGTGTTGATGGCGCAGGACTTCCAGGATCTGACCGGGCAGATCATCAAACGCGTCATCACGCTGGTGGCCGACGTCGAAGCCAACTTGGTGAACTTGATCAAACTCTCCAGCCAAAAAGTTATGCCGGTAAACAATCATCACGATGCGATTAAGGCGGAAGGCCCGATGGTGCCCGGTGTTAAGACCGTCGGTGCGGTGTCCGGCCAGGACGCGGTCGACGACTTGCTTTCGAGTCTGGGATTCTGAGGACGGATCATGGCGTTTGAGGCGGATGAAGAAATATTGCAAGACTTTCTCGTTGAGGCGGGCGAGATTCTTGAACAGCTTAACGAGCAACTGGTGGAGCTGGAAAATCGCCCCAACGACAAAGACCTGCTGAATACCGTGTTTCGCGGTTTTCATACCGTCAAAGGCGGCGGCAGTTTTCTGAATCTGACCGCGATTGTCGCGATCTGCCACCGCGCCGAAGATGTGTTCAACACCTTACGTAATGGTCAACGGCAGGTGGATGCGGCCTTGATGGACGCCATTCTGCCAGTGCTTGACATATTGAACGGGCAGTTCAAGCAGTTGCGTGCACGTGAAGAGCCAAGCGCAGCGCCGTCGAGCTTGCTGCAAAAGCTGGAAGCCTTCGCCATCCCCGCAGCCGCGCCGCACACCGAAGCGGCGGCGTCGGCGCCCGACGATATCACCGACGCCGAATTTGATCAGTTGCTGGATAACGTGCAGAGCGCAACGCCGGCGGTGGCTGCCGCGCCGGCCGCCGGCGATGAAATCACCGATGCCGAATTCGACTCATTACTGGACAAGTTTCACAGCACACCGGCGACGCCGGCCAGCGCAAAATCTGCTCCCACGTCGCCGCTTGCGACGAGTGCGGTTAAGTCGTCCGAAGAAATTACCGACGACGAATTTGAAAACTTGCTGGATCAACTGCAGAGCAAAACCGCAGCGCCCACGGTGCCGGTGTTCGCAGCGCCCAGCGCACCGCCAGTCGTCGTTGCGACTGCGCAACCCAGGCCGGTCGAGCCGCCGAAAGATGCGCGGCTGAAACGGGTGGAGCCGAAAGCGGCGGCGCCGGCTGAAATCCCGCGTGCCGCTGCGGCGCGTGCAGTGGAAGAGCCGCATGATGACAAATATGACGCCACGCGCGGCGCCGACGACAAGAGCGCGCAGAAAGCCAAGGACGCCGCTGCCGACACCACCGTGCGGGTGGATACCAAGCGGCTCGATCAGATTATGAATCTGGTCGGCGAGCTGGTGTTGGTGCGCAATCGCCTGTCCACTTTAGAGGCTGCGCAACGCGATGAAGAAATGGCCAAGGTCATTTCCAATCTCGACGTCGTCACCGCCGATTTGCAGGCGGCGGTGATGAAGACACGCATGCAGCCGATCAAGAAAGTGTTCGGACGCTTTCCGCGCGTGGTCCGCGATCTGGCGCGCAGCCTCAATAAAGATGTCAATCTCGAATTACACGGCGAAGAGACCGATCTTGACAAAAATCTGGTCGAAGCTCTGGCCGACCCGCTGGTGCATCTGGTACGCAACGCGGTCGATCATGGCATCGAAATGCCGGCGGTGCGCGAGCGCAACGGCAAGCCACGCGCCGGCACCATCACCTTGGCGGCGCGTCAGGAAGGCGACCATATTCTACTGACCATCGAAGACGACGGCGGCGGCATGGACCCGGAAATATTGCGGCGCAAAGCGGTGGAAAAAGGCGTGTTGGTGGAATCGATCGCCGAACGTCTGACCGACAACGAATGCTTTAATCTGATTTTCTTGCCGGGCTTTTCCACCAAGGAGCAAATCTCCGCGATTTCCGGGCGTGGCGTCGGCATGGATGTTGTCAAGACCCGCATCGCACAGCTCAACGGCGTGGTCGAAATATTTTCGCAACGCGGCAAGGGCACCACGCTGTCCATCAAGGTGCCGCTAACCCTGGCGATCATGCCCACGCTGATGGTGAAGCTCAAAAATCAGACCTTCGCGCTGCCGCTGGTCAACGTCAGCGAAATTTTGCATGTTGATCTGCGCCTGACCAACATCGTCGACGGGCAGTTGGTCATCATGGTGCGCGAACGCGCCTTGCCGTTGTTTTATCTGCGTCACTGGCTGGCGCACGGCGCCAGCGGCGATGCCTTGCCGGCGATGGGCCATGTGGTGGTCGTCACGGTGGGCGCTATGAAAGTCGGTTTCATCGTCGATCACTTGGTGGGGCAGGAAGAAGTCGTGATCAAACCCCTCGGTGCGATGTTGCAGGGCACCAAGGGCTTGTCCGGCGCCACCATCACCGGGGATGGGCGCATCGCGTTGATTCTGGATGTGCCGGAGTTGATGCGTGCCTACGCGCGCCGCGCCGCCTAAGGATATTTCCATGAAAGTGCGCGTGCTGGTGGTCGACGATTCCAAGTTCTTTCGCCGGCGCGTCACCGAGATCATCAACGCCAGTGCCGACCTTGAAGTCGTCGGTGTCGCCGAAAACGGCGAAGAGGCGTTGCAGAAAGTTCTCGAACTCAAGCCCGACGTCGTCACCATGGACATCGAAATGCCGGTGATGGACGGCATCATGGCGGTGCGCCGGATCATGGCCAAGTGCCCCACGCCGGTGGTGATGTTTTCGTCGTTGAGCAGCGAAGGCGCCAAGGCCACGCTGGATGCGCTGGATGCCGGTGCGGCGGACTATCTGCCCAAGCGTTTTGAAGATATCGCCAAAGATAAGGAGCAGGCCAAACGCCTGTTGTGCGAGAAAGTGTATTCATTGGGTAAGCGCGGCATACTGGCGCCCGCCGCGCGACCCGCTGTGCCGGCCGCCACGCCAAAATCCGCAGCAGTGGCGTCAACGCCGTTAAAACTAAAGCCGTCCACTCCGGTGGCGGCGGCAAAACATTATCCGCCCAGCAAGAGCACGATTAAAATGTTACTGATGGGCACCTCGACCGGCGGTCCGGTTGCGCTGCAAAAAGTTTTAACCTTGTTGCCGGAAAATTTTCCGGTGCCGGTGTTGGTGGTGCAGCACATGCCCGGCACGTTTACGCCGGCGTTTTCGCAACGTCTCGATCAAGCCTGTCGCGTGCGCGTCAAGGAAGCCTCGGATGGCGATGTATTAAAACCCGGCTGTGTGTACATCGCTCCGGGTGGGCAGCAGATGATTCTTGATCCGCGCGCGTCTGCGTTGACCCTGCGCATTGTTGCCGGCGATCCAGGCCTTAACTACAAGCCTTCGGTGGATGTCACGTTCAGCTCCGTCAGCGCCGCGTTTGCCGGCCCGGTGCTGGCGATCATCATGACCGGCATGGGCGCGGACGGTCGCGAGGGCGCACGCGCACTCAAGGCCAAGGGCGCCGAAGTGTGGGCGCAAGATGAAAAATCCTGCGTGGTGTATGGAATGCCGGCGGCAATCGTCGATGCGGGACTTGCCGATCACGTTTACGACCTGGCCTGCCTCGGCGAAAATATCATCCACAAGGTGATGTAAATGGACTTGCTCAGCATCATCGGTATCTTGCTGGGCTTCGGTGCGGTGCTGCTCGGGCAGCAACTGGAAGGTGGCCATATCGGCTCGTTGATCAACGGGCCGGCCATGTTGATTGTCATCGGCGGTTCGGTGGGTGCGGCGATGTTGCAGTCGCCGGCCGCGATATTTTTTCGCAGCCTGCGCATGCTGCGCTGGATTATCTTTCCGCCGCAAGTGCGCGCCACCGAGGCGATTGAAAAAGTCGTGAACTGGAGCAACATCGCGCGCAAAGAAGGCTTGCTTGGCCTGGAAGCCGTGGTGGAGGTGGAGGAGGATATTTTCGCGAAAAAGGGCCTGCAATTGCTGGTCGACGGCAGCGAGCCGGAGGTGATTCGCGGCATCATGGAGGTGGAGCTTGACACTAAAGAGCATCACGACATGCAGGCGGCCAAGGTGTACGAAGGCATGGGTGGATATTGTCCGACCATCGGCATCATCGGTGCGGTGCTGGGCTTGATCCACGTCATGCAAAATCTCGCCGACCCGGCGGCGCTGGGTGCCGGAATCGCCACTGCGTTCGTCGCGACCATTTACGGTGTGGGCCTGGCCAACCTGTTGCTGATCCCGGTCGGCAACAAGCTCAAGGCCCTGGTCAACGTACAAACGCAAAATCGCGCCATGATGGTTGAAGGTTTGATTTCCATCGCCGAAGGCGAGAACCCACGCAACATCGAAACCAAGTTGCAGGGTTACTTGAACTGATTAATCGCAGCTTCGTCCAGCCCACACTTTTGAGCGATCACGCCGATGCCGTTCCGCAACAATCTACGCACTGTGAGCATGTCCCGGAAAAAGAAACCTGACGAGCATGAAAACCTGGAACGCTGGCTGGTGTCCTACGCCGATTTCATCACCCTGCTGTTCGCCTTCTTTGTAGTGATGTATTCCATTTCGTCGATCAACGAAGGCAAGTACCGCGTCTTGTCAGATTCAATTTCAAGCGCCTTCACCGGCCAGGCGACCGCGATAAAACCCATCAAAATGGGCGAACCGATAAAAACGCCGATCACATCGGTGGTCAATCAACCTGCGTCCGAGAGCGTGGCGCGCCCACCGGCACGCGCGTCGGCGGCCGACCTCCCAAATTTGGGCGACGAGCAACAGGCACGCGAACTGGGCAGCGTTGCCGACGCAGTCGACAGCGGGCTCAAAGACCTGATCGCGCAGGATTTGATTTCGGTTAAGCGTGACAAAGGCTGGGTGGAAGTGGAAATCAACACCAGCATTTTATTCGGCAGCGGCAGCGCCGGCCTGCAACCCGCCGCGCTGCCGGTGCTGCGCACGCTGGCCAAAATACTCGGCGAGAAAAAATACAACGTGCAGGTGGAAGGCTTCACCGACAACCTGCCGATCAACACCGACGTGTTTCCGTCCAACTGGGAATTGTCCGCCGCGCGTGCCGCAAGCGTGGTGCGCGTGTTCGCCGACCAGGGCGTATCGCCGCAGCGCCTGATGGCCATCGGCTATGGCGAGCACCGCCCCCTGCTCGACAACAGCAACGAAGCCAACCGCAAAAAAAACCGCCGCGTACGGGTGGTGATCCTGCCGCCCGGCAAAGAAGCACGCGATGCGCAGTCGCAGGCGCGCATGTTTGATGC
>JANLTU010000080.1:0-28039 GCA_031363085.1 Gammaproteobacteria bacterium
CCCATCGCGCCAAGGCAAACTCCTACGGTGTACCTTAACCGTTCCGGCTCGTCGCTTTTCAGGTGTGCACCTCAATCATGCAGTAACCAGAGCTCTTAGCTGAAAACCTAGCCACACATCATTTATGCCTGAGAGTTGCACGCACACTCGCCGCCCTAGTCCTTTCGTACTAGCTCTTCTGGCTATATCTCACTAATCCGTTTGTCTGATTCATGCGCTGCGCAAAAGCTGCATAGTGCATCTCAAGCTCGCAGCCTTGTGCGGGATCACGCTTTAATCAATTGCCTGGAGGATGGTGCTATGAAAATACAAACAAAGATGAACGTGGCGGCGTTGGGTATGGTGTTGGCGGCAATGTCCATGAGCGGTGTTGCCTATGCGAGTTGCCCGGCGGCGCTCACTGCGGAAGAGCGTATTTCTTGCATTCATATGGAGGGGGCGGGCTTGACTTATCAGGAATATCTGACCGAGCGCATGGAAATTATTGGCAGTGCGCAGGCGGCACGGGCAAATTTTAAGAATCCGGATATCGCTGAAAAGCGCCAGGACGAAACATCCAAGGAAGACGAAGGGGAGCGCAAGTTTTCATCGTCTTTGGGCCGGTAATACTCAAGTGGAAAAAATTGCTGTGGGGGCGTCGATTCAAAACCACAGCGATTTTTTCGAGCACGTTGTGCGGATCAGAGCCACCGACAACAAACTTAGTATCCAGGAGAACTGCATAGTGAAAACGTCGATATTTTCTACACTTGCGCTGGCTTGGTCGCAATGTTTCAGCTCGCACAATACGTATGCCCGATCTGCGCAACGCAGCAGCGCTAAGCTGACTGTTTCCGGATTCGCGAGCGGCCCACCCTGCCGAGCGGTGAAACCCTCCGCCGTATCGCCGTCGGCCAAAACCGTCGGCCAAAACGCGCGACGTGAAGCAGGCAAAGGATGCCAATAAAAGCGTCGCCGGCATCGTAACCAAGAACCTGTCGCGCGCAGCGACGAGCGATGTTACGCCCACCCGCACACGCTGAAAAAAAGTACGAGAGTTTTTTGCGTAACGCCGCAGACGCGCATGAGCCGCGTGCCGGCCAATACCGTTAAATCGTCTGCTTCGTCATTCCCGCGCAAACGGGAATGACGAAGCATTAGCTCAACCCTGATCACTTCTGCTCCATCGCCTGCATCCACATCCCATCGTTGCGCGTATGTCTATGACCAATGTTTTCTGAAGCGCTCTTCAGAAAACATTGGTTATTCTGGTTTGTGTTTCCAACCCGCACCGATAGATTTATAGTCTTTTGGCAATAGCCTCTTTCATTAAGCAACTTGACGCTGCGCTGTTTGCGCTTGGAATTTAAAACCGCCCATGAGAATTCTGTTGGTCGAAGACGATGTTAATTTAAGCGCGCCGCTGAAACAGCAATTGGCAAAGGCGGGGTTTGCCGTGGACGTGGCCGACAACGGCGTCGACGCGGAATTCATGGGGAGCGAAAACCCCTACGATGCGGTCGTGCTGGACTTAGGTCTGCCGCGCCGTCCAGGTCTTGACGTATTAAAAAACTGGCGTGCGGCCGGCGTGAAGGTGCCGGTAATCATTCTGACCGCGCGCGATGCGTGGCATGAGCGCGTCGACGGCTTCAAAGCCGGTGCGGACGATTATCTGGGCAAGCCGTTTCACACCGAAGAATTGCTGGTGCGCATCAATGCGTTGATTCGCCGCGCGCATCAACAGACGGGCGGCGTGCTTGCAAATTCCGGTTTGGTGCTCGACGAACAGCGCCAGACCGTGACGACCGCAGGCGGTGAAACCATCGAGCTGACCGGCACCGAGTTTCGTTTGCTACGTTTGTTCATGCTGCATGCCGGAAAAATACTGACCAAATCCCGCATCACCGAACACGTTTATGATTTCGACTCGGACAAAGACAGCAACGTGATCGAAGTGTACGTAAAACGGCTACGGCAAAAACTCGGCAAAGAATATATTCAAACCCGTCGCGGACAAGGCTATATGTTTACCGGGCACGCCTGATTGTTGCGCTCGTTGCAAACGCGCCTGGCGGCGGGGTTGATCGTCAGTCTGGTCGCGGCGTTGTTGTTGCAGTGGCTGGTTGCGAACAGTGCCGTGAACATTCTGCTAAAAAACAACGCAGCCACGCACCTGGAGGAAGATGCCGAACTGATCCTCGCGGCATTGCGCAGCACGTCCGAGGGCGTGTTGAGCATCGATACCTCGCACATTGATCCCAACTACCTGCGGCCGCTTTCCGGGCACTATTTTCGGGTGCAGTCAGATGGCGCAGTGATTCGATCACGTTCGTTATGGGACGCCGACTTGCAAATGGCAACACCTGCGCCCGGTGCTTACGTGCGCAGTGAAACCGACGGCCCGGCGCAGCAACACCTGCTGCTGGTGATGCGCGTGTTTCAAAAGTTTGATCGCACCATCATCGTTGCGGTGGCCGAGGACATCGACCCGTTATACATTGATGCGCGCGCATTTCAGTGGCGCTACGCGTTATTGGCGGTGGGCATTTTGGTGACCCTGGTCGGTTTGCAAACCTGGTGGGTGAGTCGCGGCTTGCGTCCGCTGGACGACATCCGCGCCGAACTGCGCGCGCTGGAACAGGGTGCGCTGCGCCAACTCAGCGTGACGCAGGTGCCGCGCGAAGTGCAACCGCTGGTGCAACAGATCAACGGGCTGCTGGAGCTGCTGCAAAAACGCCTGGAGCGTTCGCGTAACGCCTTGGGTAACTTGGCGCACGGCTTAAAAACCCCGCTGACCGCCTTGATGCAGCAATTCGAGCAAACGGAAATTGCGCAACACACCGAGCTCAAATCCCGGCTGCAACGCCACACGCACACCGTGCACCAACTGATCGAGCGGGAGCTCAAGCGCGCGCGTGTCGTCGGCGCGGCCTTGCCGTCCGGCCACTACGATCTGGCGGCCGAAATTGAATCTTTGATGCACACGCTGCGCATGGTGTACCGCGACAAACAACTCGCTATCGAAACCCGCCTTCGCATTCCTGGCAACGATGCTTGCCGGCTTGATCGCGAAGACTTGTTCGAACTGCTGGGCAACCTGCTCGACAATGCCTGCAAGTGGGCTAACACGCGCGTGCGCCTGACGATAGACGCGCAGCCGCAGTGGTTGTTCACGGTCGAAGATGACGGGCCCGGTGTTGAACAACAGCAGCTCGACAAACTCACCTTGCGCGGCGTGCGCATCGACGAAAGCACCGCAGGGCATGGCCTGGGTTTGTCCATCGCCAAAGATCTGGTCGAACACTACGGCGGCGAATTGCTGCTGGGGCGCTCGGACGCGCTGGGTGGGTTCTGTTGTAGCGCACGTATTCCGCAGCCCTGAGAGCAGGAGCGCGGCCATCCTGGCTGCGGTGTGCTTCTGGCCGGCGACACACCCACGCCGGTCGTAGCGGCGCGATTCATCGCGCCTACGCACAGCACATAGGAGCGTCCCCTTAGGTTAAAGGATTCGTAGGGGCGCACCCGTGTGTGCGCCTAGGTCGACGTGCCAGCCCGGAGCCGGGCCGACACACGGGTCGGCCCCTACCACAGGCGACACACCCACACGGTCGTAGCGGCGCGATTCATCGTGCCTTGCCCGATGAATCGGGCGCCTACGCTTGGCTACTTCAATAATAATTTTCAGCGACTATACTTGCCGACACCGAAGTGCGCCCCTGCGCCAGTTCTTGGCAATTTCAATGAAAGAATGAGCAGGCAATGAAAACCATGGACTACAACCCTGCAAGGGAGCTGTCATGAAACCAAGAAACAAAACTAAAACCAAACCCATAGCCAAAATCAAAGCCAAGGCAGCAGCGGTCGCAGGGGAGGGCACCGCAACCGCCCGTGGCGGCTTCCCGGTGGTCGGCATCGGCGCATCGGCAGGGGGCTTGGCAGCGTTTGAGGCGTTTTTTTCCGGCATGCCTGCCGAGCGCGATCCCGACATGGCGTTTGTGCTGGTGCAGCATCTGGCGCCGGATCACAAAAGTATTCTCACCGACCTGATTCGCCGCTACACGCGCATGCAGGTGTTCGAGGTGGAGGACGGCATGACGGTGCGGCCCAACTGCGCTTACATTATTCCGCCGAATCGCGACATGGCGTTTTTGAACGGCAGCTTGCAATTGCTGGAACCCAGCGCGCCGCGCGGCCAGCGGCTGCCGATTGATTTTTTCTTTCGTTCGCTGGCGCTGGACCAGCGTGAGCGCGCCATCGGTATCGTGCTGTCCGGCACCGGCAGTGACGGCAGCCTGGGGGTGCGCGCCATCAAGGGCGAGGCGGGTATGGTCATGGCGCAAGACCCCACGACCACCGAGTTCGACGGCATGCCGCGCAACGCCATCGCCACTGGCCTGGTGGACTACGAGCTGGCGCCGGCGCAAATGCCCGCCCAGCTCATCGCCTACGCGGCGCATGCCTTCAACAACTTGCCACAGGCTGCGGCCAGCGCCAACCACACGTCGGAAACCAATCTGAAGAAAATTTTCGTGCTGCTGCGCGCCCAGACCGGCCACGATTTTTCCCAGTACAAACCCAGCACCATCCACCGCCGCATCGAGCGGCGCATGGCGGTGCAGCAGATCGACGCGCTTGAGCGCTACGTCAAGTTTTTGCAACAAACGCCGGGCGAGACCGAGGCGTTGTTTCGCGACCTGTTGATCGGCGTCACTAATTTTTTTCGCGATCCAGACGCCTTCAAAATGCTGGAAGAGCAGGTCATGCCCAAACTGTTTGCCGACAAACCGAGCAGCAGCAGCCTGCGGGTGTGGTCGGCCGGATGTTCCACCGGCGAAGAAGCGTATTCGCTCGCCATCCTGTTGCAAGAAAGCATGGAGGCGCTCAAGCAAAGTTACACGGTGCAGTTGTTCGCCACCGACATCGACAGCCGCGCCATCGCCACCGCGCGCGTCGGCCTGTATCCCAGCAGCATTGCCAGTGACGTCACAGCGGAGCGGCTGGCGCGCTTTTTTAGCGCCGAGCCCGACCACAGCGCCTACCGTATTCACAAGGGCTTGCGCGACATGCTGGTGTTTTCCGAACAAGACCTGATCAAAGACCCGCCGTTCTCCAAACTTGACCTCATCAGTTGCCGCAATCTGCTGATCTACTTGGGCGCCGACTTGCAAAAGAAGCTCATTCCGTTGTTTCACTACGCGCTCAAACCGGGCGGCATTTTGTTTCTGGGCACCTCCGAAGGCATTGGTGATTTTGGCGACCTGTTTACCTCGCTGGACCGCAAAATGAAGCTGTTTCAGCGCAGGGACGATTTCCACGGCACGCAGCGCACCCCGTTGAGCCGGTTTTTGCCGCCGATGAGCGCCGTCGATGCGGCGCTGCCGCGCCCGTCCGGCAACAAAATGTTTGCAGCGAAGTTGCCGGTGCGCGAACTCACCGAGCAAGCGTTGTTGCAGCAGCTCGCGCCGGTCGGTGCGCTGGTTAACGGCCACGGCGAGCTCCTGTATTTGCACGGACGCAGCGGCATGTTTCTTGAGCCCGCCCCGGGCGAAGTCAGCATTAGCAATATTCTGTACATGGCGCGCGACGGGCTGCGGCTTGATCTGACCACCGCCCTGCACAAAGCTAAATCGCTCGGCCAGGCGGTGCGCGTCCCCGGCCTGCGGGTCAAAACCAATGGCCACTACACGCGCGTTAATTTAAGTGTTCACCCGGTCAGCGCGCCGCTGGCGGTAACGCCGGAGTCGCCGCTGTATCTGGTCATACTGGAAGAAATACGGCAGTCGGCCGACGTGCTCGCGCTGTCCGCTGCGCCAGTCGAGGGCGTCGTAGTGGACACCAACCTGTCGGCGGTTGAGGCGCAGATCGCCGCGCTCAAAGACGAGTTGCGCGCCAAGGACGACTACCTGCAGAGCACCCATGAGGAACTGGAAAGCTCCAACGAAGAACTTAAGTCCTCGAACGAAGAAATGCAGTCGGTGAACGAGGAGCTGCAGTCCACCAACGAGGAGCTGGAAACCTCCAAGGAAGAATTGCAATCGGTCAACGAAGAGCTGGCGACCGTCAACGCCGAGCTGCAAACCAAGGTGGCGGACTTGTCGATTGCCGGCAACGACATGAACAACTTACTGGCCGGCACCGGCATCGCCACCATCTTTGTCGATCATCAACAGCGCATCCTGCGTTTCACGCCCGCCGCCATGCGCATCATTAATTTGATCCGGGGCGACGTGGGCCGGCCGGTGGGCCACATCGTCTCCAATTTAATGAACTACACTATGTTAGTGAAGGACGTGCAAGCGGTGCTGGACACCTTGGTGCCCAGCGAGGTGGAGGTGCGCACCACCGAGGACAAGTGGTACTCGATGCGCATCCAGCCGTACCGCACGCTCGAAAACGTCATCGAGGGCGCGGTGATCTCGTTCATCGACATCTCGGTGATGGTGCAGGCGCGCGAGGCGCTGGGCAAAGCCGAAGCGCTGAGCCGCTTGGCGCTGCTGGCGCGCGATGCCCGCGATGCCATCTGCATGCAGGATCTGGACGGCCGCATTCTGGCCTGGAACCCGGGCGCGGTGCGTCTGTATGGCTGGAGCGAGGCCGAAGCCTTGCGCATGAACCTGCGCGAGCGAGTGCCGCCGGCGCTGCGCGAGCGGGCGCTGATCCAGCTTGGCCAGTTAAGCCAGGCCGAAAAACTGGAGCCGCAGCGTAGCCAGCGGCTGCGCAAAAACGGCGAGGTAGTCGAGGTGTGGGTGCTCGTAACCGCCGTGTTGAACGAGGCGGGATTGATGTACGCCACCACCACAACCGAACGGCCGAGCACGTTATAAAAATAGGCGCAACGAGGCAGGTGCCCGATGCACGACAAGACTCCGAGTGATGCCGCACGTCAGGAAAGCGCAGCGCAAAGCTTGCGCCGGCAGGCTGAACACCTGGTTCAGGAACGCGAAGAACTCTTGCCGGCGCCGTCGCCCGAAGAGGCGCGCCAGTCGCTGCACGAGCTGCGCGTGTATCAAGTTGAACTGGAAATGCAGAACGAAGAACTGCGCCGCACCCAGGTGGAGCTGGACACGGCGCAGGAGCGCTATTTTGATTTCTATGACCTGGCACCGGTGGGCTATTGCACGCTCAGCAAGGCGGGGCTGATCGTGGAGGCCAATCTCACGGCGGCCTCGTTGCTGGGCGTGGTTCGCAGTGCGCTGCTCATGCAGTCGCTCAGCCGCTTCATTCACAAGGAAGATCAGGACAAATACTATCTGTTGCGCAAGCAGTTATTGGTCGTGGGCGATGTGCAGGTTTGCGAGCTGCGCGTGCAAAAACACAACGGCATGCTCTTCTGGGGCCATCTGGTGACGACCTGCTCGCGCGACAGCGAGGGCCTGCCGCTGCAGCGCGTGGTGCTGAGCGATATCAGCGAGCGGGTGCTGCTGCAACATCAATCGGCGCACACGCAAAAAATGCAGGCCATCGGCCAGTTCACCGGCGGCATCGCCCACGACTTCAATAATATTCTGGCCAGCATCGCGGGCTATACCGAGCTGGCCCTGGAGCGAGCCACGGCGACCAAAGACGACAAGCTGGCGGATTATCTCTACGCGGTGAAGCGCTCCAGCGCGCGCGCCATCGACTTGATTTCCAAGCTGCTGGTGTTCAGTCGCGGTGGCAAGAGCAAGAGCAGCGTGCAGAACGTAGCGGTGGCGCCGCTGCTTGCCGAAATCATCAAGCTGCTGCGCCCGCTGTTGCCCAGCACCCTGGAGCTTGTGCTGAGGGTCGAGCCGGGCGCACCTAACCTGAGCATCGATCCGTCGCACCTGTACCAGATGATCATGAATTTATGCATTAACGCGCGCGACGCGCTGGCTGAGAGTGGCCGCATTGAAGTCGGCTTGACGAACCGCGTGACGGTGAACAGCGTGTGCTCGTCGTGTCATCAAACCATCAGCGGAGAGTTTGTCGAGATCTGGGCGCGCGACCAGGGCTGCGGCATCACGCCCGAGACTTTAGTGAATATCTTCGAGCCTTTCTATAGCACCAAGGCGCTGGGCAAGGGAACCGGCCTGGGGCTGTCCACCGTGCATGGGTTGATGCACGGTTATGACGGGCATATTGTCGTGGCCAGCACGCTGGGGGTCGGCACCACGGTGCGCCTGTTATTGCCGGCGGCCATGGTGTCAGTTGCGCCGGCGCTGCCGGTGGCCCCGTTGCCGGCGGCACCGGCGGTGGCCGGCAGCGGCGAGATGATTCTGGTGGTGGACGACGAGCTGCCAATCACCTTTCTGCTCAGCGAGGTTTTTCAAGGCCACGGCTATCAGGTCAAGACATTTAACAGCAGCCAGGCCGCGCTGGAAGAGTTTCGCGCCCAGCCGGCACGCTACGCCGCGCTCGTGACCGATTACGCCATGCCCGGCATGAATGGCATCCAGCTCACCCACGAGATTCTGGCGTTGCGCGCCGACCTGCCGGTGATTCTATGCTCCGGCTACGCCGAGCAGATCAACGTCGCCGCCGTCGAGTCCATGGGCGTGCGCCGCTTCTTCGCCAAACCGGTTAAAAATCAAGTGCTGCTGGACGCGCTGGCCGAACTGCTGCGCGCGAAGTAACGCGCGGCTGCCCGGGCGTTAAATTGGGGTCAGACACCATGGAGCCCATGCGCCCATCCGATCCGACCGCATTACGCCGCCAGGGGCGTCACTTTCAGTTTGCCAAGCTTCTTTTTCGTTTGCCAAAGATCGTAGGCCAGTTGTTTACGCAACCAGCTCTCCGGCGTAGTTTGCGTTGCCATGCCCAAGCGCAGAGCCATGGTTGGGCTCACACCGACATGGCCGTTCAGCAAATCTGACACGGTTTTACGCGTCACCCCCAGACGCTTCGCCGCCTCGGTAACCGTGACTCCGAGCGGCTCCAAATACAAACCGCGCAATACTTCGCCCGGGTGGGGCGGATTGTGCATCCCGGCGGCCTCAGTGATAGTCTTCATAGTCAACCTCCGCTGCATGACCTGCTTCGAACATGAATGTAATTCTCCAATTACCGCTTACTTTTACCGCCCAGAATCCCTTGCGGTCACCTTTTAGCGGATGCAGATCGGCACCCGGAAAGCCCATATCGTCCACAACCGTCGCCGAGTCGAGCTGGCTAAGAATTAGACGTAAGCGTTGCGCATGCTTGGGCTGTATTCCCGCGCTGTTTCCTGCCAGGAAAAATTTCTTTAACCCTTTATGGCGGAATGAATTAATCATCGCCGCATTGTAACCCGATAAGTGACGCTCGAAAAATCGTATCCAGTCCAAGCGGCATTTAACTTGTTCTTAGGAATTGTCACATTGCCTTGATTGCGGGGCGAAAGAACCGAAGATCGAAGTGGGAGTGGCTTGCAGCCGCGGTCAGCGCGGCAGCCAGCCGCTCCCCGTGTAAATCAACCCCTGAGAAGTAAAATACACGCCGTGTGGAGCGCCACCCGTAGCGCGGTGCTGCGTTATTCCTGCGGTTGCTTCCCCGTCAACACATAGGCCCAGGCGATCAGGTGCGCAATCGTGACATAAAGCGCGCGTGGAATTTCGTCGCCCAATTCCAGCTTTGCAAGTAGCGTGAGCAGGTCCGGATCGGCGCGCAGCGGCACGCCGTGCTCGCGGGCAATGTCGATGATGCGTTGCGCGGTTGCGCCGCTGCCGGTGGCGGTGACGCGCGGTGCGTGCTTGCCGTCATATTCGAGTGCAACCGCCTTGGGGTCGTCGGGTTCGCTCATGCGCGTTCGTCGATCAAACCGCTGCGGTTGTGCGTCAGTGGCGCGTCGTCGGGAAACGGCGCCGTGCCGCATTCGCAGTGCAGGTGAGCCAGGACCACGCCGGCCGCGCGCAGCTCGTCACGCAGGGTGCTCAGGTGCTGTTCGAAGCGGCGTGCGGTGCTGCTTTGTTGCGCCCAAATCGAAACCGAAACACTGCCCGCATACAGCGTGACCAGGGCACCCACCTTGCCCAGGCTGACCAGATCAAACGACAGCCGCACGCACCAGGCGGGGGGCTGCGTGACATCGCGCGCATGTTTTTCGCGGAACACATGCAGATGAAAGACCTCCACACGTTCACCGCTGCGCAGCGGCAGGTCGAAGATCCACTGCGGCGTGTCGGCGCCGTGTTCCGGTAATGACAACAACTGCTGCGTGGTGATGCGCGCCAGCGCCGCATCGACCTCTTTGGCCAGGGTTTCGAGCGGCGCACTGCCGGCGGCCAGCGACGCGGTGAGTTGTGCCGCCGGCGCCGGCGTATGCGCGCGCGGCGCAGCGGTGTTCGGTGCTGCCACTGCGTCAGCTTGGGTTGTGACTTGCGGCAGGCTGGTTCGCAGATAACTGGCCAGCTTCAGCAAGCCGGCTTTTAAGTCCTGCTCGAACACCGCGAGCGCGTCAGCGGTGCCGGCGGCAGTGGCAAGCTGCTGTTCGAAGAACGGGCCGGCATTTTTTATCGCCTGTTTCAAGCCTTCGGGCGTGGCGGTTTGTGCCGGAGTGCGGATGCGTTCGATGATGTTCTTGGCCAGCTCGCGCAGTTCCGGTGTGGCGGTGGCAAGCGCGGCAGCAAGCGACGTGGGCAGCGTGCCGGCGGGCGAGGGCGCCACAGCTTGTGCAAGTGACGGCGCGGCTTTGGCAAGCTCAGTCAACACCGGCGCCAACGCGCTTTGACGCGGCGCCAGCACCCGCAAGGCTTGCATGAGGCTGTCTTTGGGCGTAACTGGCGTTAACACCCGCAAGGTGATTTGCGCGCCAATATGTGCGACTTCCAGCCGCAGTTGCTGGCCTGGCGCCAACGGCAATTCACTGCGAATATCGATGCTGACGTTGTTAACGTTTAAGGTGGCGGTGCCGACATTAGGGAGGCGCGTGACCATGGCGTCCAACACCTGCCCGACGCGCCACGCGCTCAAGGTCGCGGTCAGGCGCGCGGTTGGGACGGCGGTCAGGAGTGGTGCCACTTCGTCGAGGCGCATAGTGTGGACAATTAAGCGTAACGGCGCGAATCAGGATTGAATTTCAGTATAGTCGATCATCGTGATCGCGATTTACCGGGTCGTTTTCGCTGGATGTTTTCGCATGCCGACTAGCCATCATCTCTGGTACACCCGTCGCGACGAGCAGATTCGCGGACCGTTTCCACACGGTCTGATCACGCGCTTTATCGTGCTGGGTCGATTGCAGCTCAGCGACGAAATCAGCGTCGACCAGATTCGCTGGCAGGCGGTAAAAGATGTTCCAGAGCTGATTCCCGACCCGCTGAAAAGCGCGCCCGACGATCCCGAGTTGCAAGAATATCTGCGCGTCGCCCGCCGTCGCGAAGACGAACGCGCGGCCGGTGATCGTCGCCGCCGCGAGGGAGCACGTCATGACGATAGTCGGCGTCGCGCGGATCGCCGCCAGCATGAGTCCGACGAGCTGGTTCACCATCGCGACATAAAAACCAGGCTGGTCAAGGTGCGTCAGTCGTCGCCCGAGCGTCTGCGTGCATGGGTGTTGATCGCGCTGCTGCTGGCGCTCGCAACTGCGATTGGCGCCGCGTTCTGGTTAATGCCGCAAGCCCCCGCATTGCGGCTGCAATGCGAGGCGCCGGCCGGTCCGCAGGTTGATTGGAGCAATTGCAAATTCGAGGGCATCCTGCTCAACGGCGTCAACCTTGTCGGCGCGCGCCTGAGTAACGCGAATCTCAGCGGCGCGCAGTTGCAAGCAGCCAATCTTGCCGGCAGCGATTTGTCCTACGCCAATTTCGGGCGCGCTGATTTGAGCCGCGCCAACCTGCGGCAAGCGACGCTCACCGGCAGCGTGTTGCGCAATGCCAATCTGGCGGCGGCCAATTTGTCCGGCGCGCGCCTGAGCTACGCGATTTTGCAAGGCGTGAACTTCAGCGGCGCCGACTTGAGCCACGCCGATCTTGCCAGCGCAGATTTAACCGGCGCGAAACTCGAAGGCGCCAAGCTCGACAATTGCAACTTGGTCGGCGCGACCTGGGTTGATCGCAGCGTGTGCGCAGCCGGGTCGGTGGGGCAGTGCGTTAACTGATCGAGGTGGTGGTATAGCGCCGCACGGTGAGCGTCGGCGACCAATGATCCGCCGGCAGACCGGCCTTGAGTTTTAACTGGCGCACAAACTCGCGCGGCTGTGGCAGCGACGCCCACACCGAGGGCAGAAACGTGCCGCGCCGCCGGCCCTCTTCCAGAATCAAGCCGTCGATCCCCGCGCGCAGTTGCCGCAGCAACTGCGCCTCGCTGCTGACCGCCATCAGCTCGGGCGGGTTGAGCACCGAAATATGCAGTGCAACATCGGCGAATTCCGCCGCCGTCAGCGCGGCGAAACGCGGATCGGAAAACGCGGCGGCGTAGGCGTTGCGTGCGACATCGTCGACCAGCGCACGCGTCGCCTCCACGCTGCCGATGCAGCCGCGCAAGTTATGGTCGAGATTCAAGGTCACAAACGTTGCGCGTGGTTCTCGCAGCGCGGGAGCATAGCTGCGCGCATCAACTGCAAGCGCGCAACCGGCGTTTAAACCCTGCAAAATCGAGTCGTGCGCCACGCGCAGTAACGTGTGTTGTTCTGCGGCGCTATAGCCGGGGTCAGTCGATGACATAAGCGCCGTAGCCGACCACTTGGTCGCGCGGCCCGGCGGTGTCACCGGAATTGCGCACGTCGACGGCTTGCGCGTGCAGCCCGCGCTGGCGCGCGACATACAGCAATCCGCTGACGGGGGTGCGTCCGCAGGCGCTGTCGTAGTTCAAGTCTTCAAAACGGAGTTGCTCGATGGCCTGCGTGGTTGCCGCATCCAACCGTTGCGAAGTGGCGTAGTCGTGGTAGTGGCTCAGATCGGAGCTGACCACGATCAGCGTTTCGGCACCGCCCCATAAGCGCTCCAGCACCTGCGCAACAGCGTGCGGCTCGGTCGCGCCGACCACCAGCGGCACCAAAGTGAATTGCCCGAGCGTTGCCTGTAAAAACGGCAGGTGCACTTCGAGACTGTGCTCCAGCGCGTGCGCCTGATCGCTGACGGTGACGTATGGCAGGTCGGCCAGCCGCTGCAACGCCGCGCGATCAACCGCAATGGCGCCCAGCGGCGTTGCGAAAAAGTCGACACTCGGCGCCGCCAGCCCGCGCAAGCGCACCCGGTGCGACGGCCCCAGCAACACCACCCGCGTGATGTGCCGGGCGCAAGCTTGAATGCGCGCATACGCCGACGCCGCCACCGGCCCGGAATAAACATAACCGGCATGCGGCGCGATGATCGCCTTTGGGCACGTGCCGGATGTTTTCACCGCCGCCAGAAATTCCCGCAACTGCGCACGCAGCGCGACCGCGTCATCGGGATAAAACGTACCGGCCACAGCCGGGGCTCGTACAGTGGGCATCGCAGGCAGCTCATCATTTTCTAAGATTAATACCTCTTTTGCGCGCCTGCGCCAAGCGGGATTCTGCGTAGGGCGGTGCTTGGGATTGATGCTGTGGGCAGGGTCGTCAGCGCCCGGCAAAGGCGCAGCGGAGGACGGCACGTCCGAGCCCGGAACGCTGCTCGGCGCGGTTAGCTTTTAATTCTGTTGCAAGGCGCGCTGGGTTTGTACGTCGTGCTGCGTGGCGGCGTTCTGGGCGTCGCGTGCGGAGTTGACGGCGGCCGGAAGCGGGCTGAATACGCCGCCGGCGGGGGGTGCTTCGGTTGTGTTTTTACGCGTGACCACGGCGATGTCTGCGGGGCTCAGGCGCGGTATGACGTTTTCGTTGGAGTGGTAAGTTTGCGTGGTAACTTGCGCCTGCGTCTTGGGAGCTGTGTTGCTGAACTGCCAGTGCCCTTGCGCGTCTTGCCATTGGTAGACTTTGGTGGCGACGTTGGCCGGCGGTTCGGTGGGCAGCGACGATTTCATTTTGCTCGACACTGCCGACACACTCGCAGCGGTGTGCGCGCTCCATTCATCCCAGCGGTCGACGACGAGCCAGCCGACCAATGCTGTCAATACCAGGCCCAGCTTGAAAAACAAGGATTGCATACGCGCCTCCCCACAGCACTTCTTAGTGTGTGGAACTACGCGGCGTTGGCCTGCACTGCGGGGCCTTTGCCGTCGTAAATAACGTTTAAACGATTGGCTTGCGCAAAATCCATGATCTGTTGAAAAATATGCGGATGCGACGCGCGCAGGCTTTCCTCCATCACCACGCAACGCAGGCCATCACGAATCAGCGGCAGCAACAACGGCGAGTAGCGAATGCGTTGATCGCGTCCGAACGCGGCGAGTAAATCGCACAGGCGTTCCGACCAGTCGCTGGGACGAAAAGTTTTTCCTTCTTGGGTTTGTCCTTCGATAATGATGCGTGGATGCGCGCGCATAGGGGTTCTCGGATGTTGCAGCAGGAGGTGCCGGGGGTTGTCGTTCAAAACCGTCTGATCGCTGTGTCGTCCGGCGCGCGCTGAGCTTGACGCCACGCATCGCAATCTGCGACGCGGCGTGCATTTTGCGATGGGTCGTCTGAGCACGAAAAATACCATCGCCGGGCGGGCTTAAGGCTGTTGATATGACTTGACCGGTGCGGGCAGAACACGATAGAAGTATGTTTCACTATAAATGACTTGAAACCGCCCAATTCAGGGCGTTTTTTCTTTGTAACTTGAGGAGTATTCAGCGTGGAATTGACCGGTGCCGAAATCGTTGTGCGATGTCTGGCCGACGAAGGTGTCGAGTATGTGTTTGGTTATCCCGGCGGGGCGGTGCTACACATTTACGACGCCTTTTATAAACAAGATAAGGTCAAGCATATTCTGGTGCGCCACGAGCAGGGCGCGACACATGCGGCGGACGGCTATGCGCGTTCCACCGGGCGTGCCGGTGTGGTGCTGGTGACCTCCGGTCCGGGTGCGACCAATGCCGTCACCGGCATCGCCACCGCCTACATGGACTCCATTCCGTTGGTGGTGCTCACCGGCCAGGTGTCGACAAAACTCATCGGCAACGATGCATTTCAGGAGGTCGACTCGGTCGGCATCACGCGCCCGTGCGTGAAACACAATTTCTTGGTGAAAGACGTTAAAAATCTCGCCGCGACCATCAAAAAAGCGTTCTACGTGGCGACCACCGGGCGGCCCGGACCGGTGGTGGTTGATATTCCGAAAGATGTTACCGCACACAAAACCGAATACCACTATCCGGACAAGATCGTGATGCGTTCCTACCACCCGGTGGTCAACGGTCATCCCGGGCAGATCAAACGCGCGGTTGATTTAATCCTCGACGCCAAACGCCCGATGATCTACACCGGCGGCGGTGTCGTGATCGGCGAGGCGTCGAAATCGCTGACCGAGTTTGTGCGCCTGCTGGGGTATCCGATCACGCAGACCTTGATGGGCTTGGGTGCATTTCCGGCGAGCGACCCGCTCAGCGTCGGCATGCTCGGCATGCACGGCACCTACGAAGCCAACATGGCGATGCACGAATGTGACGTGCTGCTTGCGGTCGGCGCGCGCTTCGACGACCGCGTGACCGGCGAGCTGGATAAATTCTGCCCGCATGCCCGCATTGTTCATGTCGATGTCGATCCGGCCTCGATTGCCAAAAACGTGCCGGTCGAGATCCCGATTGTCGGCGAGGCCGACAACGTGCTTAAAGAGTTGATCAAGCAGACTCACGCCGCCAAGAAGAAGCCGGACCCAACCGCGCTGGCTGCGTGGTGGAAGCAGATCGACACGTGGCGTGGTGTCAACTGCTTGGCCTACGACCGCAAGAGCAAATTGATCAAGCCGCAGTACGTGCTGCAGAAGCTGCATGAGCTGACCCTGGGTGACGCGTACGTGACGTCAGATGTTGGCCAACATCAAATGTGGGCGGCGCAGTTTTACACCTTCAACAAGCCGCGCCGCTGGATCAATTCCGGCGGGCTGGGCACGATGGGCTTTGGTTTGCCGGCTGCGCTGGGCGTGCAGCTTGCGCATCCGGATGACACCGTGGTGTGCGTGACCGGCGAAGCGTCGATTCAGATGTGCATCCAGGAACTTTCGACCGCCAAGCAGTACAACCTGCCGATCAAGATCGTTAATCTCAACAACCGTTACATGGGCATGGTGCGCCAGTGGCAGGAGTTCTTTTACGCGTCGCGCTACTCGAATTCTTACATGGATGCGTTGCCCGATTTCGTCAAGCTCGCCGAAGCCTACGGCCACGTCGGCATGCTGATCGAGAAACCAGCCGACGTCGAAGGCGCGCTCAAAGATGCCCTCAAAATGAAGGATCGCTTGGTATTTATGGATTTCATTACTGACCAATCGGAGAACGTTTACCCGATGATTGCCGCCGGAAAAGGGCAGCACGAGATGCACCTGTCGCCGAATCAACAGGGCGCAGGCGCGGATCGGGAGTTAGCGTGATGAGACACGTAATTTCGATCCTCATGGAAAACGAAGCCGGCGCACTGTCGCGCGTGGCAGGTTTGTTCTCGGCGCGCGGTTACAACATCGAATCGCTGACGGTGGCGCCGACCGAAGATGCGTCGCTGTCGCGCATGACGCTGGTGACGCGTGGCTCCGATGCCATCATCGAGCAGATTACCAAGCAGTTGAACAAGCTGGTCGACGTGGTCAAGCTCATCGACCTGACCGAAGGCGAACACATCGAACGTGAAATGATGCTGATCAAAGTCAGCACCATGAACGGCGGCCGCGAAGAAGTTAAACGCCTGTCGGATATTTTCCGTGGCCGCATCATCGACGTGACCGAAACCAGCTACACCATCGAGCTCACCGGCATCGGTGCCAAGCTTGACGCTTTTGTGAAAGCGCTCGGCCAGAACCAGATTCTGGAAACGGTACGTTCTGGCGTCTCGGGGATTGGCCGCGGCGAAAAAAGCTTGCGCGTGTGAGCTTGCCTAGCCGCCTGTCGGCAGGGGGCGCTGAGGGATGTGCAGCAGCCACAATACCCCGGCGATGTCATGGCCGTAGTCTTTGCGTAATACGGTGGGTTGCTCGGCGCGGGTGACGAACCCATGCTGCGCAGCAAGCGCGCGCAGGTACGCGGGGGCGTGTGCGTAGCGCCCCGCGCCGCGTAATACATAGCCGTCAGCGTCGCCCAGCTCCACCGAGAAAGCGAATAATCCGCCCGAGAATAATTTTTCCCGCACCGCCGCGAATACCGGCGCGAGGTCGCCGAGGTAGACAAATACGTCGGCGGCCAAAATCAGGTGAAAATTTTCTTCCAATTTAGAAGTGACGCCGACCACTTCACCGACGATGAGCTGGTCATAGATGTCACGCTGATGCGCATGTTCAATCATCTTCGGCGACAGATCGATGCCGACCAGCGTGTGCGCAAGATCGCGGAACAGTACGCCGCTCAAGCCGGTGCCGCAGCCCAAGTCCAAGATCGCCAACGGTCGTTGTGCGAGGTGTGGCGCGACCAATTCGCGTAACTGCTGCGGCACGTTGTAGCCGAGCACGCCGGTCATGTGCGCATCGTATTCGTGCGCGTATTGATCGAACAGGCCAGCCACGTAAGCGGGCGGCGGCGCGGCGCGCGCGGCACCGGTGAGTGCGGCGAGTTCGTATTCGGCGGCGGCGTAATCCGGCTGCAAGCGCAGCGCGCTACGGTAATGCTCGATGGCAAGTTCGTGTTGGCCCAACAAGTGATAAACCGAGCCGAGATTCTTGTGTGCAGGGGCAAATTCCGGCGCACTGCGCAATGCTTGTGTATAGCTGAATACCGCTTGGTGCAGATCGCCTTGTGCTTGCCGCACGGCGCCCAGATTGTTCCAGGCGTCGCTTGCATCGGCGTCGAGTGCGATGGCGTTTTGATAGCAGGTGGCGGCGTCCGCCAACCGGTCTTGTGCTTGGTGCCAGGTTCCGACATCGACATGCAACGCGGCGTGGTCGGGCGCGAGTTGCAACGCACGTTGATAGTGGGGCAGCGCCTGCGCGTAGTCGGCGCGTTGTTGCAACAGCACCGCCAGCGCGTGGTGCGCGGGTAGATAAGTTTCATCCAGCGCCAGCGCCGCACGAAACGCTAGCAGCGCCGCGTCGCTGTGTTCGGTCGCCAGCAGCGCATGCCCGTAATTGCAGTGAAGTTGTGCATCCTGCGGATTGCATTGCACAGCCCGCGCAAAACACGCGCCGGCCTCTTCCGCCTCGCCCAGCTCAAGCAACACGCCGCCGAGATTATTGAGGGTGTCGCCGTCATTGGGGCGTAACGCGAGCGCGGCGCGGTAACTTGCAACCGCCTCCGCGAATGCGCCGTGCCGCTGGTAGATATGGCCGAGGTTAAAGTGATACACCGCGTGCAGCGGATTGATCCGCAGTGCGGCGGTGAGGTGTGCAAGCGCCTGCGCGTCCTCGCCGCGCTGCAATGCGATCAATCCGAGCAAGTGCCACGCATCGGCGCAGGCGGGGTCCGCGTGCAAAAGCGCCCGGTACATTTTTTCGGCCGCGTCGAGGTTACCGCTTTGCTGCAGGTGCAACGCCGCCTGCAACGAGGGCGTAGAATGCGAACAGGAAGTTGAAATCATGCCTGTTTTTAGCATGCAATGCGTCATGGAGAAAGTAGCCGATGCGTTATTCCCGCAGTTTGCTTTTAGCTATCGCACTCGCCTGGAGCGCCGAGGGTTTTGCTGCGCCTGTCGACGAGCTGCGCGCGCACTATCGTGAGCTCACTGCGAATGTCGCGGCCAATTCGTTCGGCCTGCCGATGGGGGTGCAGTCGAGCGAGCAAGGCGACCAGGTCAGCGCGGAGGTCTATGCGGTCGTGGAGCAACCGTTTGCCGCCATGGCGGAGACGCTTGCTGAGGTCCGCGGCTGGTGTGGATTTATGCTGCTGAGCGTTAATGTAAAGTCATGCGCCGTTGAAACCGGCGCAGCGGGCGCACTGCTGGTCCTGTATATCGGCCGCAAAGACTATCAAACGCCGTCACAGGCTTATGAGATGCGTTATGTTTTTCGCGCCACGCGCGATGCACAACACGCGGAGATTTTTCTGGATGCCGATGCCGGCCCGCTCGGCACCCGCGACAATCATATTCACCTGGACGCCATCGACGTCGACGGGCGCACGCTGGTGCATTTCACCTCGTCCATGCGCCTGGGCACGATGAGCCGCATGGTAACCGCCACCTATCTGGCGACCTTGGGCAGCGGCAAAATCGGCTTCAGCAACGTGCCCGACGCCGCCGGCAGGCCGGTGCCGGTCAAAGGCGTGCAGGCGATGATCGAACGCAACGCCGTGCGTTATGTGCTCGCGCTCCAGGTGTATGTCGATGCCCGTGCGCTTGCACAGAGCGAGCGTTTCGAGCAGCAGATCAATCGCTGGTTTGAATTCACCGAACGTTTTCATGCGCAGTTGTACGAATTACCCAAGGCAGACTACCTCGCCAACAAACGTCGCGAACGCGATAACCAAGTCGCCTTGCAACGGAAAATCGACCACCCCAAGGTATCGCCATGAACGTTGCAACGCTGTTGCGTGACATCGACATGGAGACGAAATACACACGCAAGCAGATCGGCAAGGATGCGCTCGATGCGCGCGTGCTGCGGGCACTGGCCAGCGTGCCACGTCATGAGTTTGTGCCGGAGCAGGCGCGCGCGCTGGCGTATCACAACGGCCCGCTGCCCATCGGCGGTGGCCAGACCATCTCGCAACCGTTCATGGTGGCGTTGATGACCGACCTGCTGGCAGTGCCGCCCGACGCGGTGATTCTTGAAATCGGCACCGGCTCGGGTTATCAGGCGGCGGTGCTGTCGTGCTTGGTCAAACAGGTTTATAGCGTCGAGATCGTCGCGGCGTTGGCACAGCAGGTCACGCCGCGTTTACAGCGCCTGGGTTATCTGAATGTCATGGTGCAGCACGGCGATGGCTATCGGGGCTGGCCTGAACACGCACCGTATGACGGCATCCTTGTCGCTGCGGCCGCAGCGCATATTCCGCCGCCCTTGCTTGAGCAACTGAAGCCGAGTGCGCGCCTAGTAATTCCGGTGGGTTTGCCGCACGGCGTGCAAGAGTTGCAGGTGGTAGAGAAAGACGCCGAGGGTAATGTCAATACGCGCACTATTTTGAGCGTTTCGTTTGTGCCGTTGACCGGCGCACACGCAAGCCAACACAGTTGGTAGGCATGCGGGCGGCGAATTGTTTTGTCGCCGTGCGGCGTTTTCGTTACCATGCCGCAGCATGAACCAGCCCATCACCAAAACCCGTTTTGCCCCCAGCCCGACCGGTTATATCCACCTGGGCAACGTGCGCACCGCGTTGTTCAGTGCCTTGGTCGCGGCGCGTGATCGCGGTGTGTTTTTGCTGCGCATCGAAGACACCGATCAGGCGCGCAGCAGCAGCAACTACACCGACGCGCTGAAAGAAGACCTGACTTGGCTTGGCCTGCACTGGCAAGAAGGGCCGGACGTCGGCGGCGATTACGCGCCGTATCACCAATCGCAGCGCGCGGAAATTTACGCGCGCTATTACCACATGCTGGAACAGAGCGGATTAGCTTACCCGTGTTTTTGCAGCGAGCAGCAACTGGCGCTGTCACGCAAGGCGCAAATTGCGGCGAGCAAGCCACCGCGTTACGCGGGCACCTGCGCGCGCCTGACACCGGAACACGTGCAGACGAAGCGGGGGGAAGGTGTGCGGCCGACGCTGCGTTTTCGCGTGCCGCAAAACCAGAGCATTCGCTTCAACGACGCAGTGCGCGGCGAGCAAATTTTTGCCGGCGCCGACATCGGCGATTTCATCATCCGGCGCGCCGACGGCACGCCCGCATTTTTCTTTTGCAACGCCATCGACGACGCCTTGATGCAAGTCACGCAGGTGCTGCGCGGTGAAGATCACTTGAGCAATACGCCGCGCCAGATTCTGTTGCTGGAAGCCTTGAAGCTGCACGTGCCCAGCTACGGCCACATCTCGATGATCGTCGGCGCCGACGGCGCGCCGCTGTCCAAACGCACCGGCAGCGAAAGCGTGCGCGAGTTGCGCGCGCAGGGATATTTTCCGCAGGCCGTGGTGAATTACCTCGCACGCCTGGGGCACGCATACGAAAGCAACGCCTACATGACGTTCGCAGAACTTGCCGCCAATTTCGACACCGCCAAACTTGGCCGCTCACCCGCGCGTCACGACGTAAGCCAACTGCTGCACTGGCAACACGAAGCCGTTGCGAAGGCGCCAGTTGACGACTTATGGGAATGGATGGGCGCGCAGGTGCATCAACATGTGCCCGAAGCACAGCGCCACGAATTTATTGAAGCGGTGCAACCCAACGTAACGCACCCAAAAGACGCGCTGCACTGGGCGCAGGTGATTTACGGCGAACATCTGGTGCTGAAGCACGACGCCCAGCAAATTGTGCAACAGGCCGGTGCGCAATTTTTCGAAGCTGCGCTGCACGCCTTGGATGCGCATCGTGATAATTTCTCAGCCTTGGCTGAACAGGTGAAGAGCGCCACCGGCGTCAAGGGCAAACATTTATTCCAACCGCTGCGCGTCGCCCTCACCGGCGAAGTCCATGGCCCGGAAATGGCGCGGCTATTAAAATTGCTGCCGCTGGAACAAGCGCGGCGGCGGTTACAGGCGTGTTCAAAGCACGACATTATTTAGAATTTAAAATTAAACAATGGAATGCCTTTTACACTCGCTCTGCGTTCTAATTCTGCGTCGGTGAGTGGGTGTTCTTCCGGCACCAAGGGCGGCAAAATTGTTGCCTTGGGATTATTCACCACGCGCGCAGTATCTTGGACAGCGCTCGGACATTCTGCAAGCGCATGCTTGCGTGCAGTATCTGAGCATGCGGCCTGTTTTTGTTCTTCCAAATACGCCTCGGTGGCGACTTTCATTTGCGCGTCCAATAAGTCGGGACGCAACAGCGTGTGCGCGCGTTCATTTCCCGCACCGTTATTCCCAGGCGACGGAAGCGGCACAGCACTTTCTAACGGCGCAGGCTTGTCGGCACTTGCCTGAGGTATTAGCAGGGCTGCGCCGGGTGGCGTTATGTTACTCGGCGCTGGTGTCGTTATCATCGGCGCGGCGCGTTGCTGGACGCTGGCCCTTGCTCCCTGTCGGGCGGACGGATTAGTTTCAAAACGTGGGGCAAGTGCATGTTTTGACATTATGGTCACTTCGAGCGTGATCGATTCCGGTGCGGCGCCGAACCCGGGCACAACTGCAACGATAATAAAATGTGCGCCGGTAGATACCAGCAGCGCTAGTGCGAATAATTTCCATGAGTGTCGGTGGCCTGGGTTGCTGTCGTCCCACATGCGCGTAACTCCGGCAGTTCCATTGCAACGGGGTTGATTTCCGCCGCGCTGACTTTCCTCTCCCCGTGTAAAGCCAACGCGGTGGGAATTGGCGCATAGGAATACCCGCCCAAGAATCATGATGATCTCACGAACGCCGTATTTATCAACCCAAGCTACCGACCTGCGCCGGCCAAGAAATAACAAAGCGTGCGCCGCCCAGCGGCGAATCGGCCACGTCAATTTTCCCGCCGTGCCACTGTGCGATGCGCTGGGCGATGGCCAGCCCCAGGCCATAGCCGCCGGAATCGCGATTGCGGCTGGTATCCAGGCGCGTGAACGGATCGAAAATGCGGGTGCGATCCGCTGCCGGGATGCCGGGGCCGTCGTCGTCGATGCTGATGTGGCAGGTATCGCCATTTATGCCGGCGCTTATTTCGACGCGCTGCGTGGCGTAGCGTTGCGCGTTTTGCAGCAGATTGCCGAGCGCACGCGCCATCAGCTTGGGTTCGAAGCCGCTGCATGCATCGCCGGCGATGTGCGTCGTGTGCATCTGCAACGCGATGTTGCGTTCTCCGATCCAGAGGCGCTGTACCGTTTCGTTCAACCAGGGAGCCAGATCTTGATTTTCTAGTTTCAACTCTGGTGTGGCGCGCTCAAAACGCGCATACGTCAGTAGCTCGGCGATCAGTCCGTCGAGTTCGTCAATGTCGGTGTTCATGCCGTCGATATGGCGCCTGCGCGTCGCCGCATCCGGTGCATTTTGCAGCATTTCCATGCCGAAGCGCAGCCGCGCCAGCGGCGTGCGCAGTTCATGCGACACCGCGTTGGTCAATTCTTTGTGCGACGAGATCAGTTGCTGGATGCGGTCCGCCATTGCGTTGAAGGTATGCGCGAATTGTCCCAGCACCGCGCGCGGCGCGATGTGGGTGCGGGCGGCGAAATCGCCACGCCCGAACGCTTCGGCCGTGCTGCGCAATTGCGTCAGACCGCGCCACAACGGACGCACCCAGATAAACACCGCGAGGGCAATGATGACCGCAAGAACGAATAGCATGATGAGACTGAATCGGGTTAAAAGGGTAGGTTCATCGAACGGGCCAATGCTCAACACATTCTCGGTTGTGCCAATGCGGTGATGGTGGCGTTCTGCAGGTGTATTGAGGTCGGTGCTCAGCACACGTCCCGCGCGCAAGCGCTCATGCTGCTGCGGTGTAATTTGCATTTCGGTCAGCGGGGAGATGTTAACGGGAAAAGTGAATTGCGGATTGAGCTGTGCCAGTAGGCCGGGCCAGGCGTTCTGCGGTTGTTGCAGCAGCACCTGTTCGAGTAAATAAAATGTTCCCAAGGTCATGCGCTGATAGTGTTCCGATTGGGTTTCCGAGAGCACCACTTCCCACGCTTGGTCGCTGTCTTTCACGCGTCGGTAGATATGATCGGCACTGTCGATTTTTTCGTAGAGGGTTTCGCCGTTGCGCAAACGCTGCATGCGGCCGTGCGACAGTGCTAGCTCGTCAATACGGCGCAAGTCAATCGGGTATCCTGACGCGTTTTGCAGTACGCGTAATTGTTCCGGCCAGCGTTCCTGATTTTGCTCCAGCGACGCATCCAGCAGCGTCATGGTGCCTCTGGCTATTTCGGAGTAGTAATAGTCCAGCGGCCGTTGCAGAAACAGTTCCGTCAAGGTGATCTGGCCAATTGTAAAGATTGCGATGGCGATGGCTATCAGCGCATACAGCGTGAAAAAGAGTTTTCCCATGATAAGTCAAGACCAGGCGTCGGCGACAAATAAATAGCCTTTGCCACGAATGGTTTTGATGCGGGCGGGCAGCCCCGGGTCATCGTGCAATTTTTTACGCAAGCGTGAAATGCGCAAATCCACCGAGCGGTCCACGCCGTCGTAGTCGATTTTTCGCAGAGCACTGAGGATCGCATCACGACCCAGCACTTCACCGGCATGACGTGCCAGCAACCAGAGGATTTCGAACTCGTTGCCGGTGAGTTCGATGGGGTGGCCGTTGAACACGACCTCGCGTGCCGATGCGCGAATCAGCAGATGACCAAAGGTCAAGTCATGCGCCTCCGCAGCAGCCTGTCGTGATGCACCGCGCCGCAATAGCGCGCGAATGCGTGCCAGCAACACGCGCGGTTGCACCGGTTTGGTTACGTAATCGTCGGCGCCAAGTTCCAGCCCCATCACGTGGTCGATGTCTTCACCGCGCGCGGTGAGAATCAGAATCGGGCCGCTGAAACGGCTGCGAACGGTGCGGCAAACTTCGAAACCGTCGCAGCCGGGCAGCATTAAATCCAATACCACCAGCTCAGGTTGTTGGCTGAGGATGCGCGCAGCGGCGCGGTCGCCGCGTGCTTCGATGGCCACCGCAAAACCATGTTGCTCCAGGTATTCCCGCACCAAGGCCGCCAGACGCGCGTCATCTTCCACCAGCAGGACGCGGCAAGGTTCAGCGGAAATCACAGTGGACGTCATGAGTGCTGCTCGTCTTTGGAGTCCTGCTGGATATTAGCCCAGTTCGCAATGCTGGAACCCGCGCATCGATACAAGGTTACGTTTGGATACATTTCGATACAGATCCCCGCGTCGTCTTTGTTTAGGCTAAATCGTCACCAAGTGAAAAGGAATATCGCTGTGTTTGAGATTTTAAAGTCGGGCGGATGGCTCATCGCACCGATCATGTTGTGCTCGGTGGCATCGGTCGCTATTGTCGTGGAACGCTTTTGGTCGCTGCAAAAAAATAAGATCATGCCCAGGCACTTGGTGGCGCAGATTTTGAAGTGGCAGAAAAATAACGAACTGACGCTGGAAAATATCCGCACCTTGCGCACCGGTTCACCGCTGGGACGCATGCTGGCGGCGGGCCTGACGAGTCGCAGCCCGCCGCAGACTTCCATGAA
Source organism: Gammaproteobacteria bacterium (assembly GCA_031363085.1). GTDB lineage: Bacteria > Pseudomonadota > Gammaproteobacteria > SG8-11 > SG8-11 > UBA6921. The sequence goes on from JANLTU010000080.1 coordinate 25,101, forward strand.
ACAAAATATCGAAGACGCCGGTCGCCATGAAGTGCATGAGCTGGAACGTTACCTCAACAATCTGGGCACCATTGCCGCGATTACACCCTTGCTGGGGCTGCTCGGTTCCGTGCTCGGCTTGATGGACGTGTTTACCTCCATGACCAGCCAGGGGGTCGGCAATCCGCAAGCCTTGGGTGCGGGGATTTCGCAAATCATGATCGCAACGGCGGCCGGCTTGGTGGTGGCGATACCAAGCTTGACTTTTTACCGCTACTTTCAGCGCCGGGTGGACGAGCTGGCGGTCGCGATGGAGCAACAAGCACTCACCCTGCTGGCGCTGATGCACGGCGAGCGCGAACTCACCTTGGCTGCCGATATCAGTAAATGAAGATATTTGTCATCATCTTCGTGGTGTTGATCGTCGTCGCCGTGTTGGCGGTGCTTTATCTGAAGTACCGGCTGGATAACACCTCAGACAATAAGGACCTCAAAGCCACCCTTGATGCGGAAATTCAGAAACTCACAGATAATAACGCTGCGTATGGCTTGGTCGTTGGTGTTTACAAGGACGGAAAATCGTTCATCAAGGGCTACGGAACGGTTAACAAAGCCAGCGCTATTGTCCCAGACGCCGCAACGGTGTTTCAAATTGCCTCGGTAAGCAAGTTGTTTACCGCGTCATTGCTCCAGATTCTTTGCGACCAAGGCGTCCTTAAAATGGATGCAACTTTAGGTGAGCTTATTGGAGGTTCCATTATTTTGTCGCCGGCTGCGCAGCAAGTCACCTTGAAGCAACTGGCCACACACACTTCTGGATTTCCACGAGTTCCAAAGTCGCTTGAGCGCAAAGCAATCCAGTTAGCAGGAAAAGAAAACCTGCTGCTGAATCCCTACAGCCACATCGAGCTGAAAGACATTCTCGACTATCTGGAAACCACCCAGGACAAACGCGCGCCCGGTCGCTTCGAGTATTCCAATTTTGGAATGGGCTTGCTTGGCCACGCGCTGGAAATCGTCACCCAAAAGAATTTGGAATCGCTGGCGGAGGAGAACCTCTTCACGCCGCTTGCAATGAACAACACCGCAATCACCCTGAGCGCAGCGATGCAGGCGCATCTGGCTCAGGGCTATACCCGTCGTGGCGAACCTGCGCCGGTTTGGACATTCGGTGCGCTTGCCGGTGCTGGCGCGTTCAATTCCAATGCGGCAGACATGCTGAAATTCGTTCAAGCGAATATCGAAGCGGGCTCCGCTTTATCACTAACACTCGAGAAAATGCACGCGCCTCAATTTGGCGGCGACACTGGAATCGGCTGGTTACAACCGACCTTCATCGACAGATTCGTCGGCAATAAATCAGTGCTGTGGCACAACGGCCTGGTCGGCGGTTACGCGTCTTACGTGTCCATAGACACGCACTGCAAGACGGGGGTTGTCATGCTTTCCAACCAAGCCGTTGACTTTACGATGTTGGGAAGCATACTGACACGTCAAGTTCGCGGTCAGTCATGGTCGTCTCAACACGGTTTCTAACAGGGCGTTTGATAGGGACGTGCTAACGGTGAGGTATCAACCTTTAGTTTGCGATTAAGGAGAAGTTGTTGAATGGAAATCATGATTGCACTAGTTATTGTCCTTGGTGTTATAACGTCATTCTGAACCTCGGCCGGTTTGCAGCAGAGTCACTGTTTGCCGTAAGCAACCTGGAATACGTCAACACCCAATCAAAATATCAGGCCCTGTTGCTGGGCGTGGCCGTGCTGGTATTGTTTGCCACCAATGTTGCGAATGGAGTTAATTTCGCGGCATTCCTTGGTATCTTCGTGAGTGCCCCGATGGCAGGCTTGTTGAGCGGGTCGTTGGCGAAGTCGGTCGTTGAGACCAACGGAATTTTCTGGGCGTGGTTTATCCATTCGGCCTTTGTTATGGCGGCCGCTAACAAATCACTCGGCCGGACTCGTGGTGCTGACGTGCCACTCGCCCGTTAGTTCATGTGGTAAGTTTTAATCAAAATGGAAAAATACGATGACTATCAAAGAAAAAACGCGCCCTCCAATTAAAACGACTGCAAGAATTGCCGGATTTCTGTATCTGCTTCAGATCCCACTCGGTGTCTTCGGTATTTTATATATTCCAAAAGCGCTGATGGTGCCCGGAGACGCGGCAGCAACAGCAAGCAATATTTTAGCTAACGAGTTTTTATTCCGCCTCAGTATTGTGAGCGCGATACTCGCCGCGTTAGTCACGGTAGTTACGGCTCTATTTTTATACAAAGTACTTAAGCCCGTTCACAAGAACTACGCGCGGCTTATGGTGATATGCACGTTGGTTGTTGCGCCGATCTCAATGCTCAATGAGCTTAATCATGTTGCGGTCTTATTATTACTAAAAGGTCGCGAATACTTGACAATATTTACCGCAAGTCAATTGCAAACGCTGGTGTCGGTATTTTTTGATTTGCATAACTATGGAATTCAAATCGTCGGAATATTTTTTGGCCTGTGGCTGTTACCCATGGGTTACTTGGTGTTCAAGTCGAACTACATTCCTAAAATTATTGGCGTGTTCTTAATGATTACATGCTTGGGCTATCTGATAGATTTTGTTAAATTCTTTCTCTTCCCCAGCGCCACTATAGTCATTAGCGAGTTTACTTTCCTGGGCGAAATTTTAATGGTTTTGTGGCTTTTGATCAAAGGTGTAAACGTTGAACAGTGGGAAAAACGTACTGTCGAATCTGCCAGGATTTTATAAAACGCCGTTACCCCAAAAGTTACCCCTACCTATTGAACCAGTTACGGCGTAACGCGCATGCAAGCACCGCGTATTGACAGTTAGGAAGCGGCGGAAAAAATGCTGGTTGCTGAAGCCCGACGACGAAATCGTAGGTCGGGTTAGCGCAGAGTAACCCGACAAACCATGGCCGAAGATGAGTATGACAACACCTGATCCTAGCA
>JANLTU010000112.1:0-40536 GCA_031363085.1 Gammaproteobacteria bacterium
GCATCGCGCAATTAATCGCAGCACGCACCGTCATCGGCGAGGCTTCCAACGCGCGCGAGCTGCATTACGCAGACATCATGATCCTGGTGCGTAATCGCACCCATGTGCACGCTTACGAGTCGGCGTTACGCGCGGCCGGCATTCCTTACATCGGTGCTGATCGCGGCACCCTGCTCGACAGTCTGGAAGCACGCGATTTGGTCGCCCTGCTGGATAGTCTGGTAACGCCGTTCGACAATCTCGCCCTCGCGGCTGTGTTGCGCAGCCCGATCTTCGACTGCTCCGACGCCGACCTGATGTTATTGGCAAGCTCAGGCACCGGCCGCTGGATGCAGCGCCTGACGGTGCTCGCACCGCAGCTTTCGGAAACCCATTCGCTGCGGCGCGCGCAGCGTTATCTGCACACTTGGCGCGCGGCGGCGGAACGCTTGCCAACCCACGATTTACTTGATCGCATCTACCACGAAGGGCGTCTCGTGGAACGCTATCAAGCCGCGTTTGCGCCTCATCTGCACGCGCGCTTGCGCGCCAATCTCACCCGCTTCATCGAACTGGCGCTGGAACTCGACAGCGGACGCTACCCCAGCCTGCCGAATTTTCTACAACGCTTGCGCGACGCACGCCGGGGCAGCGACGACGCCCCCGACGAAGGCGAAACCGGTGCCGCGCGCGCCTGTGTGCAACTGCTTACCATCCACGCGGCCAAGGGGCTGGAGGCGCCGGTAGTTTTCATTGCCGACGCGGCCAATCCACCGCGCACGCGGCGCGGCGCACATGCGCTGGTGAACTGGCCACCGGCAGCGGCGCGCCCGGAATGTTTCATTCTTACCGGCAAAAAAGATCAGCTTGATGCGTTCAGTCGCCAAGCACTGGCGCTCGACGAACTGGCGCAGCAGCGCGAAGAATTAAATCTGTTGTACGTTGCGATGACGCGCGCGCGGCAAATGTTGTTTGTCTCCGGGTGTACCCCCAAACGCGGAGCCGAGCTCGGCTGGTATGGCGCGGTCTGCGCCGGCCTGAAAACGCGGCTCGCCGAGCCTGACGCACTGGTGCTGGAGTCGGGTACACCGGCAGCCTCTACAGCCGCATTCGTTGTCGCGCCCACAGCGCTAATGACGGTCGATCCGCGCCTGTCGCAGCCACTGGTTCTCGACGCGATGCAACTTGAAATTGCACCCAGCCATAGCGCCGATGGCGCCTCCCCCCAAAGCCTCGATGATGACGCCCAATTGCGCGGTTTGGTCATCCATCGTCTGCTTGATTTGATGACACGCGTGCCGCAGACGAGCGACGCCGCCATGCGGCAACAAGTGGCAGCAGAGTTTCAGTGCGGTAACGGCGAACCATCGTTTAAGGAGTGGTGTGACGAAGCCGCGCGGGTGGTACGCCATCCTGAATTTCAAGCGTGGTTTAACCCCCGCCAATACCAGAGCGCGTACAACGAAGTCGCATTAGTCTACGAGCATGACAATAATGTCGTGCATGGAGTTATTGATCGCGCCGTCGTTGTGAATAATGACCACGTCGTGGTGCTCGATTACAAAACACACCGAGCCGCGCGCCCGGAAAATCTACAGGAGTTTGCCGATCTTTACCGCGAACAAATGCAGAGGTATACGGTAGGTTTGCAACAGGTCTGGCCGAGCCGCAGGGTGCGCAGCGTACTTTTATTTACATCCTGCTGTGCCAGCATCAAGCTTAGCGCCAACGAAGGAACTATGGCGCTGCCACCATGAGCTTTTTTACCGCCAAGATTGCATCGTACTGCACACGCCTAATTGTCGACACCCGAGCATCAGGGATGTGCTGTTCTATTAATTCTTCGCAGCAATATTTTTCTTGTTTTCATCAATGAGCTGCACCAGTTGCGCCGCATTCACATAACCTGGCACTACCACGCCGTTTTCGAGCACCAAGGTCGGTGTGCCGCTCACACCAACGGCTTCACCGGCGGCCATGTGCGCATCCACCGGGCTATTACACTTCTTTTCTTCAACTTTTCCGCCGGCTTTAGCCGCCGTCAATGCCGCTTTACGGTCGGCTGCACACCACACACCCACCGCTTTAAAATAGGACGGTGTGTTTTTCCCGGAACGCGGGTAAGCCAAGTAACGAATGCGTATGCCCTTGTCCAGATACGACTGCATTTCACTGTGCAGCTTGCGACAGTAGCCGCAATCGATATCGGTAAACACAGTCAGCGTATAATTAGGGGTCTTGGGTTCGAAAACAATCATGCTGGCCGGATCGATACCCTGGATGGTTTTCAAGCGCCCCACCGAGCGGCGTGCCTCGGTCAGGTTTTGCCGCGCGCCGACATCGTAAACGTCGCCTTCCAGCAGATATTTGCCATCCTTCGAGACATATAACACCTGCGAGCCGATCAAGACCTCATAAAAATTCGCCATGGGTGCGGGCACGATGGCGTCGGGTGTCGCACTCGGCATCACCTGCGCAACTGCGTGTTTGACAGTCTCGATATCAAGCTTGTCATCAGCAACGCTGGAAATGGTCAGCGTAGCAACGAGGCCCGCAAGTAGGGTGGAAATCAGGTGTTTCATGCAGAACCTCGTCGTGGGGGGAAATGTAATCGGATCGATTGTTTCACGAGCCTCGTGGCAATCCAACCGATGGAAAACGATGTTGTGATGTTATCGGCAACGATGAATTTCCGTGCAACGACTATATGAGGCTGAAATTACGGAGGAGTTCCATGGGTATCAGCCCCGTGGATGATGCAATTCGTGGAACTCCTTCAACCGTTCCCGCGCAATGTGGGTGTAAATCTGAGTCGTGGATAAATCACTGTGGCCTAACAACATCTGCACCACACGCAGATCCGCACCGTTGTTAAGCAGATGCGTCGCAAAGGAGTGGCGCAACGTATGTGGCGACAAAACTTTGTTGATTGCAGCCGTGACCGCGTAACGCTTGATCAGATACCAGAACGCTTGCCGAGTCATACATTCGCCGCGCCGCGTGATAAACAGATACTCGCTGCCATGCCCCTTGTTCAGTTGTGCGCGACTGTCGAGCATGTAGTCGCGCAACCAACGTAAAGATTCTTCATTGAGCGGCACCAGACGCTCCTTGCCGCCCTTGCCGATCAAACGCACCACGCCCTGCTGCATGTTGACCTGAGATACTTTCAGCGACACCAACTCCGTTACGCGCAGGCCGCTTGCGTATAGCAACTCCAGCATGGTGCGGTCGCGCATACCCAATACGTGCTGGGTGTCGGGCGCCTCCAACAGCCCTTCGACTTCAGACTCGGTCAGCGCCTTGGGCAAGCTGCGTCCCAGCTTGGGCGCATCAATGCGCAGGCTAGGATCACCCTGTAAACGCCCCTCGCGCACCAAGTGTTGATAAAATCGCCGGATGCTCGACAATAAGCGTGCGGTGGAGCGTGGTTGCGCGCCACCCTGAGCGCGTTCGCCCAGAAACGTTAACAAGTGTTCGCGGCGCGCGTCGACCAAGTGCGGCGCGGCGCGTAACTGCAACCACTTGGCGAGGCCAGACAAATCGTGGCGGTAGGCGCTGATGGTGTTTTCGCTTAAGCCGCGTTCCACCCATAACTGATCGAGAAACGCCTCCACCGCTTGCACGTCGACTTCCCGCAGCGGCAGTACTTCAGCATGCCTTTTTATTTTTGTTTGCTTCATGTTTCAGCAGCCACTGCTTGAGTAACAATTCACTTCCGGCACTTGCTCCCGAAAATCCACCCAGCCCCTGGGCCGCAACCACGCGGTGACAGGGCACCATGATCGCCACAGGATTGGCGCGACACGCTCCGCCCACCGCTCGCGCCGCACTGTTGAGTCGTCGCGCCAGCTCGCCATAACTACACGTTTCTCCGGCCGCAATCATTTGCAGCGCCGCCCACACGCGCTGTTGAAACGGCGTGCCGCTTAAGTTGAGCGCTATTGTAAAGCGCCAATGCGGATTGTCGAGATAACGTTGTAGTTGCAGCGCAGCTTCGATTGCCACGGCGCTGGACGCTACCCGCTCGAATTTTTCCGTCTCAATGAAGTCAAGCTCCGTCACCGCATACCCGTCGGTGCAGACTCCCACCTGCCACGAACCCACCGGCAGCGGCACCACGGCTTCAAACCGTCGCGGCAGCATTGTTGCCTGTGTATCAAGTATCATCGGTTCACAAACGAAAAAAGCGCCGCGAAAACTTGCGGCGCTTTTTTGTTCGGCTACATAAAACCCGGCGGACTTATTCGGCTGCCTCAGTGCTTGCCGCTGAAGCGGTGCCGGTGAGCTTTTCTTTGATGCGCGCCGACTTGCCTGAGCGCTCGCGCAGGTAGTACAACTTGGCGCGACGTGTATCACCACGACGCTTCAGCTCAATCGATTGAATGCTCGGGCTGTAGGTCTGGTACACGCGCTCTACACCTTCGCCGTGCGAAATCTTGCGCACCGTGAACGCGGAGTTCAGTCCGCGATTCCGCTTGGCAATCACTACGCCTTCGAACGATTGCAGACGCTCGCGTTCACCTTCCTTCACTTTAGATTGCACCACCACGGTATCACCGGTGTCAAACTCCGGCACCACGCGGGTCATTTGTTCTTTTTCAATCTGCTCGATGATGTTGCTCATAGCACGCTCCGCTCAAAATAAACCGCTACTGTTGTTAACTCAACCCGCCTTGCCACTCGCGTATGAAAGCCGCGAGCAGTTCGCGTTCCGCGTCGCTTAACTTCGCGCCGTCCAACAACTCCGGGCGCCGCAGCCAAGTACGACCCAGCGCCTGCTGTAAACGCCAGCGCGCGATCTGCGCGTGATTACCCCCCAATAAAACTTCCGGCACTCGCTGGCCTTCGAACTCTTCCGGCCGCGTGTAATGCGGACAATCCAACAGGCCGCGCCCAAATGAATCTTGCTGCGCCGAATCCTCGTGCCCCAACACGCCGGGCAACAAGCGCGTCACGCCGTCGATCAGGACCATCGCCGCCAGTTCGCCACCGCTCAGTACGTAGTCGCCGAGGGAATATTCCGCGTCGACATCTGTTTCGATCAAGCGTTCGTCGATACCTTCGTAACGCCCGGCCACCAGAATCATGCGCGGCCCTGTTGCCATGGCACGCAGCGCCGCTTGGTCCAACGGCTGCCCCTGCGGCGAAAGCCCAATGACTTTCGCGTCAGCGCTGCTCGCAGCCCGCGCGGCGCGAATCGCGTCCCGCAGCGGCTCGATCATCATCACCATGCCCGGACCACCGCCATAGGGCCGGTCGTCGACGCTGCGATGCCGGTCACGTGCGTAATCGCGCGGATTCCACAGCGCCAGCTCCACTAGGCCACGCTCAACTGCGCGTCCGGTCACGCCGTAAGCGCGCACCACGGAAAACATCTCCGGGAATAAACTTACTACATCAAAGCGCATCGGCCGCTCGCTGACCCGGCTTAAAAATCCGGATCCCAATCCACCACGATTTCGCCGCCCGCCAGATTCACTTCACGCACCACTTGCGCAGGCAGGTACGGAATCATGCGTTCCCGCTCGCCCTGCACTACCAGCACATCGTTCGCGCCGGTTTCGAATAACTGCGTCACCTGCCCCAACGCGATACCGTTGACCGTGACCACACGCAAACCAATTAAGTCGGACCAGTAATATTCGCCCGTTTTCGCCACTGGCAGTTGCGACCGCAGCACGGCAACTTCGGAATGCACCAACGCTGCGGCCTGATCGCGATCCGTGCAGTCGGTCAAAAACGCAACCACACCTTTCCCTTTTGCATGCCCATCGCGCACTTCGCGCTGCACCCAGATACCGCCCGTCGCAACATACCAAGGCGAGTAATTCAGGATGTTGGCATACGGCTCGGTGTACGAATACACCTTCAGGCCACCGCGCACACCGAATACTCCGGTGATTTTACCGACCACGACAACATCGTGGTCGGCAGGGAGCGCACCGGGCGCTGCAACAGAGCGCGACACCCGCACCTACTCGATCAAGCTGCGGCTACCGCCACAGTCTGCTTTTTCAGCTCTTTCGCCAACTGCGCGACACGATCTGAAGGCTGCGCGCCTTTCGACACCCAGTAGGTCATGCGCTCAAAATCGATGCGCGTGCGGGTTTCATGTTCGCGTGCCATCGGATTAAAAAATCCAATGTGCTCGATGAAACGGCCGTCGCGCTTGCTGCGGCTGTCGGTGACGACCACGTTATAAAACGGGCGGCTTCGACCACCACCCCGCGCCAAGCGAATAGTTACCATCGCGTTTAATCCCCAATTTCAAAGCTTGAAATAAATAAAAATGCCGCGCTCGACCACGAGCCCGGCTGCAAAGGTCGCGTATTCTACGTAATTTCCTGGAAAAGAGAAACAACCCGCACAGGTTATTTCGAAGGGGTGAATTTTGGCGCGTCTGCTATTTCTTGCGCAAGCGCAACAAGCCATTTTCATTCAGCATTTCCAGGCGCCCCAGAAACGACATGCCAAGCAGCGCTTCGTGAGGTTCGTTGCTGTCGAGCACGGCGGCTTCAACGTTGTGTAATTCGATGCCGCCCACTTTGACACGATCCAGGGTGATCAAATAGCCCACGGTATTACCCGACGCGGTATTGATGGGAATAGGTTTGCCCTGTGTTTTGAAATCAATACCCAGCCGCCGTGCTTGCATACCGTTGAGCGCAAGCGTGGTTGCACCGGTATCGACTAAAAATTTAACCGCCGCGCCGTTGATACTGCCGAGGCTGTGGTACATGCCCATGGAGTCGCGCGCGATGCGCACTTCGGTTATCGGGGCTGAATTAAATGTGGTGGTCAGCGAACCTGACTGCCCCAAGCGGTGAATCGAACGTTTTCCGGCGATTTCCAGCACCGCGTAATCTGTTTCCACCGCGAGCAGTTTAACGCCCTCGGGACTGACCTCGGCGAGTGTCAAGACATGGCGCGATCCATCGATAACCAGCACCGCCTTGTCTTTGAATAATCCCACCACATCGATTTGTGCTGCGTACGCGCCAAAGCCCGCGAGACACATGCACACGGCCGCCAATACTTTCACCCATCTGATGATCGTGTTAGAAATTCCCGACGCGACCAAGGAACACGTCATGCAACCCATATTAATCGTCACTCACGTCGACCACGAAGGGCCGGGGTATTTCGCGCAGGTGCTGGACCGCAATTCGATCCCCTACCGCTTGGTTTCTATCGGCCACAGCGAGGTATTGCCTGAACACCCCACTGATTTTAGCGGCTTGGTATTCATGGGCGGGCCGATGAGCGTGAACGATCCGCTGCCATGGATCGAACCGGAACTGAACTTGATCCGCCGCGCGGTGGCTGCGTCCATCCCGGTGCTCGGCCACTGTCTGGGCGGTCAGCTCATCAGCAAGGCGCTGGGTGGAAGCGTGACGCGCAATCGTGTGCGCGAGATCGGCTGGTACGAGGTCGAAGCGACACCGGCAGCATCAACTGCTTGGTTCGCCGATTTGCCCGCACGCTTTCGGATGTTTCACTGGCACGACGAAACCTTCTCGCTCCCTGCCGGCGCCACTCAGTTATTGCGCAACCCGCATTGCGAACAGCAAGCGTTCAGCATCGGCAATACCTTGGCCTTGCAATGCCATATCGAAATGACTGAGGCAATGGTACGCAAGTGGGTTGCGAGCGCGCCGGAGGAATTTGTCCATAGGTCCAGTGCAGTACAAAGTGCCGCAGAAATCACCCGTGATTTACCCACGCGCATCGCGGATTTACAAGGTGTCGCCGACATTGTCTACGCGCGCTGGTTGCAATCCATCGACCAATAAAAAACGCTGTGCCGGGGATTCCGGCACAGCGTTTTTTACACCACGAATTCGACTAATTCGTTTTCTTCAACGCAGTGGGTGCGGCTGCAATAGCACTATTTGCAGAGTTTTTGGCCAACTGCGCGTCGGCACCCGCCTGCGCCCGCATGGTAATGATCACACCGACGCCAACGATGATGGCGAGTAAAAACAGAAAATCGGGTTTACGTGTTTTTTTCATATGTCGCTCCGACCATTTGTAATCTTGGTTGCACGCTAAAACTTACGGCAGATTATGGCGTGTCTTAACTACTATGCTCACTATTCCGCGATTTTCATGTGCATTCCGCGAACGTGTTCACAATTATTTTGCGGCTGTGACGATGATCAAGGAAACACGGGTTACCGACTCCGGGTCAAAAAAAGATTCCCCGCTGGTTCAAACAGATAGCGATGACGATATCCATTACATTGGTACCGGTGGGCCCGGTGTAAATCAGATCGCCGGAGGCTTCCAAAAACGTAGCTGAATCTGCGCCGGCCAAACAGCGCTGCGCGTTAAGCCCTTTACTTTGGCCGCGCGCAAGCGTGTCGCCGTCGACCATGGCACCGGCGTTGGACGTGGCGCCATCGCTGCCGTCCGTGCCTGCGACCAGCAATACGAAGTCATTCCGCCCCGCCAACTGCGCTGCGCACAAAAGGGCCAAGTGTTGATTTCTACCGCCGTGCCCGATTTTCGCCGGTAATTTCAACGTGGTTTCTCCGCCCCAAATCTGCACGCCGGGTGACGCACACGACAGCGCGTTACAGATAGTGCTCGCAGCGGTCGCGACATCGCCGACCAATTCATCGGCATGATTATCGACCGCATATCCCAGGTTGCGCGCGGCTTGCGTTGCTGCGCGCCGCGCCAGCGCGTTGTTCGCCACCATTGCGGTAGACACGCGCTCGAAGCGTGGATCATCGTTGGCGGGCGTCGGTGGCGCCAAGTGAAGATAATTATTGATCCAGTCGGGAAGTGCAAGCCCGCGCAGCGTGTCAGGAGCGCGTTCGTCGGGGCACAACAATCCCGAACCAATCACACGCAGATCATCGCCGGGAACATCCGAGATCAACAACACGTCGGTGTGATACGCATTAAGCGCACTCACCAAACGCCCGCCCTTGATACCCGATAATGCGCTGCGCACTGTATTCATCGCGCGGATATCCAGGCCGCTGCCAAGCAACCAGGTGTTGACGCGCTGCCAATCGGTCAGGGTGATGCCCGCAGGCAAAACTTCAACCAACGCGGACGCACCCCCAGATATCAATACCAGGCACTGCGCGGTGACCGGAACGGCTGCCAGGAACTCCACCAAGGCTTGTCCAGCAACCAAGCTTGCGGCATCGGGCTGTGGATGACCGGCTTGCAGATAACGCGTGCGGGGTTCGCACTGCGCGGCCTGCGGCACGTGGCCGTGGCGGGTAATCACCACAGCGCGCTGAATTGCGTCGCCCCAGGCCGCAAACGCACCGGCCGCCATCGCAGCGGCCGCCTTGCCCACCGCCGCCAGATAGGCGGGCCGCGCCGGTAGCCGCGCGCGCAGGTAATCGCACACCGCATGCCGGCCATGCACCGCATGCAGTGTCTGCATATAGATGGCGAATAAATCCTGGCGTTGCGGGTCTAACATGGCGTGATGCTATCGAAACCAGCATGAAGTAGACCCAGCATAGAGGCGACGACGACTCAATATCAATTCCATCCACGCCGATAAATTGGCAATGGGAATTTTCCCGCTCATCCACAGGCATCGTCATGACGCAACGTGCACATCACCTCACTTCTTCGGCACCGGTTACGGTGATCGGCGCGGCATGGTGCCTGGGCGCGCGCGATCAGCGTTGCGATTTCGGGCCACACCAAGTGCGGCGCGCACTGGAAAAACACTTATCGGATTCAGGAATCGCGGCGCGATGGCATGGCACGCTGTCTCCGCTGCCTAATATTGACGTTACGCTTGATGCCTACGCACAGGTGGCCGAATTGAGCGCGCGGCTGGCACGGACGGTAGCAGCAGAAATAAGTCAATACCGGCGCTTCGCGGTGATCGGCGGCGATCACTCCTGCGCCATCGGCACCTGGAGCGGCGCTGCCGTGGCGCAACGAAAAAATGGCTCCATCGGCCTGATCTGGATCGACGCACACATGGACAGCCACACGCCGCAGTCCAGCCGCAGCGGCGCAATTCACGGCATGCCGCTGGCGTGCTTGCTTGGGCAAGGCGATGCGCGCCTGATCAGCGTGGGCGACGCAGGAGCAAAACTCCACGCCGCCCACGTCGCGGTCATCGGCGTGCGCAGTTACGAGCCTGAAGAACAATTTTTATTGGCACGCCTGGGCGTGCGCGTTTTCAGCATGCATGAGATTCGCCGCGATGGCTTAGACCACGTCATGCGTGCGGCGTTGAACATTGCACGCAGCGCTGCCGGGGGGTACGGTATCAGCATCGACCTGGATGCGATTGATCCGGTGGACGCGCCCGGCGTGGGCAGCCCGGAACCGGGCGGTATTCCCGCCCAGACCCTGCTAAACAGTCTTGTTCTGGCACAAGGTGATGCCGCGTTGCTGGGTGTGGAAGTCGCCGAGCTCAATCCGTTTCGCGACCGCGCCGATAAAACCACGCAACTCACCCTCGACCTGCTGAGCGCCATGTTATGACCACCGCCAACGTCATCGATCTCGAAAACATCTACGGCGCACACAATTACCAGCCGTTGCCGGTGGTGCTGGTGCGCGGCAAAGGCGCCTACTTGTGGGACGATCAGGGCAAACGCTATCTGGACATGATGAGTGCCTACTCGGCCGTGAGTCATGGTCATCGCCACCCGCGTCTGGTGAAAGCACTGACACGGCAAGCCAAACAACTCGCGGTGTGTTCGCGCGCGTTTTACAACGACCAGTTGGGGCCCTTTCTCGCCCGGGCCTGCACGCTGACTGGCTACGACCAGGCGCTGCCGATGAACAGCGGCGCCGAGGCGGTGGAAACCGCCTTGAAAGCCGCGCGCAAGTGGGCCTATCAAGTCAAGCGCGTGCCGCAGGAAAATGCCGAGATCATCGCCTGCCAGAATAACTTTCACGGCCGCACACTCGCCGCCATCAGCATGTCCAGCGAACCGCAATACCGTGCCGGGTTTGGACCTTTTACGCCCGGCTTCAAACTCATCCCCTACGGCGACGCGCAGGCGCTCGCTGCCGCCATCACGCCCAACACCGCCGCATTTCTGGTTGAACCGATTCAGGGCGAAGGCGGCATCATCGTGCCGCCGCCCGCTTACTTGGCGGAATGCGCGCGGCTGTGCGCACAACACAATGTGCTGCTGATCTGCGACGAAATTCAAACCGGCCTGGGGCGCACCGGCAAGCTGCTTGCCAGCGAACACGCCGGCATCAAACCCGATGCGGTGTTGCTGGGCAAGGCGCTGGGCGGCGGGCTGCTGCCGGTGTCGATGTTGCTGGCACGGCGCGACGTGATGAACGTGTTTACCCCCGGCGACCATGGCAGCACTTTCGGCGGCAATCCACTGGCGGCAGCGGTGGGACTGGAAGCCCTGAACGTGCTGGTTGAGGAACATTTGGTGGAGCGCGCCGCGACCCTCGGCGACTATCTGCTGGAAAAACTACGCGCGCTGAACGACCGGCTGATTCGCGAAGTGCGCGGCTGCGGGCTACTGGTCGGCATCGAACTCGACACCAGCCGCGTCAATGCCCGCACGGTGTGCGAACACTTGATGCGCGCCGGCCTGCTGAGCAAAGAAACCCATCACACCGTGATCCGTATCGCCCCACCGCTGGTGATTACCGAACGACAGATCGACCACGCGGTGAATATTCTGCGCCGTGTGCTTTCAAAATTACGCCGTGCAAAGCAGGCACTATAGTATTCATCTCGTTGAAATAAAAAATGAATTTTGAATGTTTAATGCTAATTGTTGAATTCAAGCGTGCGCTGTGCGCACACCCTCAATTAAACATTCAGCATTAAAAATTCAACATTATTTTCCCCTAGCACTAAATCCCGCCGTAACGCCGCCGTTATAAAAATTGAGCCCTGCGGTTGCGGGGTATCAAAACCCACAACACCCACAACCCAGAGCAGTACGTACGAGGAGTTTATTCATGGCTAGCTTTCTGATGGAATCTGTAATTCTCGCCTTCACCATCGGCGGCATTGTCGGCGCAATTGGCGCCCTGCAAATCAAACACGGCCCGGCCACAGTCAAAGTACGCGACGACTACAAACGTGACTAATTTATTTAGCAAGCGTCAGCGCACCTGTTGTGCACAACGAAAACCGACGTCCGCGCCGGTGGTGCGCGGATCACTGGCCTGACGCGCGGCGGCGCGAAAAAACTGGCTGATGGCGTAGTGTCCGATTCCGCCACCGCCGCCGCGCAGCACTTTTTTACCGCCGCCGAAGTCCGCATTGGGTGTTTTATTGCCGGGATAGGCTTGGTAATCGTCCGCCACCCACTCCCACACATTGCCCGCCAAGTCGTACACGCCATAGGGTGATTTACTGTTCGGATAAGTGCCGACCGGCGCGATGCCGTCTTCCCATTGGGTGTTGTCACCGGAGTTGATAACATCCGGATTCCAGGTGTTGCCCCACGGAAACTCCAGTCCTTCGGTGCCGCGCGCGGCTTTTTCCCATTCCGCTTCGCTGGGCAACCGTTTGTGCTTCCAGCGGCAGTAGGCGTCGGCGTCTGGCCAGGTCACGCCGGCGGCCGGCAGGCGATCACGCAGGGCGCGCTTCTCCGCCATCAGGCGCAGCAATGCCGGTTTTTCCAAGTTCCTTGTATCGACATCTAATTTGAAATAATCGCTCGCAATCCAGCGCAACGCGTCGACGCCGGTTTGCTCCAAGCGTTCAGGCGCGAGATTGTAGCCATTCTGCGACCATTCAAACGGCTCTTGATATTTAGCCGCGTGCGTAAATTCCTGATACTGCTGGTTGCTGACTTCATAGCGGTCGATGAAGAAGCTGTTTAGAAATATACGCCGCTGTGGATGTTCGTCAATGTAGAGCGGCTTCACCAAGCCGTAACGTTGCTGCAAACCTTCGCTGTCGACTTTATCGCTGCCCATGATGAACTCGCCGGCCGGTATCAACACCATGTCGGATGGAGGCGTGTGTTCGGCGCTGGTACAGGCGAGCAGCACCGCCGTCATGACCAGTGCGGCGACGCCCGGCGCCGCTAATGCGTGGATACCCATGGTGATCCTAAACTGGAGAATTGAGCCGGCATTGTAGTACAGCTCTTCGCCATGCAAAAAATCCGGGAATCAGCCGCACGCTGTGCCCGCCGGATCACACTCTCGCGGCAACGCCTGACAAAAAAGTAAAGAACCCGCCCGCCCCGCCGATCTAAATGCAAGCACCTCAACCGTCATGCAACTCGCTGGCGCCATTCCGGTCAAAAGTTTTTTCAACCGCATATCTACTACTAGGTTAAGGAGTACTCCCATGACTCACTCTCCCCTGCTCGCCTTGGCCAAGCTTGGGCAAAGCATCTGGTTCGACAACATTGAGCGCGGCATGCTGCTAAACGGCGAGCTCGCCCGCATGATTCGCGACGAGGGCCTGAAAGGCATCACCTCGAATCCAACGATTTTTCAAAAAGCCATCACTGGCAGCGCACTCTACAGCGACGCCATCGCCAAGCTGTTGCAAAGCGGCAAGCGCTACAGCGCGCGCGATCTGTTTTATCACCTCGCCATCGAAGACATTCAAGCGGCGGCTGATGCGCTGTTGCCGGTCTACCAGCAAAGCCACGGGCACGATGGCATGGTCAGCATTGAAGTGTCCCCGGAACTCGCCTACGACACCGAAGGCACTATCAAAGAAGCGCGCTATTTACATCAACGCGTCAACCGCCCCAACGCGATGATCAAAGTACCGGCCACTGCGGCCGGGCTGCCAGCACTGGAAACCTTGATCGCCGACGGCATCAGCGTCAACGTCACCTTGCTGTTTTCGGTGAGTCGTTATCGCGAGGTGGTCGAAGCTTACATGCACGGACTGGAAACGCGCGCCAAACAAGGCAAGGACCTCAGCAACATCGCATCGGTGGCAAGCTTCTTCATCAGCCGCGTCGACAACAGCGTGGACAAAATATTGCAAGACCTGGCACGCACGGCCCCGGCGGCGCAACAGTCGCAACTCAAAGCCATGCAAGGGAAAACCGCCATCGCGAACGCCAAACGCGCCTATGCGTTATACAAAGAAGCATTTTTCACTCCGCGTTTTGAAAAGCTGCGCAAGGCCGGCGCGCAAGCGCAACGGCTATTGTGGGCAAGCACCGGTACCAAGAACCCGGACTTCAGCGATGTGCTCTATATTGACAGCTTGATCGGACCCGACACGGTGAATACCGTGCCGCCCGCCGCCTACAAAGCGTTCAAAGAGCATGGCACCGCTGCACTGACACTGGAGCACGGACTGTCTGACGCCGAACAACATTTGGCGGCACTGGACGCGCTGCATATCGACATGAAAAACGTCACCGATCAACTGGAAAAAGACGGCGTAAAACTGTTCGCCGATTCATTCAACGACCTGCTCAACGCCATCGAAAGCAAACTCAAAAACTTTTTGCCTAAAGCCAGCGCTGCGGGATGAAGAGGCGTCTCGACTTAACATTTTTTTAAGACTTCGGTGTGTTAATAAATCAGCATCAACTGAAGTGCTGCTGCATTTTATTTTCTCATGCCGATGCGGTTGCAATCCCGAATTGAGCTACTACACTTCTTCTATCATTTTTCATTTTGAAAAATGACAAGCTTCGTTCTGCACTCAATTAAGTCAGGGGTTGTTCATATGAACATAGGCACGGTGAAATGGTTTAACAACAAGAAGGGTTTTGGCTTCATTGTGCCCGACGGCACCAATGAAGATGTGTTTGTCCACTTCTCGGCGATCAAGGGCGACGGATTTAAAACCCTGGCAAAAGGGGCGACGGTCCGCTTTGAACTTGAACGCGGACCCAAGGGACTGCACGCTCACGAAGTCGAACCGACGGCCGGTAACTAATCCGCTCCCGACGTTCTTCGTTGTAACAATTAAAACAACCCGCTCCTCGCGCCGGGTTGTTTTTTTGTGCCCGCAAACCCTTCCCCAACCGCCTTGACAGTGCAACGGCGCCTGCTTAGAGTCAGCGCCTGTTTCAGTGTGCGCACAGGGCAAGGCCAGACGCAGCGCCCGCGCACTTCCTTGGTTCGCCCCTTCCTGTAAGTCGCTTACCACCAGCCCGCTGCGGGCAGTTGCTGTATGTGCTGATGAAGGAGATGTACATGTTGATCGTGGTTCGTCGCGTCGTGATCGCGACGCTGTTTGCCCTGCCGTTGCTACCGGTTGCAACGTTTGCCGAGGAGCCGCCCGCGCAAACCACGCCAGTCGAGCCGCCGATAATTACGAGCGCCACGCGCTTCGAAACCCGCACCGATACCGCGCCGGTCAACGTCACCCTCATCACCGCCCAGGATCTCGCGCAGAGTCATGCGCATACGCTCGCGCAAGCGTTGCAGCAACTGGGCCACGTGCAGGTCAACCGCCTGTTCGGTGTCTCCAGCCGTGACGCAAAATTGGATCTCGCCGGTTTCGGTGCGGCCGGTGCGCAGAACACGCTCGTCCTGGTCAATGGGCAGCGCTACAACGAAATCGACCTGACCGGCGCCAACCTCGCCGCACTTCCACTCGCCAGCATCGCGCGCATCGAAATCATGCCCGGCGCGTCGAGCGTGCTGTACGGCGACAACGCCGCCGGCGGAATTGTCAACATCGTGACAAAAAGCGGCTTCGATGCGCCGGGCGCCGCGCTGCAACTGTACAGCGGATCATTCGGCACGCGCGACCTGAGCGCTGCCGGGCGCTGGGCCGGCGCAAGCGACGCGCTGTTCGTTGCCGCAAGCGACGCGCGCAGCGACGGCTACCGCGACCACAACACGACGCAAGACTCCAACCTGTTTTCCGAGTACCGCCATCAAGGCGACAGCGCCGCGTTCGGCGCGCGCATCGCGGCCAACCGCGACACCGCCGGATTGCCGGGCGCGCTCGCTGAGGCTACCTATCGCGCCGACCCAACCGCAGCGGGCGACTTCCCCAACGACGCCCGCGCGCACCAACATCGCGGCGAGTTATTTTTCAGCAGCTCTAACCTTGCTGCGGAACTCGCGATGCGCCGTAAACAAGCGGATTTCGACGCCGGCAGTGGCCGCGTGGCCACCACGTTGCGCGCGCTGTCATTCACGCCGCGCTGGCGCAACGTCTCCGCCGGCTCGCAACTCAGCGTCGGTCTTGACGCCTACCGCAGCACGCAGGCGGCGCAAACTGAAACCTCCCGCAACGACCTCACGCACCGCAGCGTCGCCGCATACGTTTCCGACACCCAAAATACGTTCGAGAAAGTCGCCTTCAACTACGGCGCGCGCTACCAAAAACTGGCGCTCGATATCGCCACACGCAGCGCGTCCGGCACCCGTAAAGACAACACCCGCGACCATGCACTGGCGTGGGACGCGGCCGTCATTCTGAAATACGCACCTGGTGCCAAGGGCTACGTGCGCGTCGCGCGCAGTTTCCGTTTCGCAAATATCGACGAGTACTGCCACACCTGCGACACCCTGGTCGCGCTCAACGCGCAGAAAGGCCGCCACGTTGAAGCCGGACTCGACGCGCCGCTGAACGAGGCCGCGCGCATTGAGCTGCAAATCTTCAACATCGCGCTGCAAAACGAAATCGCATTCAACCGCAGCGTCGGAATATTCGGCGCAAACGTAAATCTTGACGACACCCGCCACAGCGGTCTGAACTTCGGCCTGCGCGTGCGCGTCACACCGCTGTGGTTAACGCGCCTCAACTACAGCTACCGCGAAGCGCAATTCACGACGGGCGTGTACGTAGACAAGTCCCTCCCCGCAATTCCGCAGAAAAAATTTGCGCTGGCCAACACCTTCGACTTCGGCGCATTCGGCACACTGGCGCTCGATGTCTATCGCAGCGGCGAACGTTACTTTGGCAATGACTTCGCCAACGCCGGAAAAAAAATGTCCGGCAACACCGCAGTGAACGTCGGCTACCGCTACACGCTCGGCAGCTACGGCGTGCGCGTGGCGGTCGACAATCTGTTCAACCAACAAAGCGCCGACACCGGTGACTACGTGCCGACGAATCCCGATCCGTACTCGTACTATCCTTTACCTAAGCGCATGCTGCATGTGACTTTCGACGCAACGTTCTAACACAGCTCTAACACGACGCTGCGCGGGTCGCACCAGCTCCAGCAGGTGGTGGCCGTATTTCAATTGAGGGAGGGCTGACGATGGGACACCGTTTATCAAAAATCTACACACGCACCGGCGACCAGGGCACTACCGGCCTGGGCGACGGATCACGTGTTGACAAAAACCACGTGCGCGTCGAAGCGATGGGCGACGTCGACGAACTCAACAGCGTGATCGGCGTATTGCTCACGCATCAACTGCCCACTGCGGTGAGTCGCGCACTCACCGAGGCGCAAAACGACTTGTTCAATCTGGGCGGCGAACTCAGCATCCCGGGCACCGACATGCTGACCGCCGCCGACGCCACGCGCCTCGAACAAACACTCGATGCTTTCAACGCCGAACTCGCGCCGCTGAAAGAATTTATCCTGCCCGGCGGCGCGCCGGCGGCAGCAGTGTGTCATGTCGCGCGCTGCGTCTGCCGACGCGCGGAACGGCGCGTCGTGACCTTAAACAAAAGCGAGCGCGTGAACCCGCACACCGCGATCTACCTGAACCGCCTGTCGGATTTATTGTTTGTCACCGCGCGCTATTTGAACAAGTGCGCGAACACAGCAGAAGTGCTGTGGCAGCCACGCAAGAAACCGGTGGAATGATTCACTACACGACCTGCCCAACGCGGTAGGGTGGGCACCGCCCACCAACACCCCGGCACTTATACCAGCCATCCCTACCGCAATCGTCGCGGCGAAAGCCTGCCTCTACAGAAATTTTCGGCCAAGCGCGCGTTGCGCCGCATCGCGTCTTGGTGGGCGGTGCCCACCCTACAGGCCGCGCAGTGTTTTTCCGGGATGCGGCAACAAAGTGCACGCGTAAATTCATTGGCTATACTCAGTACTCACCGTCAATCCAACAACTACGCGAGTGATACCGCAACACGAACACAGCGTCGTTTGGCGTAATCATACGGGGTAGGGGTAGGTCGTGGTGGCGATAAAAGCGGGAGTTAACTTGCACTATTTCATTTAGCCCTTGGGGCGATACAATAAAAAAGCAATTACTCAAGCCTGACCCGTTTCTTCTGATTACTCAAGCCTGACCCGTTTCTTCACATTTTCGGCAGCGGGCAGACTCTCAGGACGGATGCCGCGTTCGAGTAACGTTTTGCGGACAGCCTTGTTGTTGGTTATGTGCTCGCTTGAGATGGCACCTTCGCTTGTCATCTGGTGCTGCCGGGCATTGAAGATGGTGATTTCGGTGGCGAAGTCTTTTTCCAATGCGACTTCATGGTCTGGGTGGTTTTGCCGAACAGGGCTTGGTCACCCTTGCTGCGGATGAGAGCGAAATTCTGGTTGCCGCCAGTCTGCTCATATATGACATCTGAAAGCTCTTTTTCCGTGGCCGTGAGTTTCTTGCGCGCAGATACCCGTTCGGCTTCGAGTAGGCGTTGTTCGATTAGCTCGGCTTTGCGGGTCTGGACAGCAAAATAAGCCTGAGCAAAGGCGATTTCCTGCTTCTTGGGATCACCGTTCTGTGCAATCAGGTAACAGGCGTAGCGGGTCAGCATGAGGTCATCCACCTCGCGCTGGCTACCGGAGCCGAGATCGACCATTTTCCTGACGCCAGGAAAATGGTCGGGCACATGATGCCCAGAGATTTCACACGCCGTTTTTGCCTTGGATACCACATTCAAAAAGTTTTCCCACTTGGAGTAGCCAAGGAGATACTGAAGGTCGCGCGCGAGCCAAAATTCTACGCCGCTCTCCGCCTGCTGTGCGTGCGCCTCGAAGGTAGTGGTAAGGGTGTGGATAAGCTCAGTTTTCATAGGCAACCCTTTCGATGATCTTGTTAAATTCAGTTTCGACTTTAGCTTTGAAGCCAATTCCATTGCGCATACATCTTTGCATTCAGCGAACGCCCAGCGGCCATAGATTCCTAAGGGCACTTCTATAAATCCCGGTAACCTTTTTGAGGTTTCCAGGTTGAGACTTATCCTCGTGCAAAGGAAAAGTAACCGATAATACGCCACATGCAAAACGGCCTCTCTGCAGCAGGCGACCCGTTGGAACGGTTCAACGCCGCCATCGACTGGGAGATTTTCCATCCGATCCTCAACCGCCTCAACGACGGCAAGCGCAAAAGCGCAGCGCGAGGCAAGCCCATCTGCCGGACCCCATGCTCAAGCTACTGGTCCAGCAACACCTGAAGACCGGGGTCAGGCTTGCACTATTGCATTATTCGTCTAATGCTATTACTCAAACCTACCCTCTTTCTTCTTACCTAAAAAAGCCCGCGTCAATCGACGCGGGCTTTTCCCATTAAAAGCTATCGAATCGCCGTGCAACTTATGTCCACGACGGCATTGCCGCTCGTCGCAACGCTGGTTTTGGCATCGGGGCACACGGGGAAGATACCGTTGGTCACCACGTGTACTACGTAGCTGCCCGGTGGGACGTCCACTTTGTACATCCCGTCCACGTTGGTGGTGGCCTTGGCGATCACGTTGTTACCCGCATCCCGCACCTCGATAGGCGCGTTGATGAACGGATAAACACAACCCGCCGGCGGCGGCGTGCCCACGCAGGTGTTGAGCAACACGCTGCCGCTAATCGCCCCACCAGGAGCGATGTAGTAGACCAAGCTGGCTTTGCCGCGCATCGCCAGCGTTTGGTACGTTTGTACTGGACCTTTCAAATTCGACGGCGAGATGAATGGCGTGCTGTGGGTGGTGGTGAGCGCTATCGTGGCGAAGCTTTCCGGACCGGTTTGCAGATTAATGTCGGGAATCATCACGCTGAACGTTGTGAAATTAATATCAGGATGAAAAGCTGTCGTTACCGTGACCAGCAAACCAAGCCCGGTGCGTTCCTCGCGCACATCTGCACCGCGATAAGTCGTAGTCTGCGTCGCCGTGGTGTAGATCAGCCGCGGTTCCCCGGTGAGGCTGGTGCTGGAATAGGTGACGTGCACGCCGCGCCCTTGCAACTGATAAAGATTGGGTGTCGTCGGTGCGGCCAGCGCGTTCAGCGCGAAGCCAAAAACAGCGTAGACCATGAAAGCCAACAATAGATTTATCCGAGATTTCATTTTCATTCCTCCTGTTGAATTGAATTGCGTATGCCCATGTTGGCCGATGTGCCAAACCGCGCTACGTCGAATGCGGCCGACTCGATAATGATCGAATGCGTGCTTCCCGGCATTCAAGCGCGAATCCATCATGCCAACATCATAAAGAGTAAAGAACCCAGGTCTTGAATAAATTAAATTTGCACGCGTAAAAAGTGACATTTGTCATAGCGCGCGTTAGCACATGCGCGAACCGGCCACAACGCTGGAAAATGAATTCCGGTTCGCGTTGGCAACAAACCGTAAACTCGCAGACTGCGACCCCTACACTCTCGGCAATAAGGCCGTTTGCGCGCTCTTACGGCAGTCTGTCCGATTTATTGCATGGTTGGTCGCAAGACGATTACGCGCCCACACGCGCCTGTCAAAATAGCAAAGAGCGTCTCCTTGCTGCACGGTGGTGTGACGAACTCCAATCCAGGCATGGGCAACTTAAAGCAATCGACACATGTATAACTTTTCGAGCAAACCGCTTGCGTCCATCGCGGTGTTACACGGATTATTTTGGGTGTTGTTGTTCGACACCGGCATTGCGGTGTTCGTCAGCGCCATGTTGCATTCCAGGTTTCTGGACAGCCTGCTTGTCTCACAGTTTTTTGGCTTGTCCATATATTTGTGCTTCGTGATCTTCGACCGGTTTATGGAAATCAGGCTGACCACATTCTGGATGCCACTGTTGCTTGGCACGCTGCTCGGCACGTTGCTGCAAGTTGTCGTTGTTAATCTGGACCATCAAGCGACACTCGCCAAAGTCTGGGCATTGGTTATGGCGGGCCTCGCAGAATTGACCCAGAACGTGCTCATCGCCCTGTTCTTTTCGGTGATCATTTTGTATTTCCTGGTCACCCGTTCGCGCGTGATCCACGTCAGCCATGCGCTGCAGGAAGCGCACATAAAAAACCTAGCCCATGAAAAATACATGGCCGAGACCCGCCTGCACCTGTTGCAGGCACAGATCGAACCGCATTTTCTGTTCAACACCCTGTCGCATGTGTCGAGCCTAGTGGACACCGATCCGGTGCAGGGCAAAAAAATGCTAGCCAACCTGACCCGCTATTTACGCTCATCGCTGCAGCGCAGCCGTGAGCACGACGCCACCCTGCGGCAAGAAATCGAACTCATCCGCGACTATCTGGATATTTACCAGATCCGCATGGGCACGCGCTTGAGCTACACGATCAATATCCCCGAAGACTGCCTAGCGCAGCGGTTCATGCCGATGTTGTTGCAACCGCTGGTGGAGAACGCCATCCAGCATGGGCTTGAGCCCGCGTCGGCGGGTGGCGAAATCCGCATTGTCGCCGAACGTCGCGGCAATATCCTTCAATTGCAGGTGACGGATAACGGGCTTGGGCTGCAACATGATACGGAATCAGGTTTCGGCCTCGTCAACATTCGCGAGCGCCTGAGTTCACTCTATGGCGACAAGGCCAGGCTGCGCATCGAAGCGAACGCGCCGAGCGGAGTTAAGGCAACGATTGAGGTGCCGTATGTCAGCAATTAAGGCCATCATCGCCGATGACGAAGCACCGCTGCGCGATCACTTGAAATCCCTGCTCGCCACGCTCTGGCCAGAACTACAGGTCGTCGGCATGGCGGGCAACGGCGCCGAGGCGCTAGCGCTGCTACGCGAACACATGCCGGAGGTCGCCTTTCTTGACATCAAAATGCCGTTGTTGTCCGGGCTCGAAGTTGCCGCGAGTTGCGGCGAAGGCAACCACATCGTCTTCATCACCGCCTATGACGAATACGCCGTGGCCGCCTTCGAACGCGCCGCAGTGGACTATTTGCTGAAACCGGTCGAGCCAGCGCGTCTGGCGGAAACGGTTGTGCGCCTGCAAAAGCGCATCGCAAGCCACACTGGCCCCGCACCCGAATGGACGCAACTGGCGCAACAGTTAGCCCACGACCTGTCAGACAAGCCCGCCAGCGGTTATTTAAGCTGGCTGCGCGCCTCGCGCCGGGATGCGACCTATCTAATTCCGGTCGACGACGTGTGCTACTTCAAGTCCGAAGACAAGTACACCACGGTGGTTACGCGTGACGAAAAATTCCTGATCCGCAAATCGGTTTTGGTGCTCGAAGTCGAGCTTGACCCCAACAAATTCTGGCGCATTCACCGCAGCCTGATCGTCAATCTGGCCAGTATCGTGCTGGCACGCAAAACCTTGAACGGCGGCTATACCCTGCAACTCAAAGACCGCGACGAAGCCTTGTCGGTGAGCCGGCAATACGCGTATCAATTCCGGCAGATGTAAGCGCGCGACTTGTCGTCCCGGCATCCATTCCCTGCCCAGGTTCATTCGCGACTGATTTTCTCCTCTTGTCGCACGGGCGTAGCCCTGGGAGTTTTTCTTTCCGATACTGCGACCGCACCGCCTTCCCTATTTGGAGTTCAGTCAATGCAAAACGCGGACAAAATCACCGGTCAATATTCGCAAAGTTGCCCCCGCCATGCAGCGCACAACGCGGCGCGTTGGTTCAAATTGGCCGTGTCGTTGGTCTTGCTTGCGGTGGGAATCAGCGGGTGCGCCACGGCCTCACTACAGCATGAGATAAAGTCGGTACGGGTGTGCGCGGCGGAAGAGTGCAGCGAGGCCGGGCAGCATTACTCCGCCACTCAAATGTTGTATGCACTTGAGCAGTTATTTCAGGCCAACGACGGGACCGGCATGAAGTTTTGCAGCGCCGATCCCACGACCTACCTCTGCACCGGCGACGACGTGGGCTACTTAGTGTGGGGTGGGTTCATCCCGGGTCGCGGATATTCCAACTCCGGCAAGGTGAGCCAGATCAAACTCGATGCTGAAAACCAATCGATCCAATATACGATGTCGATGAAACTGCGGTTCCTCGGCATTCCGCTGCAATGCAAGGATCACGACGCGGTGCTGGCGGTGCGCTCGCCTCACGACATCGCCATGACCGATAGTTCCTATCTCTGTAACTTCTTGCTTGCCGTCATGAGCGCGTCATTCAGCTTCGTGATCGACTCGATCGATTTTGACAAGGGGCAGCTCGGCGGTTACTGGAAGCACGGCGTGACCGGGATGGGCTATGGCCGGGGTGAGGGCTACGCCCTCATCGAATTCCCCAAGGCGATGCCGCGCGGGGAGAACTGGCTGGCGCGGAAGTGAGGGTGCTGTTAATGAACACCGGAATCTGTCTGTCGCTGGAACATCTACATTTCTTGTGTCCACAGACAATCTTCGACAAAAACGTAGGTCGGGTTAGCGCAGCGTAACCCGACATGTTCATACTGCAACTCAAGATACTGACGTGCATGTTACCGAAGTGAGAAATCATGAAAATTTACCCATTCGATTTAACCGGTAGCCAAAACATAAACTATACTGACACCCGGGTTCGTGCTTATTCCTGCTGTTCAGGCGGGCAAGAAAATCGCCCGCCTTTTGGTGGTCCGAAGTATTCCCTCAAATATTCGTAGCTGGTTCTGGTAACGACTCGAAAGCTGGCAGGTGCCGCAGTTAGCGCGCGTTGCAATAGCGTTATCGTTGCTTCTCTTCCAACCACCATTGAAGGAAATCCTATGGCCAAGCGTTTTGAAATCCATCCAAAAATTGGCGTTGCGCGCCTTGGCAACAGCCCTGCCGACTTTTATCTCGAGCCTGACACGGTCGGCGGTTTGCCGCTTGCCTGTGATGCACAAGGAAATGCGCAAGGTGGTCAGGTCAGCGTGTTCAAGGATGTGATGGGCAGGATTAAACGTCAGGCGGCGAAATTCCGTGTGTTCGAACAAGACAATGGGAGCTCACGGGAAGTTAATTTGACCAACGCCAATGTTTTGAAAATCGTGTGGACTGTCCATATCGCCAATAAGAAGCCGATCTGGTTCACCTTTTCCGAGTTACAAGGTAATCGCGAATTTGGTGCTGACAACAGCTATACCAAGCAGCACATCCCGGTTAATAACCCCAAAGTTTCTGGTGAGGCACGCAAGCCGCTAATGATCGATCCCGGCCCGCGTTCCATTGAACGACCTGGCGACATCGTGCTGTTTTCCCGTTACAACATCCCGGAGGATTACAAAAATGGCTCTTTTCCACCCGTCGATGCGGGCGGCGACCAGATCGACAGCCTGGGCGAGTTGCGCATGGACAGCCACGGCAACCTGATTGCACTGAGTGGCGGTGGCAAGGTGACTGGCTCGGCAAGCATCGCTTCGTTTCGCGGTGCCGATGGCTATTGGGACGACATCGCGGATGGCTTTGTTATGGCGACCATCCATTTCAAAGGGGGGCAGCATATTGATGCCGATCCCGCTTGGTTGTTAGTAGGTAGTCCCAAGTACGCCCCGGAGCTGGTTAACATCACTACGCTGTACGACACGACACAAGATGTGGCGATCCGCAAGATGCATTCCGATCCGAATATTTTCAACGGCGAGGATACGGCGCGCGATTTCCCGAGCCATCAGGGCTATACACCGCTCAAGGGCTTCAACCCGAACTACATCGTCAACTACACCACCCAGATCGCTCCCATCATTGAGCGCATGCAAGCCTATCGCTGGGTTGCCGATGCACCCTATCTGGCTGATTTTGCCAATCCGCCATTTGATCTTACCAATCCGTCGGCCAAAAACCTGGACAACCGCATGAAGTATTTCAGCTATTTCCGGGTACCGGTGCTGCCTCAGGACTATGCGCAATGGATAGACAAAGTTGAGAACGGCCCAAATCAATTATTCTCATCGGACGGCATTCCCCTGATGCCCCTGAATTCGGGGGATAATTCCGTTACCAATAGTGGCCCGATCTACAAGTTCGAGACCCTTTCGCCGACTCAGTACTTTTTCATGAATCAATGGGCAGCAGGTAAATTCCGACTGGATGAGCCGCAACCACGACGCTACTGCGACCAGCTCGACGAGGCCGCCGCAGGTAACTGCGTGGGCGCACCCTTCTCACCTGGAATCGAGACCACCTGGATTGTTCGGAACGCACCAATCTTCCACCAACCCGGCCGGCTCAAGGTGGCCCATTTCAAGGGCGACAATGCAGCCACGCAGGCTTATTACCAGGATGCCGGATTGAGTACGACCGCTGACGAAGCGGAAGGCCAGGGCTGTGAACCAGGTGACCTGACAAAGCGCATGGCTATCCCATGGCAGGCTGACTTCCAGGAATGCACAGTACAGACACCCAATATCACCAACGCATCGATTAATCAGTTTGCCGATGGCACCGGGATCGAAGCTCCACCCGCCTACTATGTTTACTGGTGGCCGCCACAAAGCCCGATGCATGTCATCACCGGCAGTCTCGACCCCGGCGACCAAGTGCTTGACGGCATGGTCTCGAAAATTGCCGGCCAGCCGATCATTCCAGCCGGCCAGCGCGTGCCTTACCAGCGCGGCGTGAACTCAATAGCAGACATGATTAACAGTTGGAGTCGGCTCGGCTTCATCGTCAATCAGAGCAAGGTAACGGGCTACCCCTATTTCGTTGAAAAGGAAAGGGATAACCGTGGATTTGGCCAGTTGGCAGCACTGCAATAGGCAGCAAGAATCGTACGTCTTCTAGCCAAATGAAGGTTGCTCCAATCCGGGTACTGAGCGAAGTTGATGTGCTCATCATCGGCGGTGGGCCCGCTGGAAGTGCGGCCGCCCTGACGTTACTGAAACGTCAGGGCGTTACCGTCGCTCTGGTCGAGAAAACCGATTATGACGTGCCGCGCATCGGCGAGTCGCTGTCGCCTGGCAGTCGGCCTTTGCTGGAATATCTGGGTGTGTGGGAGCAGTTTCGTCAAGAACAGAACCTTGAATCATTTGGCAGCCAGGCCGCCTGGGGCAGCCAGCAACTGCGCTGTCTCGACTACATGTTCACGTTGCATGGGTCCGGCTGGGGTCTGGATCGCGTGCGGTTCGACAGCATGTTAGCCAACGCGGTGCGACAGAGAGGCGGGCAATTGCTGACGAACACCCGTTTTGTGGGCTGTGAACGCCTGCCTGAGGGTGGCTGGAATATACGTCTGTCCGATATCCACAGGCACCCGTGCCAGATACACAGCAAGTACCTGATTGATGCGAGCGGGCGCCGCAATCTTTTGGCTAAATTATTTGCGCTGCCCCTGACCCTGTACGACCGGCTCGTTGGTGTCGGGCGGATCGGGCAACTGCCCGAGCACATCAGTGCTCACTGTGTAACCCAGGTTGAGGCTTGCGAATATGGTTGGTGGTACAGCGCCCCGGTGCCAGGTCATCGGCTCTCGGTAGTGCTGATGAGCGACGCGAGCATGGTCAGCACTCTGCAGGCAACGCGTAAGGAGCACTGGCAGGAATTGCTGGCTGCAATGACGCACACCCGTGCGCGAACCGATGGCATCCGCTTTGCTCAAAGGCCGACGGCATTCCCGTGTTTTTCAGCGCAACTGGCACAGGTAGGTGGATCGGACTGGGTTGCCGTGGGTGACGCGCTAGCTTCACACGACCCGCTATCATCAAGCGGAATTCCGCATGCCCTCGGCAGTGGCGTGCATGGCGCGCTCGTGGCTGCCGATGCGCTGTTTGCCCAGGGCGGCTTATTCGCCAGCTTTAAAGAAAGTATCTTCAAGGACTATACGCAATATCTGCAAACGCACTGGCGATATTATCAGGGTGAAACTCGTTGGCCCGACGCCCCATTTTGGCAACGTCGGCGTACCGCCGTGGCGATCAGCGCGGATGCTTTAATTACGCACGTAAACAGCGAGCCACCCGTACCTCGCCAGCGACCTATTCACCTGACTGCACAACAGTCAGGTGAAATGCTCTCCTGCTGCCGACCGGGACGCGCCGCACACGAAGTGGTAGCCGATTTTACAGCGCAACATCAACACATTCCTGACCAGATGGCGATCCTCGGATTACAAGAACTGGCCGCGCGTGGGCATGTTGTGCTAGCTGCACGAGCACCGCGCACAACAGTGTTGCAGTGATTTAACTAGGCGGCGGCGCTGGAACAGGGTCTGGCTTGCGTTATTGCATAAACGCGCACCGCATCATTGACCGGCCGCCCGAACCCAACTCTACGCCGTCAGGGTCGCGGCCCGCGTGCGCTTTCCAGCACTCGGCAAATTTCCGCAGTGCCCAGCAAGATGCGCGGTGTCGAGCGCTGGAGGGTGTCGGGCTCGATAAAATACAATTGCTGGTTGCGCACGGCGCGCAAAGTCGGCCGGCGTGCCCATTGCTCCAGGCCATGATCGGCGCTGCTGGCCGAGCCGCTGGTGATGATCACCTGCGGGTCGGCGGCCAGGACCGACTCCATGCCGACCTCGGGTGCGAGCACCGGCAAGCTCGCGAACACGTTTTTTCCGCCGCACAATTCCAGCACCGCGCTGATCATGTGCTGGCCGTTCAGCGTGATCAGCGGACGATCCCACACCTGATAAAACACCGTGACCGGTGCTTTGCCGGCGTAGCGTGCGCGCAGTTGCGCCAATTGCCCGCGAAACGCCGCGCTTGCGCGATGCGCCGCAGTGGCCACCCCCGCCAGCACCCCCAGTCGTTCGAGGTTGGTGGCAATGTCTTCCAGTTGGCGCGGCTCGCTCAAGAACACCGGGAGGTTGAATTTAAGCAGCCTTTCAAGTGCGGCAGCGGGATTGCCGCTCTGCCACGCGACGATTAAGTCCGGCTTCAAACTCAGCAGCGTTTCCAGGCTCAGCGCATTGTAGTCGCCCACCAGCGGCACCTGTTTCGCAGCCGCAGGGAAATCGCTGTGGCGCACCGCGCCGACCAGCGCGGTTCCGGCGCCGGCGGCGAACAGCAGCTCGGTCACATGCGGCGCTAGGCTCACGATGCGCTGTGCCGGTCGTGTCAGCGTGATAGTGCGACCGGCATCGTCGACCACGCTCACAGATGCGGTCGCGGTCGCTGAGCTTGACAATAACAGCAGCGCGAACAGCGCCTGCATTATAGTTTCGGGATGCGTAAAATTCTTCCCGCTTCCAGCGTCTCGCCGTTAATTTCATTCAAATGGCGCAACGCGGCCGGGCTGACTTGGTAGCGCTGCGCGATATCCGCCAGCGTCTCACCGGCTTTGATCACATGCTTTAGGCTGCCCGCCGCCAACACGGTGCCGGGTGGCGCGTGATCGGCGAAATAACTGCGCATGCCGCGCATTACCGAGTTGGCGATCAGCTCTTGATACATCGGATCGCGCAGTTTGAACTCTTCGTTGCGGTTGGAGATAAATCCGGATTCCACCAGCAAGGACGGAATGCCCAGCGATTTAAGCACCACGAACCCGGCCTGTTCGACCCGGCCTTTGTGCACGTTGCCGACTTTGCCCAACTCGCTCAGCACGCGATCACCCAAGTCCACACTCGCTTCGATGGTTCCGGATTGTGACAAATCCAGCAGCACCGACGCGAGCACGTCGTCTTTGTCTTCGAGGCTCACACCGCCGATGGCGTCGGTGGCGTTTTCACTGTCGGCCAGCCAACGCGCGGCTTCGCTGCTGGCGCCCTTGGCCGACAACGCAAACACCGACGCGCCGCGCGCCGCCGGATTTTTGCGAAACGAATCGGCGTGGATCGACACGAACATGTCGGCGTGCTGCGTCTGCGCCAAGCGCTTGCGGCCGCTGAGACTCACGAAATAATCACCGTCGCGGATCATCAGCGCACGCATGCCGGGCTCGTGCTCGACTTTATCGCGCAGGCGTTGTGCGATGGCCAGCGCCACCTCTTTTTCGGGCGTGCCGCTGGGGCCGATGGCGCCCGGATCTTCACCGCCGTGGCCGGCGTCGATGGCCACCACCACGGTGCGCAGCGCTTCGACCGGGACAGCCGCCGGCGTGCTTTTTACCGGCGTGGATTTAGTTTCGCCGGCGCTATCCTCACGCAGCAAGTCGACCACCAAACGATGCCCGTAACGTTCGTTGGGCTTGAGCAAAAAACTTTTCGGCCGCACCCGCGCCGTCAAATCGAACACCACGCGCAAGGTGTTCGGCTCGCGCATCGCATAACGCGCGTCGGAGAACACATTGTTGCCGACTTTGAGCCCGTCGAGGCTGCCGTTGGTTCGGACATCTAAAATGTCGATAACCACCCGCTCCGGATCATGCAGCAGCGAAAGCTGGTGCAGCACCGGCGCGGAAACATCAAACACTACGCGCGTGCTGTCGGGTGCCGACCAAGCGCGCGCGCCGTCGATACGTGCGCTTTGCGCCGTCACCGCCGTGCTGAACACCATGCTTAACAGCAACCACCACTGCGTCATGACTTTTTCCTCACTGCAAATCTTTCTTATAGTGCAACGCTTACCGCCGTCGTGTGCGCTGCGCACCCGAGCAATTGATTTATCAGGGCGCAGCGAGCAACGCCGCCAATACTTCCCGCCCCGCGTCGGTGGCCGCACGCAAAGTTAACTGACGTGCCGTCCCCGTATACTCCAAATGCACGCTCACGTCCGCTTGCGGCAACACCTCCGCGCCGCGCTCCGGCCATTCCACCAACACAAACGCGCCGGGAGAAAAATAATCACGCACGCCCAGCAACTCCAATTCTTGCGGATCAACGATGCGGTACAGATCAAAGTGATAAGCCACGCCGCGCGCTAATTCGTAAGGCTCCACCACGGTAAAGGTCGGGCTCTTTACCTGTCCGCTCACGCCCAGCGCGCGCAAAAAGCCGCGTACGAAGGTGGTTTTGCCGGCGCCCAGATCACCGTGCAAATACAGCGTGATGCCCCGGCTGCACGCCTGCGCGACGCGCGCCGCACAGGCAAGGGTGGCGGCTTCATCGGGCAGGGCCAGTGCGGTGACGTAGTTCATAACAGCGCCGGATTCACGCCGGCGCGCAGGTGTGCAAGCACGTCGCTTGCCAACAGCCCGCGTTCGCCATCCCGCGCGGCGCAGTCGGCGGCGCCCGCATGCACCTGCACAGCCACTCCGGCGGCATTAGTCAAGCTTAGACCCTGCGCGAGCAGGCCGGCGATCACGCCGGTCAGCACGTCGCCCATACCGCCACTGGCCATACCGGGATTCCCCGCGTTGCAGACGTACACAGAAGAGTCCGGCGCCACCAGCAAAGTTCCCGCGCCTTTGAGGACCAGCACACCGCCGTATTTTGTTTGCAACGCGCGCCCGGCCGCGTAGCGATCACGCTGCACCTGTGCGACCGTGGTATTGAGCAAGCGCGCCGCCTCACCCGGATGCGGTGTGAGCACCCAGTGTTCGCGCCGCGTCGGTTCAGCCGCGAGCAGATTCAAGGCGTCGGCGTCGATCACGCACGGCAGGCCGGTATCCAGCACCTGCCCGAACAACCGGCGTGCCCACGCGCTCTGCCCCAGGCCCGGGCCGATGGCGGCAACCGTGGCGCGCGCCAATAGCGCGCGCACCTCGGCCGCAGTTGTCACGCCATGGCACATCAATTCCGGGCGCGTCAGGCTCAACAGTGCCGCATGTTCGGCGCGCGTCGCGACACTGACCAAACCGGCGCCCACGCGCAGCGCTGCTTCGCCCGCCAAGCGCGCCGCGCCGCTCATGCCGACATCGCCGCCGAGTATCGCCACGTGGCCGAAGTGGCCTTTGTGCGCGCCGCGCGCACGCGGCGGCAGGTGCGTCTGCACCCACGCGGATGTGATGCGCGTGGCGCTGGGCGACTCGCGCGCATACACCGCCGCCGGAATATTCAGATCATCAAAAAGCAACACACCGCTGTGCTCGGGGCCGCCCCCGGTTAGCAAGCCTTGCTTTAGACCGATGAAGGTCAGGGTCAGCGCGGCGCGCACCGCGTCGCCCCACACGTGCCCCGTGTCGGCATCCAATCCGGACGGCACATCCACGGCCAGCAGCGGCCGGCCGCTGGCATTCAGTGCGGCGACGGCCGCGCGCCAGATGCCGCTTAGCGTGCCGCGCAAGCCGGTGCCCAGCAGCGCATCGACCCACACGTCGCACGCCGGCAACGCGTTTTGGTCCCACGCAAGCACCGGAACACCGGCCGCTTGCAGGCGCTGCAACGCGCTCAGCGCATCGCCATGAATTTTGTCAAGCTCCCCCACCTGCAACGCAGACACCTGCAAACCCGCCGCGTGTGCCAGCCGCGCAATGACGAAACCATCACCGCCGTTGTTGCCCACGCCACATAGCACACCGACGCGCCGCGCCGTGGGCCAACGTGCTGTCAGTTGCGCAAAACACGCGGCTCCGGCGCGCTCCATCAGGGTTGCGCCGGGCAAGTTGAAGTCTGCGCTGGCGCAGCCATCCAGGGCGCGTACTTGTGCGGCGCGATATAGGTTTACCGGCAGGTCGTTCATGCGGCGGTATCATAGCGACTATGACTTCGATTAAAAACGGTACTAATACCCAGCCGTTGGACTACGACGCGCTCGCCACGCAGATCAAATGCTGGGGCCGCGAACTGGGTTTTGCGCAGCTCGGCATCACCGACACCGAGCTTGCTGCGCACGAAACCCATTTGCTCAATTGGCTGCGTGCAGGCTTCCATGGCGAGATGCAGTACATGGCGCGCCACGGTGTCAAACGCAGCCGTCCGGCGGATTTGCTGCCCGGTACCCTGCGGGTGATTTCCGCGCGCATGGACTACTGGCCGGAGCCTAGCGCAAACGCGCAGGCGGTGTTGCAGGACGCACAGCTTGGCTACGTGTCGCGCTACGCGCTGGGCCGCGACTACCACAGCGTGGTGCGCAAGCGTTTACAAAAACTCGCGCAGCGCATCGAACAGCAGGTCGGGCCGTTTGGTTATCGCGCCTTCAGCGACAGCGCGCCGGTGCTGGAAAAAGCCCTGGCCGAAAAAGCCGGCTTGGGCTGGATCGGCAAACATGCCAATTTATTGCAGGAAAAAACCGGCTCGTGGTTTTTTCTGGGCGAGCTCTACACCAACTTACCACTGCCGGTCGACACGCCACACGTCAATCATTGCGGCACCTGCCACGCCTGCATCGACGCCTGCCCCACCGGCGCCATCGTCGCGCCGTATCGGGTCGACGCGCGCCGCTGCATTTCCTACCTCAGCATCGAATTGCGTGGCAGCATTCCGGAAGAATTCCGCACGTTAATGGGCAATCGCATTTACGGTTGCGACGATTGCCAGTTGGTCTGCCCGTGGAATAAATTCGCACACGCCAGCCACGAGCTGGATTTTTTACCGCGCCATCAACTGGACGCAGCCGGGCTTACCGCATTGTTTGCCTGGAGCGAAGCGGAATTTCTGCTGAAGACACAAGGCTCGCCCATCCGCCGTATCGGTTACACCGGCTGGCTGCGTAACATCGCGGTGGCTTTGGGCAATGCGCCGACCACCGCCGGCGTGGTCGCGGCGTTACGCGCGCGGGAACAAGATGGTTCGGAACTGGTACGCGAACATGTCGCGTGGGCACTGCGGCAACATGACTAACCCACGCCAAAGAAATAAATCAACACCGGCACGATCAGCCACAGCAAACCTTTCAGCAGAAAAAAGATAAATCCGGCCACACCCAAACGGCGCAACCACATTGGGCAACTGCCTTTGCGTGCGGGGGTTGCGAGTTGGTCGGGGCGAGAAACCATGGCCATGATCTGAAACGGCTTAGGAAAGTTACTCAAGATATCGGGCGTTACTCCCTCCAAGTTGAGCCCACGCCCTGTGATCGGTGATGTGCTAGGCAGTCAAGGTAGTACGAACGACCTACCGGGTAGGCGATTTCAAGCAATCAAACTTTATCGGCCGATCAATTTCTGTTCAATCTGATCGACATCCGTGTCACTGCTGAGGTACTGCCGTGTTGCAGCTAGTTATCCACAGGCTTATCCACTGGTTTTGTGAGTAACTCTCTCGCCGCCCGAATTACCCTTGCTGCGTTACTCGTCTGAGCCATGGGCGACAAAGTCCGCCGCGCTTTCTCAAGATGCGCGTAGCAGGTTAATTCGCTCGTGCAGCGTGTCAACGTTAACTATTGCTTCATCGGTACCCACAACCGGAGTACGCACAAAAATTGTCATTTTCATTTCCGGATGCCGGCTGCACCCCAGCTCCAACACGCCCCGGTTCTTGAAAACCAAGGTTTTGCTGGCACCGGGCTGAAGCTTGCCAAGCTCAACGTCGTAGTCGGGTGTGACGCTGACGAGGTCATGCATAACCTCGTCCTTGTTGGTAAACGTTACTTTGTCACCCGGCTTCAGCGTGAGAAAGACGTCCGAAAACTTGTGGTGATTTTGATCACTGGGCGGATTATCCGCATAGGAACTGTCGCTGATGGGGATGATGACGGCGACCAACAACGCAACCCCACCACAGGCAAAAGCAATCTGACCCCACATTTCTATTAACCTCCGGTCCGTGGTGGTAATGCGCTACATTAGTTAATGATTCGATTCAACACCGAATATCTAACACCGTGATGCACTACCCCATAAAGTGATGCGGTAGTGGACCATGATTTTCTTAAAATGACATGAACCAAAGACGCGAAGCGTGTTCGCCTGCATGCAGGAACACCCGCCGTGTCGACCCCGAAGAGATGCCGATTTATTCAAACCGTTCGGGCTGAGCCGCCCGAAGCCGTTGCTAACCGGTTGATTTACAGAGAACACATTTCAACTACTCGACAGGCGCACTGCTCAATGCGAACGATTAAGTGCGTTCCCCTACACAACGTCGAGCAATTTTTGATCGAGAATTTTCTGGAATTTTTTCATGCCGCGAATGCGTAAAAACTCCCGCTCGATGCGCGCACGGTCGATGGTCTCCAGTTTTCTGGCCAGATAGGCGCGCGCAAACGCGGACTCGTCGCCGTATTTGTTCACCGACCAGCCGATGCCGCCGGTGTAGGGACAGTCGGTCCAAAACGCAATCCAGCGCCAGTCGCAATATTCCTTGCCGTTTTTCTTCCGGATACTTTCAATCAACCGCACACCCACGACACCCGAGGTGTTGCGCTTGGTCATGCGGTCTTTGATCGGAATCGCCGCCGGCAGGCTGGGGAGCACTTTCTTCACCCACTTTTGCGCCGCCACCTCGGCGGCCTTCCAGGTGCGGTAGTGTTTCAGCGTAAAGTTTTTTTGGTACAACTTATTCTGGCGCCGGATGCGCGCCATGATGCATTTCTCTTGGGTGTTACGGGTCAGGTGCACATATCCTCCGCGATCAAATGAGTGAATTACTTACGTAGCCAGAAAGTAAGCTCGACCCACGCTGTGCCGAAATGCCTATAAACAAAGCGTTTGCCGATGAAAATAGTTCCGGCCGCTTAACCACGGCGCGCAGTTAAGCGCACGACAAAAAAGCACAACCTTCATTGACACCTACTGGGATGAATGGCCGGGCGCTACGGCGCAAGGCTTGACCACCGACTTCGCCCAAGCGGCTCACCTCGCAACCAGGACGTACTCATTATGTCAGATATTTCAATAGCGATCACAAGCGCAGCGCATCCACAGTACGCCGCCCACCTGACACTGCAATATGTCAAAACATGAACCCTTAACCCGAAAACCTCGTGCTCGCGAGCTTGACTATTTGAGAAAATGATCAACACTTAACCCCAGCAAGCATAGTCGGAGAAAAAGCGAATTTGAACGCGCGCTCAAAAAATTTATAAATCCATGCCGGCGCGCACGTGCGCGTCATCGGTGCTGCTGGACAAGCCGGGCCGGTACACCGCCGAGGTTTTCCAGAAAAGCCGTGAAGACGTCATCAAACGGCAGCAGATGAAAATGCTCGAACTGTCCACTCCGGTGGTGAAGCTGTGGGACGGCATCCTGGCGGTGCCGCTGATCGGCACGCTCGACAGCGCTGGCACCTAAGTCGTCACGGAGAACCCGCCGCCGCAGTGTTGGGCGCGCTGCGATCAGGAAAAAAGGGCGTTTGTTTTTCCTATACTTCAGATGGTGAGCAGGATAAATATTCACAATTTTGCCACCTTCCGGAAGCTGAGACGAACGCGTCGCTATGAACAATCTAATTAGGGCAGAACACCGGATAACGCACGGCGCAACAGCATTGCTCACGCCACCGGGCGAAGTAGTGCGCTGCCCCAACAGGTGAAAGCACCGCTCCCGCCCAACGAAGTCCAACGCCTCGAAACCCTGCGCGGCTACGACATTCTTGACACCCCGCCCGAACAGGTTTTCGACGCTCTCACTCAGTTGGCGGCGCACGTCTGCCAGGTGCCGATTGCGTTGGTCTCGCTCGTGGATGAGCACCGCCAGTGGTTCAAATCCAAGCTTGGCCTCGGCGTTTCTGAGACTTCGCGTGACCTTGCTTTTTGCGCGCACGCCATCCTGCAACCCGATGAGGTGTTGGAGGTGCGCGACGCGCAACTGGACGCGCGCTTTGCCGACAACCCCCTCGTCACCGGCGACCCGAACATCCGTTTTTACGCCGGCGCGCCACTGGTTACGTCCGACGGCCACGCGTTAGGCACGTTGTGTGTGATTGACCGCATCCCGCGTACCTTGAGCACTGAGCAACAGACCGCGCTGCGCGCCGTGACACACGCCGTGATCACACAGCTCGACCTGCGCCGCATCCTCGCCACGCAACGTCGCGTCGAGCAGGAATTGCTGCATGCGAAACAGGCGCTGGTGACGGCAAACGCCTGGCAGGGCACCATTCTGGACAGCGCGGACGTGGCCATCATCGCCACCGACCCGCACGGCGTGATCCAAACCTTCAATCGCGCGGCCGAGCGGATGCTCGGTTATCGCGCGGTGGACGTGGTCGGCAAAACCACGCTGGGAATTATTCATGATCCGCTGGAAGTTCAGTCCCGTGCCCTTGAACTTACCCGCGAACTGGGTCGCGTCATCGAGCCGGGCTTCGAGGCGTTCGTCGCCAAGGCGCGCGCGGGCGTGGCGGATGAACGTGAATGGACTTACCTAACGAATACGGGCCACCGCTTTCCAGTGCGGCTGACCGTGACGGCCATGTTCGACGCGGCCGGGGAAATCACCGGCTTCATGGGCATCGCCACCGATCTCAGTGAACACCGGCACGAGCAGGAAAGGTTCCAAATGGTGGTCGAGGCGGCGCCCAACGGCATCGTAGCCATCAACGCCGCCGGCATCGTCACGCTGGTCAATGCGCAGATGGAGGAGCTATTCGGCTATGGGCGGGAGGAGCTGATCGGCCAACCGGTCGAGATGCTGGTGCCGGAGCGCTTTCGGGCCGCCCACCCGAGGCAGCGCGCCGGCTTTTTCGCCAACCCCCACGCGCGCGCGATGGGCGCCGGGCGCGATTTGTTCGGCCTGCGCAAGTACGGCTGCGAGTTTCCGTTGGAGATCGGCCTGAGCCCGATCACGACACGCGACGGTCCTCTGGTGCTCGCCTCGATCATTGATATTACCGAGCGCAAGCGGATCGAAGAACAGTTGGTGCGTATGCAACGGGAGCGCGAGCGAATTTTGAATTCCGTCGATTTCGGCATTCATGGCATCGACCGGGACGGTAACATCGTGTTTGAAAATTTTCGTGCCGCGCAGATGTTCGACCGCGACGCACAGGAGATGATCGGCCAGCCGGCGCACGCGTTGATGCATCACACTCGGGCCGACGGTTCCCCGCACCCGCAAAGCGAATGCCCGATCTATGCCACGCTGCACGACGGGGTTGCCCGCCGGATCGAGGATGACGTATTTTGGCGCAAGGACGGCGGGAGTTTTCCAGTCGCCTACACCGCCACGCCCGAATTCGACACGGCCGGTAACATTGATGGCGTGCTGGTGTCGTTCCGCGACATCAGCATGCGCAAACAGGCAGAAGAAGCCCTGCAGAAGCTCAATGCGGAGTTGCGCCTCGCCACTGCGCGGGCGCAGGCGGCCGACCGCATCAAGTCCGCGTTCCTGGCCACCATGTCGCACGAGTTGCGCACCCCGCTCAATTCCATCATCGGTTTCACCGGCGTGCTGTTGCGCGGTCTCGCCGGGCCGTTCAACCCGGAACAGAGCAAGCAACTGGGCATGGTGCAGAACAGCGCGCGTCATTTGCTGGCACTGATCAACGACGTGCTGGATATTTCCAAAATCGAGGCCGGTGAGCTGCGCGTGGAGCATGAACCGTTTGACTTGGGTCGCTCGATCAGCAAGGTGATCGGCATCGTTACGCCGCTCGCGGCCGCGAAGGGGCTCGCGCTGCGCAGCGCGGTGGCGCCCGAGCTTGGCGCAACGCGGGGCGATACGCGGCGCGTCGAGCAGGTGCTGCTGAACCTGCTCAATAACGCCATCAAGTTTTCCGAACACGGTGAGGTGGCGCTGGCCGCCAAGCGCAGCGGCAATCGCCTGCAGATACACATCACCGACACTGGCATCGGCATCAAGCCGGAAGATATGCAGACCTTGTTCCAGCCGTTCCGGCAAGTCAACGACGGGCTGGCGCGCAGCCACGAAGGCACGGGCCTGGGCCTCGCCATCTGCCGACGCCTCGCGGAACTGATGGGCGGTGAGATAAGTGTACAAAGCGAATGGGGCAAGGGCAGCACCTTCGACTTCACGCTGCCGTTAAAGGAGCACTCATGAAGACTAAAATTCTGCTGGTCGAGGACAACGAACAAAACCGTTACCTCACGACATTTTTGCTGGTAGAGCGCGGCTACGTGGTGGTTCATGCCGAGACCGGCCCACGGGGTTTGGAACTTGCCGCCCGCGAGCATCCCGATCTGATTCTGCTTGATATTCAGCTCCCCGGAATGGATGGCCATGCGGTTGCGCGCCGGCTCAAGGGCGATCCGGCGCTGAAGTCCATCCCGATTGTCGCGGTCACCTCTTACGCCATGGCCGGCGACCGCGACAAAGCATTCGCTGCGGGCGTCGAAGGCTACATCGAGAAACCAATCAACCCGGATACCTTCGTTATGGAAATAGAACGCTTTTTACTCCCCGCACAAAAGGCGCCTGCGTCGCGATCCGCGTGCTCGTGGTGGACGACAACGCCGACAACCTTTACCTGCTGCGTTCGATCCTGCAGGGCTTTGACTGCGCTATGGACGAAGCGCGCCACGGCGCGGAAGCCCTCACCAAGGCGCGCCAGTCCCCTCCCGACCTGATCATCTCCGACCTGCTGATGCCGGTGATGGACGGTTACACCTTGCTGCGCCAATGGAAGGCGGACGAGCGCTTGGCGCAGATTCCGTTTGTTGTTTACACCGCTACCTACACCGAGCCGCAGGACGAACGCCTCGCGCTCGAACTGGGCGCCGACGCCTTTATTCTCAAGCCGGCCGAGCCGGAGCCTTTCATGCGGCGCATCCGTGAAACTCTGGAGCGGAAACGCAGCGCTGCGCTGTCACCGCCGCAGACGACCAGCGTCGAAGAAAAAGTGTTGCTCAAGGAATACAGCGAAGTCCTGATTCGCAAGCTGGAGAACAAGACCCTGCGCCTGGAGCAGGTGAATCAGGCATTACAGCAAGACATCGACTTGCGCCGCCAAACCGAACTCGCCCTGGGCGAAAGTGAGGCGCGGTTACGACTGGCGCTCGACGCCGCGCACATGGGTACCTTCGACTGGGACATCCCCAACAACCACATCACTTGGTCGCGCGGGCATGAGGAGTTATGGGGCCTCAAATTCGGCGAGTTCGACGGCAGCTATGCGCAGGCCATAAAGCGCCTGCATCCAGACGATGCGCCCGGCATGGAGGCTGAGATCGCCCGCTGCATGGCGGCGCATGCGCCGTTACTGCGCGAGTTCCGCGTGGTGTGGCCGGACGGCAGCATGCACTGGATTTCGAGCTGGGGTGAATTCGCCTTTGATGTCAACAACCGGCCGCTGCGGATGCGCGGCGTGGTAGTGGACATCAGTGCACGCAAGGAAATCGAACACAAATTGTCGGCCAGCGAAGCGCTGCTGCGCACCATTGTCGATTCCGAACCGGCCGGCATTGAACTGATCGGTGTCAACTGCATGCTGCTTGATATCAATGCTTCCGGCCTTGCCCTGCGCGAGGCTGAAACCCGCGAATCGGTCATCCATCGCGATGTGGCGCAATGGGTGGTGCCGGAGCAGCGCGAGTCGTTCGTGCAACTGCAACAGCACGCGCTCGACGGCACCTCCGGCACGCTCGAATTCGACATGCTTGGACTCAAAGGCACGCGGCGCACCCTGCACACCCACGCGGTGCCGCTGCGCAACTCGTCGGGCGCGGTGATCGCGGCGCTTGGGCTCACCACCGATATCAGCGAGCGCAAACGCAGCGCGGCGGAAAAACAGCAACTGGAACGCAAACTCCAGCAAGCGCAAAAAATGGAAGTGATCGGCCAACTCACCGCCGGCATCGCGCACGACTTCAACAACATCATCGCCAGCGTGCTGGGTTATTCCGAGCTCGCGCTCGACTACCATGTCGCCGACAAAGACAGCAAACTGGCGGAGTGTCTGCGCGAAGTGCAAAACGCAGGCAAGCGCGCACGCGACCTGATCACCAACCTGCTCACCTTTTCGCGCGCCGGCGAAACCGACACCTACCCGGTGCAGTTGGGCAA
This sequence comes from Gammaproteobacteria bacterium, assembly GCA_031363085.1. Lineage (GTDB taxonomy): Bacteria > Pseudomonadota > Gammaproteobacteria > SG8-11 > SG8-11 > UBA6921. The sequence continues at coordinate 39,567 of JANLTU010000112.1, forward strand.
GTTGACGCAGGAAGCGGCGAACATGTTGAAACCCACGCTGCCGTCCAGTATCGAATTCGCGCTCCGTGTTGAAACGGACGACCTCTACGTGCGCGCCAATCCGTCACAGCTTTACCAGGTCATCATGAATCTAGTCATCAATGCGCGCGACGCCCTCGGCGAACATGGTCGTATCGAGCTTGTGGTTCGTCAGGCGCACGCTGTCAAATCCACCTGCGCGGCTTGCCAAGCCGACGTGGCCGGCGACTTCGTCGAGCTTGCCGTCATCGACAACGGCTCGGGCATCGCGCCGGATCTGGTGTCGCGCATCTTCGACCCGTTCTTCACCACCAAAGCGGTCGGCAAAGGCACCGGCATGGGACTGTCGGTGGTGCACGGCGTGGTCCACCGCTGCGGCGGCCATGTCCTGGTCGAATCCACCCCCGGCTGCGGCACGGCGCTGCGTGTGCTGTTTCCGTTGACGACAGCGGCCGTCGAAAAAGACGCTGCGCTGCGTGCGGACGCAAAACCCGCTGGCGACAGCGCCGCAAGCGCCGGGGAAGCGCGCGCCGCGCCACACCGCAGCCACATCCTGGTGGTTGACGACGAAAATATTTTGGCCCTGCTGGTCGGCGAAGTGCTGAAATCAAAGGGCTACCGCGTGACAACTTACAGCGATAGCCTACAGGCGTTAGAGCAGTTTCGTTCCGCACCCGACGAATTCGACGCGCTGCTCAGCGATCAAACCATGCCCGGCCTCACCGGTATCGAACTCGCGCAGGCACTGCGCGCCCTGCGACCGGAACTGCCGATCATCCTGTGCACCGGATACAGCAGCGCACTGGACGAAACAGTCGCCGCGCAACTCAACGTGGCGCTGATCTCCAAACCTATTTCATTTCCCGGACTGTTACTGACGCTTGAACGATCACTTTCTGCCGCCCGCCGCAAGGCTCGGAACACTTCACCTTAGAACTGGGATTTAAAGGGG
>JANLTU010000120.1:0-5754 GCA_031363085.1 Gammaproteobacteria bacterium
TCCTCGCGCACATCCTTTTCAATATTGTTGGGATCGCACAGCGCGCGTAATTCGCTGACACAGGTTTCGATGAACGCCAGCTTTTTTTCGATCAATTCAATATCTGTCATGACTGCGTTCCGGAACCAGCGTGGCGGGCATCGCCGCGCGCGCGGCTGCCGAACAGGTAAACGCAACTGATCCCCGCGCAGCGATGCGAAAAAAATCGCGCAGTGTTGCGGCTTCCGGTGGCTCATGCATGCGCTTGGTATAGCACCGCGATAAGTGTCGTCCGGCGCGCAAGCAACGGTTTTTGCAGCTACGCTTGAGTGGGGATTCTCCGGAGCACCGCTTGCATGGCCTTGCATATTCTTGTGCTCAATGTCGGTTCATCGAGTGTGAAGTTCAGTGTCTGGACGGTCGCGCCGGATACGCACCGAACACTTGCCTTGCTGCAACGCGGTGCGGTGACAGGCATCGGCGCAGGTGCGCGCTTTGATGTGCTCGATCACAGCGGCACGCCGCAGGTGGCCGACGCCACGTGCATTACCGTCGCAGAAGACACGCATGCGCTGGCCTTGCAACGTATTTTGATTTGGCTGGATGCAAATTTTCCTGGCGTTGAATTTCACGCGATTGGCCATCGCGTCGTGCACGGTGGTGATCATTACGCGCAAGCGGTGCGTGTCGATGCGGCGGTGCTGGCCGACTTGCGCGCATTGATTCCGCTTGCGCCGCTGCATCAACCGCACAGTCTTAAAGCCATCGAAGTGCTCGCGCAGTTAAGACCGCAGCTCATGCAGGTCGCATGTTTTGACACCGCGTTTCACCAAGCTCAGCCGCCGCTTGCGCGCCGCTTTGCGCTACCGCGCGCGCTGCACGAATCCGGAATCAAGCGCTATGGATTTCATGGCCTGAGTTACGCATATCTCGCGCAGGTGTTGCCGGATTTTCTGGGCGAGGTCGCCGCCGGCCGCGTGATCGTCGCGCACCTGGGCAACGGCGCGAGCTTGTGCGCACTGCAGCGGCGGAAAAGTATTGCGACGAGCATGGGCTTCACGCCGCTGGACGGATTGATGATGGGCACACGTTGCGGCGCGCTCGACCCGGGCGTGGTGGTGTATCTGCAACGTGCGCGCAACCTGAGTCTTGCGCAGGTCGAGCACCTGCTGTATCACGAGTCCGGTCTGCTGGGGGTGTCCGGTATCAGCGGCGATATGAGCGTGCTGCTTAAAAGTCATGACCCGCGCGCTCAAGAGGCGATTGATCTGTATGTATATCACATCGTGCGCGAGACTGGCTCACTGGCAGCGGCGCTGGGCGGTATTGATGCGCTGGTGTTCAGCGGCGGCATTGGTGAGAACGCGGTGCTGATTCGTGCGCGCGTCTGCGATGCGCTGGCGTGGCTGGGCCTGCATCTGGATGCAGCGCGCAACGCAGCGGGCGGGCCGTGCATCACGCAGGCGGACAGCGCCGTATCGGCGTGGGTGATCGCCACGCATGAAGATGCGATCATCGCGCAACAGGTGCTGCAGGCCGGGTAGTTTTACCAATAGGGCGGGCGCACGCTGCGCGTTATTTTCAAATTCTCAATGGCACACACCAAGGCACCGATGACAAGCGCAGCTACGATTGCCTACTTTTCGATGGAGATCGGTTTGGAGCCGTCCATCCCCACCTATTCCGGCGGCTTGGGCATGCTCGCCGGCGACACCCTCCGTTCTGCCGCCGACATGGGCCTGCCCGAAGTGGTGGTGTCGCTGCTGCACCGCAAAGGCTATTTTCACCAGCGCATCGACGCCAGCGGCTGGCAGGCCGAGCAGGCGGTGGAATGGGCGGTGAATGATTATCTGGAAGAACTCCCCGCACGCGTCATTGTCGAGATTGAGAACCGCAAGGTGCAGGTGCGCGCGTGGAAATATCAGGCGACCGGCGCGGGCGGTGAAATTGTGCCGGTGTATCTGCTGGATACCGACATCGACGGCAACGCGCCCTACGACCGAACGTTGACACATTATCTGTACGGCGGCGACGACAAATACCGGCTATGCCAGGAAATGATTCTGGGCATCGGTGGCATCCGCATGCTGCGCGCGCTGGATTGTCACGACCTGAATCGTTATCACATGAACGAAGGTCACGCGAGTCTGCTGGTACTGGAATTACTCGCCGAACGTCGCAGAGCGCGCGGCAACGATGCGACGATCAGTCAGGACGATATTGTCGCGGTGCGGCGCCAATGTGTGTTCACTACGCACACGCCGGTGCCGGCCGGGCACGATCAATTCAACCTGGAGTTAGTGCATCAGGTGTTCGGTAACGCTAATCCGATGCAAGGCCACGAGCATGAATTCTGCTGTGAAGGCTTATTAAATCTCACCTACTTGGCGCTGGAAAACAGCCACTTTGTCAACGGCGTATCCAAGGAGCATCGCGAAGTCTCGCAGCAAATGTTTGCCGGTTACCGCATTGACTCGGTGACCAACGGCATTCATGTCGCGACCTGGGCGTCGAAACACATGCAAGCGTTGTTCGACCGCTATATTCCCGGCTGGCGCGAAGACAATGCCAGCTTGCGTTCCGCGTTGAGCATTCCCAGTGATGAAGTCTGGCAGGCGCACCAAGCGGCCAAAAAAGAGTTGCTGGAATACGTGAATCGCACCGCCAACGCCGGCATGGACCGCGATGTGTTAACCCTCGGCTATGCGCGCCGCGCCACACAATACAAACGCCCGGATTTACTTTTTTTCGACGTGGCACGCCTCAAGGAAAGCGCGCGCAAACACGGTGCGATTCAGATCGTCTACGCCGGTAAAGCGCATCCGCACGACCAGCGCGGCAAGGAATTGATTCAATACATTCACCGCATGAAAGACGCACTGCGCGCCGATGTCAAGGTTGCCTACCTTGCGGAATACGACATGGCGTTGGGCAAGTTGATGACCGCCGGGGCCGACATCTGGCTGAACACCCCGCAGCCGCCGCTGGAAGCCTCTGGCACCAGTGGCATGAAAGCGGCGGTCAACGGCGTGCCGTCGTTCAGCATCCTCGACGGCTGGTGGATCGAAGGCTGCATCGAAGGCATCACCGGCTGGGCCGTCGGCAACGGTAATCACGGCAGCAAGAGCAAAGAAGCGCCAGTGCAAGATAATTCGCTCGACGCGCAGCACCTGTACCAAAAACTGGAGCAGGTTATTTTGCCGCTGTTCTACCAGCAACAGGAGCGCTACATCGACGTGATGCGCCACGCCATCGCCCTCAACGGCTCGTTCTTCAACACCGAGCGCATGTTGAATCAGTACGTGACCAAGGCGTATTTCAAGTAGGTAGGCAGTGCTAATCCTTGACGGTATAGGACAATTGTCCTATTCTGCGTCATCCGTAGGACGGTTGTCCTACGGATGACGCATCGACCGAAGGAGATCATCATGCGTGCAAAACGTGACCGATGCGGTGCACTCGGGCGGTGGCCACATCTTTGTTCAGTTGCTGCATTGCGGGCGGATTCCCCACCCGAGCTTGCTGCCAGACAACGCCACGCCTGCGGGCCCATCGGCGCTGCGGCCGACGGGGCAGGCGGTGACCTATAGCGGCATGCAGGATTTCGTGACAACCGCGCGCGCTTGAGACCCACGAAATTCCAGGGATCGTGGCGCAATTCCGGCGTGGCGCGGAGATGGCCCAGCGCGCGGGCTTCAATGGCGTGGAAGTCCATGGCGCCAACGGCTATCTCGAAGTTCGCAGGACCGTATAGCGCCAACAACGGCTATGACCGCGTGCGCGCCCAAACGGCGGTACGTAGCGGCACCGCAGACTTGGTTGCTTTCGCAATTCCATTCCTGGCCAATCCGGACCTGGTGCGCCGTTATCGGGATAACCTGCCGTTAAACGCGGCTGATCCATCCAGTTTTTACGGCGGCAGCGAAGCAGGTTACACCGACTATCCTTTTTATCGCGGCGAAGAAATTTAAGCGGAAGGTGTTTTTATGAACGACAAGACCACACGCGAACACATTGTTGAGACCGCCGACCAACTGTTCTATCGGCAAGGTTTTGAGAGCACCTCGTTCGCGGATATCGCGGCTACCGTACAAATCTCGCGCGGCAATTTCTACCATCACTTTAAATCCAAGGATGAAATTCTGGATGCTGTGATCAATATGCGTCTGGCGAATACCCGGAAGATGTTGGAGCAGTGGGAGATTGAAGGGAAACACCCTGCGGATCGCATCCGCAGCTTTATCAACATTCTGATTGCGAACCGCGCCAAAATAAAACAATACGGTTGCCCGGTGGGTACGCTGTGCACCGAGCTTGCGAAGCTGAATCATGCCTCGCAAGGTGAAGCTAACGAGCTATTTACGCTGTTTCGGATCTGGTTGCGCAGACAATTCACACTGCTTGGCCGCAAGACAGACGCCGACGCGCTGGCGATGCATCTGCTTGCCCGCAGTCAGGGCGTCGCCACGTTGTTCAATGCATTTCACGATGAAAAATTCGTCAAGCAGGAAGTAATACAGATGTATGACTGGTTGAGAGCGTGCGAGCAAAGCGCCGCGCGCAATACGCCCGACGAGCCTGAGTCGCGCTAGCGTAATTCGCCACGGTGGTGTGCTGAGTACTTTGCCTATCAAGTTTATTTCTAGAGGAGAAAATTCCAATGTTTGTCGTGCTGCTTAAATTTTCGGCTAACAAAGGCAAAGCCGGCCAATTTATGGACGGCCACAACGCCTGGATCAAACGCGGTTTTGATGACGGTGTGTTTTTGTTGGCCGGGAGTCTTCAGCCCAAATTGGGCGGTGGCATCGTCGCACACAATACCTCGCTTCCTGATCTGCAAAGCCGGGTAAAGCTTGATCCGTTCGTGGCTGAAAATATCGTATGTGCGGAAATCCAGGAAATCGCTGCGGTAAAAGCCGACGAGCGGCTGAAATTTTTGCTCGACTGATCGTGTCGCAGTAATTCATTTGCAAACCGCATCGACCTCGACGCAAAGGAGTAATCAATATGCCAATCACACGCACCTTTCGCGCAACTGTTTTGGCACGTGCGCAGCGCGACACACGTCTTCGCTCCGCCATGCTGACCGAGGCCATCAACGAATTGTTGAGCGACGAGCTCGACGCGGGCCGGGCGATGTTGCGGGATTACATTAACGCCACCGTGACGTTCGACGTGCTGGCGAAAAGAACCGGTAAACCCAGCAAGAGTTTGCAACGCATGCTGGGCCCAAGCGGCAATCCCACTGCGGGGAGCCTGTTTGCGATAATTAAAACATTGCAGGACGCCGAACACATTCATCTGCAAGTGAAGGTGGTGAAAGAGGCGGCTTAATCGGTGTTCCGGATAATGCAACTATGCAAGCCCGACCCCGTTCCTGCACAGCCTTTCCCGCACTCCACTGCTGCTCTTTTACCCGCACGATTTAATGAAGAGCCTAAATACACTACGAGCCCGCTAAGGGCAAACTGGCGGGATAGTGTTCACGTTGACTCTCATATGATAAGGATTCAGCGGGCCGTAGTTTAACCAGGTCACGCCGGAATCGGATGAATAATTGTAATTTCCCAAGTAACCTGGCCCCACGGTGATCTCTCCTTCCGCGTAAGACCATCCGAACGACCCGGATCCAAAAACTCCCATGACCACCCAATAAGGAGTACTGGGCTCAAGGGTAACGGCGACATCCGGAGTGAGTGTCACCACCCCGAGGCCCGCGCTCGGCACATTCGAGGCAGTGAAGGTGGCGAGTTTGGCGCCCACGGTGCTGGCATC
>JANLTU010000140.1:0-15977 GCA_031363085.1 Gammaproteobacteria bacterium
AGTCATGACGCGCCGCAGTGTGGCGTGTCGTGACGGACGCAGGACGGCTCGGGCTGCCGCAGGCATACCCGCCGCCGAGCGCAGGCGTTTTGGGACTGGGATGTCCCAAAAATGTATACCGAGCACGGCGGCGCAATCGCAAGGCTGCGTAGAACGATAACCCGCCGCTGCGTTTGGTTGTTGGTAGGTGCTTGCGTTTTCACGGCTGCGCTTGTATCAACCCTTTCAATTCCCCGTCCATATGCAGCTCGGTCAGGTCGTCGAGGCCGCCGATGGCTTTACCGTCGACGACGATTTGCGGCACGGTGCGCGCGTGGTTGGTGACTTCGAGCATCTCACGCATGCCGGCTTGGTCTTGATCAATACGTACCTCGTCGAATGGAATCTGCCACTTTTTCAGCAGAGCTTTGGCCTTGTCGCAAAACGGACAGGTGCCGGTGCTATAGACTTTTACGCGCGCCATGATGACTACTCCTGAACAGAACGATGCGCAGATCGTAGCGTGTGCCGTGCGCGCGAACAACGGCTAGTTCCGCGCGGGTTTTAGCCTTTTGTGCGCACGCCTTTGCCGGACGGATAATCGCGCTGCTTCGCGCCGACATACACTTGGCGCGGGCGGCCGATTTTCTGTTCGGTGTCGTCCATCATTTCCATCCACTGCGAGATCCAGCCCACGGTGCGCGCCATTGCAAAAATCACCGTGAACATATTCAGCGGAATACCCAGCGCGCGCAGGATCAGGCCGGAGTAAAAATCCACGTTCGGGTAGAGGTGGCGCGACACGAAGTAATCGTCTTTGAGCGCGATTTCCTCCAGCCGCATGGCGATTTCAAACAACGGCGTATCGGCAGCGTTGAGTTTTTGGAGCAGGTCATGACAGCAGGCGCGAATGATTTTGGCGCGCGGGTCGTAATTTTTGTAGACGCGATGACCAAAGCCCATCAAGCGGAAACTGTCGCTCTTGTCTTTGGCGCGTGCGACGAATTTGCCGATGTTATCCGGTGAGCCGATTTCTTCCAGCATGTGGATCACCGCTTCATTGGCGCCGCCGTGCGCCGGACCCCACAGCGAAGCAATGCCGGCCGCGACGCTGGCAAACGGATTGGCGCGCGAGCTGGACGCCAGCCGCACCGTGGAGGTGCTGGCATTTTGTTCGTGGTCGGCGTGCAGGATTAATATCAACTCCAGCGCCTTCGCACTGACCGGATTGATTGTAAATTCTTCCGCCGGCAGCGCGAACATCATGCGCAAATAATTTTCGACGTAACCCAGCTTGTTGTCGGGATACACAAACGGCTGGCCGCGCGAATATTTGTAGCTGGCCGCCGCGATGGTCGGCATCTTGGCGATCAAGCGATGCGCGGAAATTTCGCGATGACGCGGATCGTTCACGTCGGTGGAGTCGTGGTAGAACGCCGACAGCGCGCCGACCACGCCGACCATGATCGCCATCGGATGCGCGTCGTGGCGAAAACCGCTGTAAAAGCGCAGCAAACCTTCATGCACCATGGTGTGGCGCATAATCAATTCCTGAAATTTTTGCATCTGCGTGGCGTCGGGTAACTCGCCGTACAGCAGCAAATAACACACCTCCACGTAGCTGCTGTGTTCTGCCAGTTGCTCGATGGGATAGCCGCGATACAGCAGCACGCCGTTTTCTCCGTCGATGTAGGTGATCGCGCTGCGGCAACTGCCGGTGCTCATGAAGCCGGGGTCGTAGGTGAAGATGCCCAGGCGGGAATACAGCGCGCGGATGTCGACCCCCGACGGGCCCAGCGTGCCATGCATGAAGGGCAATTCAATTTCCTTGCCGCTGCGATTATCGATAATGGTGACGGTGTCTTTCGCCATGAAGATATTCCTATGAGCCCTGTTATTGGGTTATCGGCAAGTGCGCGAGCTCATTGAAGCAGTTGAGTTGCTGCGCCACAATGCGCCGTCCAGTTAAATTTCAGGAGTTGCATGAAAATTCTATTTCGCTTTGTGATTTTCCCGCTAGTGCTGATCGCCCTTCTGGGCGCCGGCTACCTGTGGGCGGTGGTGACCTGGAGCTATTCCAGCGGCGAGCGTGCCGGCTGGGTGCAGAAGCTGTCGAACAAAGGCTGGGTGTGCAAAACCTGGGAAGGCGAGCTGTCGATGGTGGCGATGCCCGGCGCCATGCCGGAGAAATTCTTGTTCACCGTGCACGACGATGCCCTCGCCGAAAAAATCAATGGCGCGATGGGCAAGCGCGTGGCCTTGAGCTACGAACAACACATCGGTATTCCAGGCACCTGCTTCGGCAACACGCAGTACTTCATCAAGGCGATCAAGGTCGTCGAGTAGTTTTTTGGAGTTATACTCGGACCCATGACCATACGCGATTTTTCGGGCATCTCACCCATTGTTTCCCCGTCGGCCTACGTCGACGCTGCCGCCCTCGTGGTCGGCAGCGTCACGCTGGGCGACGATGTCTCCATCTGGCCCATGACGGTACTGCGCGGCGATGTCAACGTCATCACCATCGGCGCCGGCACCAACGTGCAAGACGGCTCGGTGCTGCACGTCACGCACGAACATCCCGACATCCCCGGCGGCTTTGCGCTACGCATCGGAGAAAATGTCACGATAGGCCACCGTGTGGTTTTGCATGGTTGCAGCGTCGGCGATTACTGCCTGATCGGCATGGGCGCCACGGTGATGGACGGCGCAGTGCTTGAATCCAAAGTCTTGCTGGGTGCCGGCAGCTTGGTGCCGCCAGGAAAAACCTTAACCTCCGGGCACCTGTGGCTGGGCTCACCGGCGCGCAAAGTGCGGGCCTTGACACAGAAAGAGCTCGATTGGCTCACGTATTCTGCTGCTCATTACATTGAGTTAAAGAATAAGTATCTGCGTCGAACATAACGCAGATCGCCACTTTCGGAGGCAAGGGCGTGAGGGTTTTCATCGGCAATATTCCGTGCAGCACTAACAATGCTGAGCTGCGTTTGGTTCTCTACAAATGTTTGACCCGCTCAATGCTGCGCCAACTCAAACTGGCGTTTTTTTACCGCTTCGATGTGCGTCGCGACGTGAAGTTGAAAATTGTGCACGCAAAACGGCTTGATCAGATCATCTGCTACGGCGTCGCGGAATTTACCCAATCCGTGGTGGGCAAGTTGAGCGTGCGCCTGCTACGCAAACACGTACTGAGCGGCAACCAACTGGTCGCGCATGAATTCGTGCATCGCGCCTATGCCAATGAGCGGCGCGCGGTCGGTTCGGGTGACAAAACCTATCGTCGCGGCGAACGCCGCAGCAGTGAACGGCGCGGAGCGAAACAACGCCTGCGGGCACCCGCGCCCGGCAGCATCAAAAAATCAAAATACCTAGCGGGATAACCGCAAACGGCGCGGAGCTTATGCATTCGTCCGCTCAATCTTGAGCGGCAAGATAATCATCTGCATACCGCGCAAATGCAAACGCCGCTGCATGGCCAATGCAGTTTGGTTATGCAGCAGGCGCGTAAGCCAATTTTCATGTTCAAAGATCAGCTTGCTGGTAAAGAAAATCGTGTTGGGATGTTCCAGTACGATCTGCTCCGCCAGCTTGGTTAATTCCTCCAACGGTTCGGTGCCGAAACTGCGGTAAGACTTCGCCGCCAGACCTTGACTGGTGCAAAACTCCACGTCGTGCATGAGATCAGCGTCCACTGCATATTGCAGCGTGGTGAGCGCGGTTTTGCCGTGGTAACTCTGCGAGTCAATTTCGCCCGCACACAGAAAAATAAAGTTTTTGAAATGCCCCGGAAACAAACGCTGCACCCACAGCAAGGTGTGGATGACCGCGCCCCGGCTACGGCCCACCAAAAATACCGCAGTCGGCTGTTCGGGATCGAGTGGTAGCGCGCGGGTGTCCGGATTGGTGGGCCCGGTGGCGAATAGTTTATCAACCACGCGCAACTGTTCGTCGACCTGGTTGTAGTGGCTCTTGATATGCGCACATGCGGCCACCACTCCCGCCGTGACGGCCAAGGTGATCCAGCCGCCCTCGCCAAATTTTTCCACCAACGTCACCAGAAGGATTCCGGTCGTGACAATAAAGCCGAGCAGCGCAAGCGCAATGCGCGCTTTCCAGTTTTTCACGTCCAGCCGGCTTTGCCACCAGTGCACACACAAGCCATAGAGCGACAATGAAAACGTGATGAACACGTTGATGCTGTACAGCACCACCAGCCAGCCCACGTCGCCGTGGCTGAGCCACAAAATGGCCAGCGCACCGCTGCCCATCAGCAAGATGCCGTTTTGCGTCACCAAGCGACTGGAGAGGTGGCGAAACTGACGCGGCACCCAGGAATCCGTGGCCATGTTTGCAAGCACCGCCGGGCCGCCGAGAAATCCGGTGTTGGCCGCCACCGCCAACAGGCCGGCTTCAAACGCCATCACCACAACCAGCACGCTGTGATCAAGCGGCACGTCGCCCCAATGCCAGCCTTGCATGATGGATGCGAATACCACCGCGTTGAGCGTCTGCCCCTGCGCCGGGCGTGCGTCCCACAACAAGTACAGCACGATGATGCCGCCGGCGGTGAAAGCCAGCGACAGTGCCATGTAGAGCATGGTGAACTTGCCGGTGCGCACGCGTGGTTCAGCCAACGTGTTCACATTGTTGGACACTGCCTCGATGCCCGTGTAGGTGCCCCCGCCCAGCGAATACGCGCGCAAGAACAGCGCTGCAACGAACACCCACCCCAGGTCTTGACTTAAATGCGCGGTTTCCTTGAGTGTATCGGGAAGCAGCATCGGTAACCGTTCCATATGCGCTTGAATGCCGTACACGATTAACAGCGTATGCGTGAAGATGAAGCCCAGAAATAATGGCAACAGCACTTTGATCGACTCTTTCATGCCACGCAAATTCAGCGCGATCAACACGATGATTGCAGCAACCTCCACAGCAATTTTGTATCCCTGTGTCGCCACCGGCAGCAGACTGAACAAGGCATCCACACCGCTGGCCACCGAGATGGTGATGGTCAACACGTAGTCCACAATCAACGCGGCACCTGATGTCAAGCCCGCGTACGGCCCAATGAGTTGCGAGGCGAGCTTGTATCCGCCACCGCCGGACGGAAATAATTCGATCACTTGCGTGTAGGCCGCTGCGATCACAAACACGGTGAGCGCGGTGGCCAGCGCCAAATACAAGCCGAGTTGGGTGTGCCCGCCGAGCGCAATGAAACTTTGTTCCGGACCATACGCCGACGACGACAATCCGTCCGCACCCAGACCCACCCAGGCGAGAAATGCGATCAATACGATGTGTTGGCGTGTCTGCGGCGCCAACGGATTCAATGGCGCGCCGAACAGGGTTTGACGAAATTTTTCAAAAAACGAAAGAGGTGTGCTCAACGATTTTTTCCAGCACGAGACCGCGTGCACGGCATTATGCTCCCGCCACGAAGCACAAGCCAAACTAAGAAACTTTACTCACGTCCCCGCGCAACTGCATCAGCACCGGTGCAGTGTGTGGGCGTACACCGCGCCAGATAAAAAACGCTTCCGCCGCCTGCTCGACCAGCATCCCCAAACCGTCCACGACCTGCCCGGCACCATGGTGTTGCGCCCAACGCATAAACGGCGTGGGTTGCGCGCTGTACATCAAGTCGTAGCAGAAGGCGCCGGGTATAATCACATCGTCAGGTAACGGCGGCATGTCGCCTTGCAGGCTGGCGGCGGTGCCGTTAATTAACACGTCAAATTGTTTTCCGCGCAGTGCGTCAAAGCCACCGCCCAGCACCGCTCCAAGCGCGGAGAATTCCATCGCAAGCCCGGTCGCGCGATCTGCGCTGCGGTTGGCGATGACCAACAACGCAGGTTGTTCTTCGAGCAACAGACCCAGCACACCGCGCACCGCGCCGCCGGCGCCAAGCATCAACACCCGTTTGCCCGCAATGGCAGCGCCGCAATTGTCACGCATATCCCGGATCAGCCCGCTGCCGTCGGTGTTGTCGCCGAACAGAGTGCCGTCGGCGCGCATCGCAATGGTGTTCACGGCTCCCGCCCGCTGCGCACGCACACTGTGTTCACTCACCAACTCCCACGCCTCGCGCTTAAACGGAACAGTCACATTCAGACCCCTTCCGCCGCTGGCCTGAAAATTACCCACCGCCTGCCTGAAGCCGCCGGGATCAACCTGTATCGCCGTGTAGACAATACGCTGCCCGACTTGCTTGGCGAACAACGTATGAATACGCGGCGATTTACTGTGCGCGATGGGGTTGCCCATCACGGCGTATTGGTCGGGCGGAGCATCGAAGTCGAAAACGGAGGACATAGTCGTTAAGAGATTAAATCATCACGCAGGCGCAAAGTGCGCTAAGCAAAGAATCAATATGTCGAGTGTCTTCAGCAAAACTACAGAACACCCGCTGGGCTTGATTGCCCCCTGAATTGATTCGGGGCTGTTACAGGACAGCCTTTAACTTCTTCGATTATGAGTTGACATACAAACATTTCTGGAGTGAGAAGAAAATCGTGAGACCCGAGATTAATGATTTCCAGGGTAATAGAGCCACTAAATCCAGCGTGAATGGTTGGTGCTGTGAAGTGAACGAGAATTCCACACCGTGCCAAAGAACTTCTGCCCTCAACTCGCGCGCTGTAGCAAATCTCCGTGGTGTTCAACGGAAAGCTCACGGTCTCGCAAGTTCGAGCGAGCACCAACTTATTTGGTGTTAGAGAAAATGGTTGATGGTTAGTGATCTTTAGTGATTTAGAGTGCTTTGCCCAAAACTGAGCAATGCCAGGTTTCCGTAGATCGAGCTGTACTGGTGCGCTTTTCTCGTCTGGCACGAGAATCTCTTCACCCAAGCGTAGGTCTACAGCACTTGTGTTGAATGGAGACGTGGTTGGGTCGTCCCCAGCCATGGGACTAATGGAGAAAAGGCCTGCCTTAAGGCAACGCACGATTTCTACATTACTCAGTATCATTGCTTTTTACTCCGTCACTACTTCAGCCCATCTCGACGCGGTTTCAAAAGTTTCTGTGGGTAGCAAAACTAACTCTTTATGCTGCGCAGGATTTTGATTTACCAATGTTACCTTTAAAAAAGACTTACCTTTCTGTTCTTTGATGAGCGCTTTGTCCGCGAAAAAACTCACTACTTGTCCGCTCGCTAACTTCAATGCAATGGCATATTCAGACGAAAACATCCCAGACGATGTAGTTACCGTTACCCAGTGATCTATGTGCGGCGATTTTTCCATTTGTCACTTCCTCTCGATGGAGTTAACTATAGTTCATGCTAATTTTTTAGCATGCTCATTGAATCCTACTTTGATTCATTTAACCATCCCGCCGCGCGTTTGGCGAAGTAGGTAAGAATGCCATCGGCACCGGCGCGTTTAAATGCCAGCAGCGACTCCAATACCACGGCGCGTTCGTCCAACCAGCCGTTTTGCGCAGCGGCCATCAGCATCGCGTATTCGCCGCTGACTTGATAAACAAAAGTCGGTGCACCGAATTGGTCTTTGACGCGGCGCACAATGTCAAGATAGGGCATGCCGGGTTTGACCATGATCATGTCCGCGCCTTCGTCCAAATCGAGCGCGACTTCGCGCAGCGCTTCGTCGCTGTTGGCGGGGTCTTGCTGGTAAGTGGTTTTGTTGCCTTTGCCCAGGTTGCCGGCGGAGCCGACCGCATCGCGAAACGGGCCGTAAAAGCTCGATGCGTATTTGGCGGAGTAAGCGAGGATGCGGGTGTGTATGTATCCCGCAGTTTCGAGTGCGTCGCGAATCGCGCCGATGCGGCCGTCCATCATGTCGGACGGCGCCACGATATCTGCGCCCGCTTGCGCGTGCGACAGCGCCTGCTGCACCAACACCGCAACGGTTTCGTCGTTTAGCACATAGCCGCCGGCGTCGATGAGGCCGTCCTGACCGTGGGTGGTGTAGGGGTCGAGCGCGATGTCGGTGATGACGCCAAGCTCTGGCACGTTTTGTTTCAGCGCGCGCACGGCGCGTTGCGCCAAGCCTTCCGGGTTAAACGCTTCGCGCGCGTCCAGCGATTTTTTTTCGCTGGTCACCACCGGGAACAACGCCACCGCCGGCACGCCCAAGTCGACCAGTTGCGCTGCTTCTTTTAGCAGCTCGTCGATGGTCACGCGCTCGATGCCGGGCATGGACGGAATCGGCACGCGCTGGCGCTGGCCTTCCATGACGAACACCGGATAAATGAAATCGTCGGCGCTCAGATGCGACTCGCGCATCAGGCGACGCGAGAAATCGTCGCGGCGCATACGGCGCGGTCGCACGCGCGGGAAGCCACCCTTGCCGGTGTCTAGTTTCATCACGGGAAAACCTCTGAAGAATTTAGGAGCATCGTTTGATCATAAACGAGCAGGCGCTAAACCCGAAGGCCCAGCGCCCGTCGCCCCTCCCTGCAAACGTAGAATTACTGCACTTTAAAATTCTGGTGGCGGGGTGGTTATTTGGACGCAGTTTTTAGAGTAGTTATTTACCTAGCTTGCCTTTTTTTACTGCCGCCTTGGTCTTGGCCATACTTTTTTTGGCCAGTGCTTTTTTCGCGGCGACTTTTTTCGGTGCAGCTTTTTTCTTGGCGGTTGGCTTTGCAACGGCCTTTTTCACCGGCGCCTTTTTCACAGCTTTCACTATCGCCTTTTTCGGAATGGTTTTTTTCATAACGGCCTTCTTTAGCGCTGCCTTTTTCTTCGGAACGGCTTGCTTTTTAGTGGCGGCTTTTTTGGCCGGTGCTTTTTTCATCGCTGCTGGTTTAGGCGCGGCCCGCTTTTTTGCAGCAGCGGTTTTCGGCGCCGGTTTCGCGGCAGGCTTGGTCATTGGCGTCTTCATCTCCGGCCTTTTTACGACTGGTTTAGCTGCAAATACTGCCGCAGCGGTACGCGCGATCTCCGCTTGACGCTCCGCCGTTTTCATCACCTTTTCCTGCGGGATACTGACGTCATGCTGTGCAAACATGGTATCGATCACGCCTTGTTCGGGCAGTTCGTCGACGACCTTGCAGACATCATTGAAGATGTCTTGAATTTCACCCACACCCTGCACCGTGCGCAGTTTATTTTGATTGCGATAATACGCGATCAGCGGCGTAGTTTGCGCCTCGTAGACGCGCAGCCGGTTACCGATGGTTTCTTCGTTGTCGTCGGAGCGGTGATGCAGATTGCCGCCGCAGCGGTCACAGCGGTCGGCAAGACGCGACGGTGAGCTATAAATGTTGAACAGCGTGCCGCAAGACACGCAAGTGCGACGGCCGGTGATGCGTTGAATCAAGATGTCAAAATCAACCGCGATGAGAATGGCGGAGTCCAGTGGGCGTTTGATTTTCGCCAGCATCGAGTCCAGCGCCTGGGCTTGCATCATATTGCGCGGAAAGCCGTCGAGGATGAAGCCGTCTTGGGTGTCGGGTTTCGACATGCGGTCGCGGATCATTTCCAGAACCACTTGGTCCGGCACCAATTGGCCCGCGTCGAGCGCAGATTTAGCCAACACGCCGGTCGGAGTTTTTGCATCCACAGCCGCGCGTAATAAATCGCCGGTAGAGATTTGCGGAATTTTGTATTTCTCGGCGAGACGTTTGGCTTGGGTTCCTTTACCGGAACCAGGCGCACCAAGTAGTACGATTCTCATTGTCGCGGTCCACTCCCATGGCTTGATTTTGTATGCCGAACTATGCATTGATCCCCGGGTTCGGTCAATGCCATCATCAGCGATTTCAGCTTCTCGCCGGCGGCGAGCTAGAGTAATAGTAGCCGGTTTCTTGGTGAGCACAATTTACGGGAGCAACACATGGCAAAGAAGAATGCTTTTTACGCACAGTCGGGTGGAGTTACTGCGGTGATTAACGCGTCGGCCTGCGGAGTGATCGAGACCGCGCGCAAACACAAAGACAAAATCGGCAAGGTCTACGCCGGACGCAACGGCATCATCGGCGCGTTAACCGAAGACTTAATCGACACCAGCAAAGAATCGGCCACCTTCATCAAGGCGCTGCGTCACACGCCGTCGGGCGCATTTGGGTCGTGCCGCTACAAACTCAAAAGCCTGGAGCAAAACCGGCGCGAGTACGAACGCCTGATCGAAGTATTCAAGGCGCACAACATCGGATATTTTTTTTACAACGGCGGCGGCGACTCGGCCGACACCTGCCTGAAAGTGTCACAACTCGCCGAGACCATGGGCTACCCGATCCAGGCGGTGCACGTGCCCAAGACCGTCGACAACGATTTGCCGATCACCGACAACTGCCCCGGCTTCGGCTCGGTGGCCAAATACATCGCGGTGTCGACGCGCGAAGCGAGCTTCGACGTGGCGAGCATGGCAAAAACCTCAACCAAGGTGTTTGTGCTGGAAGTCATGGGCCGGCACGCCGGTTGGATCGCCGCCGCCGGTGGCATGGCGTCAAGTAAAGATATTGAAATTCCGATTGTCATTTTGTTTCCCGAGATCGCGTTCGAGCGCGCCAAGTTCATCGCCAAAGTCGATGGGCTGGTGAAGCAGCACGGTTATTGCTCGGTGGTGGTGTCGGAGGGCGTGCACGGCGCAGATGGAAAATTCCTGTCCGACCAAGGTCTGCGCGATGCGTTTGGCCACGCGCAGCTCGGCGGCGCGGCGCCGGTGATCGCGTCGATGATCAAGGAAGATTTAAATTTAAAATACCACTGGGCGGTCGCCGACTACCTGCAACGCGCCGCACGCCACATCGCGTCCAAGTCCGATGTCGAGCAAGCCTACGCCACCGGCAAAGCCGCCGTGGAGTTCGCACTCAAAGGTCACAACGCCGTCATGCCCGCGATCACGCGCGTGTCTAACCAGCCGTACAAGTGGAAAATCGAAATGGCACCGCTGGCCAAAGTCGCCAATGTTGAAAAAATGATGCCGCGCGATTTCATCACCGACGACGGCTTCGGCATCACGCAGAAATGCCGCGACTATCTCGCGCCGTTGATCAAGGGCGAAGACTATCCGCCCTACAAAGACGGCCTGCCGCAATACGTGCGCCTGAAGAACGTGGCGGTAGCGAAGAAGCTGGATGAGTTTGTAATGAGCAAGTAACCGTCCTGCACAGACCATGAAATTTGAATGCGGCGCGTTCGAATTTCATGGCTTTTTCCGCTTCCGCCAGACATGAGAATTATAAAATATCAAGTCTGAGCGCTTATACGTCCGAGAATGCGTTGGCGGCGCCGAAACATGCGGCGCCCATGAGTAAGCAGTGCAACGAATCCAAACATAACGATCCACGGGAGATCCAGTCCACCGAGAAATGTGCGGCGAAACCAGCTTTTCTTCTCCTCACTCGTTGGCGCTGGCATCTGCCACATAATCGACATGCCGTTGTTGAGTTGTAGACTGTCTATGTTGACGTAAAACTCACGCGCGATCCCGGCAGTGCTCTGAATACCGATCCTCGCACTTGCGCCGTGATCGAATGCTGGCACGCCAAACATGACGTCGGCGTAGTTAAATAACGCGTTTGTGTTGCCCTCGAATAATACCAGTTGAAAAGTTACCGTTCCGGAGCCGGGGCGGAGCCCGTAATGCTCAAAGTTCCGCCACTCGATCATGAGCTCACGTTGCGGTGCAGCACCACGTACCACCCAATACACTCGACCACTTGCACCGGGGGAGAGGTCGTCCCAGAACGGCGCGATGACCGCATCGAACCCGCGCACTGGCAAAGGAAAGTTAAACCACGTAGAAAATACACTATACGCCGCAGCTTCATCAGCGGTTGGAATGACATAGCCGTTGCCCGAGATAGCTAAAAACTGGAACGGCTCCTCGCGATCACCGATGCGTAATGGGAATGGCAAGGGCATCACATGCATGCTCTCTTCACCAAGAAATACCTCATGTGCGCCTGTCGAAAGATCACGCCACTGGCCGCTTGTCGTGGTCGGTGGCTCGTAATTGCGTGCGAAAGTCACGTTGACATGGTCACCGTCTGGGAACTCCAGGGTTATCGGATCGACCTGATCTTGGGGTATGGACAACTGTCCGGCAAATACTCCGTCACCCGCCACACTATCGCCGTTCGCGCCATCGTCGGCCAGCACCAGCGTTTGCCCAGTTTCAGCGACGACGACACGCGGTGCAGTGCCGGCGTGGTCGCACACAATACTCAGCGCGCTCAAATCCAGCGTCTGCGCGGCGCCGTAATTTAAAATCACCGTATCGGAATGTGGGCTGAGGCGATGCACCACGTTCTGGCCCACGCAGGTCAGCGCGCCGCGACCGCCGTCGCCGGCCGCCAGGAGCCGCCGCCCGCTGATGGTGAAATGCATTGAATCCACAACTTCACCGCCGGCCAGCAGCAGGTTTTTAAGCTTGATCCAATCACGACTCATGTTTTGCGCCTTCAAGAGTCCCAAGACACCCACCACGTGCGGGGCAGCCATAGATGTGCCGCTGTGAACTTGATATTTGTTGCCGGGCGTCGTGCTTAATATGTCAACACCAGGAGCGGAGATGTGCACGGTGGTTCTGCCGTAGTTCGAAAACTGGGCTTTATGATTGGTGTCGTCGATGGCGGCAACAGCGATGACATTAGGCAATGCATAATTTGCAGGATAGGTGAGGGTCTTGTCGTTATCAAACGCTTCATTGCCAGCAGCAGCCACAAACAGAATTCCCGCGTCCTTTTGGCGCGCGATAGCGTCTTGCAGCGCCTGTGACGGCCCGCCGTTCCAGCCCCAAGAATTGTTGGTGGCAACGATATTGATACCGTGTTTAGTCTTGAGATCGTAGAGATAGTCGAGACACTTTACCGCTCCGGATACAAAGGCGCTGAGCGAGTCTGCATCAAATAAGCTACATGCGACGATCTTTGCACTCCAATTTATTCCGGTGACGCCAATATTGTTGTTCCCTTGCGCGGCGATGGTTCCGGATACATGAGTGCCATGTCCGTAAGCATCCATCGGGTCGCCGCTGCCGGTGACGGTGTTGATGCCATGGACATCATCGATATAGCCATTGCCGTCGTCGTCAATACCATTGCCGGCAATCTCACCCGGATTGACCCACATATTCGCCGCCAAGTCAGGGTGCGTGTAATCCACACCGGTATCGACGATGCCGATATAGACATCGGGCCGTCCAGTGGTGATGTCCCAGGCGCGCGCCGCATTGATGTCGGCACCGGATAACGCGTTGTTCAACCCGATATTGCGCAACGCCCACTGCTCGGAAAATTTCGGATCGTTCGGTAGCGTTTCATAGAACTTCAAGCGGTAATCCGGTTCAGCGTAGACAACGTTTGGGTCGCGCTGGTAGGCACGCAGCGTCGCGCCGAGCGTTGCCGGCGATGTGATACGCACCACCTGCAGCCCGCTCACGGCACCTGACTCATTGACAACGCGTGCGTTGAGTTTTTTGTTTAGCGCCTGACGCTGCCTTGGATTGCCGGTGTCCTTGAACTTGACCAGGATGCGGTCGGACGCGAATTCGGAATGCACCGCAGAAGATTGACCCGCGATAGTGGTCGGGTCGGCCAAAACCGCAAACGCCGCGTTTTGACTACAGGACAGCACCACCACTGTGGCTGAAAAAATTTTGACGTGTTGCAACAAAACTTGCTTGAACATAGCACCCTCCTTGGTATGTAAGTGTTGAATAAACCAGACTCGACCGGATCATGCTTCCGGTCGACAGCATCCGACACTGTCACAGGCAAGATACCATGCCGGCGCCGCATTGCTATGCACTATGCCGCTTGAAATCAACCTGCTTTCCAGTCAGCAAATTCCTTCCCTGCATCGACAATCGCGCACCTCAATACTGAAAAATTCCTGTTGCTGCTTGCCTCCATAACGGCGGATGAAATGACTACGTGCGCTGCGATTACGCCCCGGCACATCGTGTTGTTGTATTGTCGCGACAGTCACCTTGCAACTTAAACCAATATTAAATAGCGCCAAAAAAACTGGCGCATTGAGTGTGTGTGGAATGATGTGAGTGAATTTTTTCGCGTGCTAACATCGGAACTGACAGTACACAGATCGACCACGTATTCTTTACTGTGAAATTTCACAAACACGGATGAGGGGCATATCATGACATTAAATAACAGAAGCAGCATTTTGACCACAGTGGGCGTTGGTTTGGCGGTACTCTTGGCAGTAAATCTTAGTGGCTGTAATGCGCCGGAAGAGCAGCCTAAATCCTCCGCTGCCGACAACACCGCCAACACCGATGTCGCCGACAACACCAACTACGCAGCCTTGGCGGCTGATGAAGTTCAACTCGCATTGACGCTGGGCGCGGCGCAAATGCCGGGAGCCACGGTCACCACCGTCTATTACTGCAGCAGCCCGGCACCGCTCACCACGGATACCGGCAACGGCAGCATTACTGTGGTCGTCGCGCGCGCTGATCCAGCCAAGCCTACTGCCAAAGACTCCTACACAACGACCTACAGCAAATGTGTTAGATCGGGCCGTACGCTTGACGGCAACAGCACCTTCATAATTGACGCGTTAACAGGCGACCCGAAGTTGCCGCCGCCGGCGATTTGGAGCATCGCCACTACCGCTGAATCGAATATGACAATTACCTCGGCGACCTCAAGCCGCACCGAGAAAAGCAAATACACATTCTCGAACGGCACCACCGACGGTGTGACCTACTCGAAGGTGGCGGACGGCACATCCAGCGGCAGCATCACGCGCGCTGCGGTAACGACGACCCAGTCCGGCAAGTTCAAAATGACACTGGACGACAACCACAACACCAATCTGTACACACACACAATGTTGGTTGACAAAAAGAACAGCGTGCGCGGCGATCTGTTGATTGAAACGCCAACGCCTTTAGTCGGTCCGTTAGGCACACTGGGCCGGGCACCCAACAGCGGCGTGATCAAAGTCACTCACACCACGCTGGCCACGGCAACCACTCCCGCAACCAAGTCGATTACCACCATCACCGCACTTGCAGGCGGTAACGCGCGTCTCGATATCGACAGCAACGGCGACGGTGTAATTGACAGCACATCTACCGTGCCTTGGACGCTGGCGATTCTTAGCCTGTTCTTATAATTAAGCCCGAAGCAGGATGGGCGTCACTCACCCTGCTTGATTGATACGATGCAACGGCGTGATGACTAAAATTCATCGCGCCGTTTTTAATGCAGACAGCCCTGTGCTTCAGTGACTGCGCAGAAGTGGCAACGTAGCGATTGCAGCCAAGTAGTGCTTTCGGTAACTGTTTGCACTATCGGCTGATCGGCACGCACAAGCCATCATTCAACACCCACTGCACGGCCTCATCCTTGAACTCTTTCGTGTACAACCACTGCGGTATCTTTTCCATTCCATTTCTCGTCTCCTCGTTGAACTTATTTTACCCCCGGGGATGCGGATTTACGGTGATTTGCGCTGGTTAAATTTAGGTTGGGATTTCGGACCGGGCCCGTGGCACGCAAGTCACGGCGCAACGCCGCAGCCGAAATTTTGTAAACGGCGAAGATCGCGGCTGCAAGCCGCTCCCACAACAACTCAGGCGAAGAACTGAAGAAAGGCTATGCGCGCGTGGATACGCGCGCAAGAAAGGCGTCACCATGTTTCGACACCTACACTCCATTACTATTTTTTGCGGTTCAATTTCCAGCGAACCGCTCCCCACCCACAGAGACGATTAAATTCCTGCAATATTTCGGAGATCAAGCGTTATGCACCTTGATGAATGAAGTGCGACAAGACACCTGCGGTGCGTGCGCCAAGAACGGTCACTACCCGACGCTGCCTCACCCGTCGGGGACAGGGATTGACCGCGCTGCCGTTTCCCATTCGCAGCGGCTCTGACTACCAAAGCCATCGCTGCGGTCGCTGTTTAATCGGCGTTAATCATTACTTTGGCAACTGCTGCGTGAAGGTCATGATGTCGGCAGCGTCTTGGGTGGTTAGGTGGGAGTCATAGATGCTTGGCATACCACCTCTTCTCGGACTGGATGGTTGACCAAACCGAATTTTATGCAGCATT
>JANLTU010000160.1:0-5235 GCA_031363085.1 Gammaproteobacteria bacterium
CGCTCATGTTGACAGCCCCTTATGGTGATCTCAAAGGCGTCGAGGCGCTGCTCGACGCCGGTGCCAATCTGCATGCCAGGAACGTCAAGGGTGAAACAGCGCTGATGTTGGCGATACAGGAAGGGCAAATCGAGATGGTTCAGGCCTTGCTTCGAAAGGGCGCCAAGGTCAACGACGAAGATGCCATCGGCAAAACCCCGTTGAACTACGCGGAAGAGGATTTGGAAGGGAAAAAGAGGATTGAAATGCTGCGGATACTAAAAAAGGCGGGTGCGCAATGAACTTGACACGCGGTGGATTTCTGCTGCGGGCGGGTTGAGAGCTGGGTCAGGCTTGCGCTTTTGTATTTTGTCGTTCCTTTGAACGCTAGGAAAAAATACAATTAATCAAGCCTGGGCCCATTCCGTTACACACACAGGTGTGCCCCTACAAATCCTTAACTACTGATATTGGGTAGGGTAGCTTCTCTTTCTTCCTTCAGACGATCCTGATATTGACTTTTACTGTGATAGGCACGGAACTGCTGGCCGAGGTCGTCGCCACGCCGCCGGAACTGCGCAGCAACGCAATGGAAATCGTGGGTGTCGCAGGCGCGGTATCGGTTGCGCCAGTATCGGCAGCCTTGCCGCAGACGCTCAACAGGCACACTCCCAGCAGCACCAGCAGCCACGTATTCAACCTGACTTGCATATCTGTTCGGATCATCGCGAGGCTCGTTTGGGCAGCAGAATCTGACGCGGCGGTATTCGGCAGTGCCGTCGAAGACTTTAGCGTTATCCGTCGCTTCGTGAGCAGCGAAGTGTTCCGGCAGGTTCGAAAGGTGCGCGTATTGGAAAGCGGATAGGCGGCAGAGTCGTAGCTCGGTGATGCGAGGGTCAACGAACCGTCAGAGATAAAATGCCGATCGACAAACTGATCATTTTCGCGTAGCCTTCCGCGAAACGACTTACATCGCACAAAACAAGGGAAGCAGCATGACTCGACCAATCGGGATCGATCTATTTGCGGGTGCAGGGGGCTTGAGCCTGGGCTTCGAACAGGCGGGCTTCGACATCGTGGCTGCGCTGGATATCGACCCGATCCACTGCGCCGCTCACACATTCAACTTTCCCAACTGCGTGACGGTTTGCAAGAGCGTCATCGACACCACTGGCGACGAGTTACGCCGCCACGCGGGCATAGGTCGCCGTGACCTCGATATTGTGATTGGCGGTGCACCGTGCCAGGGCTTTTCATTAATTGGAAAGCGCGCGCTGGAAGATTCCCGTAACCAGCTCGTTTATCACTATGTGCGGCTGGTGATGGAATTGCGGCCGAAATACTTCGTATTCGAAAACGTGAAGGGGCTGACGATTGGTACCCATCGCCGTTTCCTGAAGGAGATTATTGAAACCTTCCGCCAAGGTGGTTACGACATAGCAGCCGATTACCAAGTGCTGAACGCCGCCGACTATGGCGTGCCGCAAGACCGTCATCGCCTGTTTCTCATGGGCGCACGCGCTGGCTTGCCGCTGCCTGCATACCCGCAACCTACCGGACGCACGAGCGTCGGCCAAGCGATCAGAGACATCCCTGATGCCGAGAGCTTCCCCGAGCTCTGGGTACGTGATTGGACCAAGGCAAAGTTCGGCAAGCCCTCCAATTATGCGGCGTTCCTGCGTGGCAAGAAGGACGACCCGCAGGACTTCAGTTACCGGCGTTGTTTCGACTCATCGGTGCTCACGGGTTCGTTATTGACTGAGCACACCGCGCTGTCGCGCAAGCGTTTTGCGGCCACTGCACCCGGTGACGTGGAGCCGATCAGCCGCTTCAAAAAGCTTGCGCTGGACGGGCTCTGCAACACGTTGCGGGCGGGTACCGCCAGCGACCGGGGTGCATTCACATCACCGCGCCCGATTCACCCCACGGTGCCGCGTGTTATCACCGTGCGTGAGGCGGCACGATTGCACTCCTATCCCGACTGGTTTCGTTTCCACATGACCAAGTGGCACGGCTTCCGCCAGATCGGCAACAGCGTGCCGCCGTTACTGGCGCGTGCCGTGGGCGGCGAGATCATGAAAACATTGCGGAAAAAACCTGCAAAACCCAGCCAGGTTTTGGTCTTGGGCGATGTGAGTTTGATCAGTATTTCCATGACTGAGGCGGCGGCGATGTTTGGCGTATCGAGCACGGTGATCGCGCGCCGCCAACGCCCGGCGATACAGCACGAAAAAGCCAGGAGAGTCGTTGCTGCATGAACCTCATGACGAAGAAGCCAAAAAAACTGAAGCCACCAAGTCGCTATGCGCAACTGATCGAGAAGATTTTTTTCAAGAGTTACAGCGCCGGTGCAACCGAAATTCCGTTCGAGCGCACGGCGTTGAAAGATGCGGCCAAGGAGCTTGATATCGTCTTGCCTGAAAACCTCGGCGACGTGATCTATTCGATCCGCTTTCGTACTCCCATGCCCGCAAAGGTGCGAGCAACGCAGCCCGAAGACAGCGAGTGGGTGATTCAACTTGCGGGCCGTGCGCGCTACCGGTTCCGGCTGGCGAAGGCGAACCGCATCGTTCCCAATCCGAATCTGGCGATGATCAAAATTCCCGACAGTACACCGGAGATCATCGCGCGCTATGCGCTTGACGACGAGCAGGCTCTGCTGGCTAAGGTGCGCTACAACCGGCTGATTGATATCTTCCTCGGCCTCACCACCTACTCGCTGCAAAACCACCTTCGTACGACGGTCGAAGACTTTGGCCAGATCGAGATCGATGAACTGTATATCGGATTGGACAAGCATGGTTGCCACTTCATCATTCCGGTGCAAGCCAAGGGCGGCAAAGATCAAATTTCTATTGTGCAGACTGAGCAGGACACGAAATGGTGTGAGGCCAAATTCCCAACGCTGCGCAGTCGTCCGATCTCGGCGCAATTCATCGCGCATGATCAAATCGCGTTGTTCGAGCTGCGCATCGAAGACGCCGAGCTGCTCGAACTGAAGATTGTCGAAGAAAAGCACTACAAGCTGGTGCCATCCAACCAACTGGACGACAGAGAAATTGCCGACTACCGCACGTAACCACTCCGCTCCGTTACGACTGCAATTGCAGTCCGGTTTGTGAATAGTCGGGTTATGAATAGTTGGGTCAGGCTTGAGTAATTGCATTTCTGTTGTGTCGTTGCAAGGAACGGCTAAATGCAGTAGCTCAATGCGGTAGTTCAAGTCCGATTCCGTTTTTATCATCGCCCGAGTATTTTAGTCGGATTGATGATGAATGCTGAGCATAGTCAATGAATATACTCTTGCGCTTTGCTCCCAGATCTTTGTCAAAACAGCATTGCGGCTGTGTGTAGGGTGGGCGGTGCCCACCCTACAAGTATGCCTTGGTATACGCATATGACTTCGATGGAAGATGACGTAAACACCGCCTTCCGGTCGCTGTTTATTTTGTCAAAAGCCGCTGTTTACGGGATGCAAAAATTTTAGCTTCCGGTCACCGGTATTTTTTTGTGGGCGTTTCTTTCGGGTTCCCGCTCAACAAATTGACCGCAATACTTCAGCACCCTACACTACAGCGACATCGAACAGGATAGATCAAATAACAATAGGGACACTCGCCACAGCATTCCTGCAAAAAACTTTCAATCATCAAGAGGGGTTGTAGTATGAGCACACCGGAATCTTTGCGTTTGCAACCACCCACATTGCGACGTTTGTCCATGCTGGGCGCAGCTTTGGCAATCAGTGCTTTCATGTTGTCCGCCATTGCCGCCGACTTAACCATCCCTAACAAATTCGGCTCCGGCACGCCCGCTATAGCGGCGGATGTAAATGCAAACTTCGAGGCCGTGCAAAGTGCCGTAAACAGCAAGCAGGACCGCGTAAGCGGCGAGTGCAAGGCTGGGGAAGCAATCAAGATCGTGAATGCCAACGGGACGGTGGTCTGCGAACCGATCTCCGGTGGCGCGGGCGGTACGATCACGGGCGTAACGGCGGGCGGCGGATTGTCTGGCGGGGGCAAGAGCGGCGACGTCAGCTTAAGCCTCACCTCGTGTGCCAATGGCCAAGTGCTTAAGAGCAGCGGCGCCGCTTGGGTATGTTCTGCAGACGCGACGGGCAGTTATCCGTTAGCAACTCCGACCGCCGATGGCCTTATGTCGGCTGGCGACAAGAGCAAGATCGATTCGTTTAGTGGTTGGGGTTACATTCCCAACGCATTCTTTGAACAAAGCTTCATTGATTGGCAAATTATCAAAGGGCAAGGTGCAGTCCTAGCAACAGCGGCGCCCTTCATCGGGACGAAAGTTTTTTCAAATGCTATCAACCAAACACCATGGATTTCCTCGGTGCGCCGTGTACCAATAAACCCTCACTGGACCTACGAAGTACGTGGTTCCTTTCGCTTGGTCAGTGGCGGCGGCAGCACCGGCGCCGTTTATCTCGCCGTCCGGTTGTTCGACGCCAAGGGTACGGAGCTAAATGGGAGCAGTGCGGGTGGTACAACCGGTACTTGGTGGTTTTATCCTGTTAATCGCGATAGCAACTTCACAGACAACAACTGGCACACTTACAGCGCGCGTTTCGGCAGCGGTTCGGAACATCAGATTCCGGCAAGCGCGGTCTATATGACAGTCGGCGCAATTTTGAATTACGATACCGACACGGTTTCAGGTAACCGTATCTATGAAACTACCGGACTCACTATCGTTAATACCTCGCGGCCGCCCATCTTTGTGCAAGACACCCGTCCACAATGCCCTTCACCTTGGAATGGTGCAAATCCAACGCAGATGTCATCGAACTTCACGCTTGACCGCCCAGCCTACGTCACCGCTAACGCCAGCATCATCAGTTCAGGAACAGGGCGGCGTGATACGTCCTTAGTGGTGGATGGCATAGAAATGCACCGATCTCTCGGCAGTACTCTCGGCACTGCCGAGTGGCAAAATCACCACACCCAATGGGTCGGCCTGCTCGCAGCCGGAAACCATACAATCAAGTTAAATGGCTCCCAGGATCCTTTATGGGGAACGGTGTCTGGTTACGGGTGCGGTCCAATATGGGGCAACATGGTTATTAGATTCGACGACTAGTCGAACTATCAGCTAGGCAAGCGTAGCCGGATGAAATTGAATTCGGCCCCAAGCGGGCTTACATTGATGAACCGGGTCAGGCTTGTGCAATTGTATTTTTGTTGTATCCTTTCAAGGATGACTTAAGGCAATTAGCGCAGTCTCGTTACATATGCCATATCG
>JANLTU010000180.1:0-6524 GCA_031363085.1 Gammaproteobacteria bacterium
CCACACCGAAAACCGCGCCATGCAACCAATCCCATACCAGCATCAAAGGCGGCAAGAACCACGTCGTACGCGTCGCTATGGCTTGCTGCTGGAACGAATGAATGAAAAATCCCAACCATGCGACACCTACCAGGGAAAATATCTCAGGGCGGGGGGAGAAACGCTGCACACCACACAGCACGGCAATAATTACGGCCATACAACCGAGTAAAGGTGCCACACCAAGACGCAGGCATGCTGCATAAACCAACGTGGTAACACATAATGCGAGCGCTAGGCAAAGCGCGGCTACGCCCCACCAACCGCCAGACTGATAGGCAAAAAATAAAATAATTTGAGCAAGCCATTCGTGATTGCTAAATGCCACTCCAGCACGTGTGTACGAAAAAATTTCTTCGTTAACGATACTCCTTTGTTCAACCATCGCGCGGCCATTGGCAAGGTGCCAATAGATATCTGGATCGGTTTCCGGAAACGTGACTAATAGAACGACCACCGCATAGGTAATCACGAGCCAAGCAAGCGGCTTACATGCAATGGAATGGGCGAAGTTCAAGCTTGGAACAGGAGTACCCACGACTCTGACCCCCACACTTCTAACCTATCGTCGACACCCAGCGCCACTCCTCAATACGCCCCCTGTATAATCCACACCACAACACACCCCGACCCTCACCACACAGCAGGAACAAGAGTACACGTGTCCTGCGAATCGAGCTGGACGGCATACAAGCGGAAACAGCGTTAGTATTTCCGAGTTGATGTATCGCTAGTGGCGCTCAATCACGTAACGAGTCTAACGAATGAAGTACAAAGTGATTCGTTATTGCTAGCGGGCAATGTTCAAACGTTTGGTCATAACACGGCATCATTTAAAATGATTTCAGTTTTCTTATGTAAAGTTTCAGTAAATTCCTTCCACGCTTTTTCCGCCATGTCCTTGCGCAACAATTCTGTCGCTGAATCTTCAACGCGTGGCAATTCGTTTACGCGTGCTTGTTCACGATCATCTAGACGGAATATTGCGATTCCCTCAAGCAAATATACCGGCTCAGAAACTGTACCTACCTTCATCTTGTCCAGTACTGCCGCAGCGTTGACACCCATCATGCCCTTATGGATATAGCCCATATCACCACCCGAAGCTGCTGTGTCATCACCGGAGTGAATACGTGCGAGTTCTTCAAACTTTTCGCCCTGCCGGATTTTCTTGACGAGCTCTCCAGCCTGCTTTGCAGTGTTGTCCCACTCCTCACTGCTTGCAGAGGGGTCAACCTTTAACATGATGATATGTACCTTTACGCGCTCAGGAGCGGTAAATTTATCTTCATTGGCCTTGTAAAAGTTCTGTACTTCAGGAGTTACAGGTTTTACAGCACTGCGGACCAAGCTTTCCAGTTGCTTCGCTAAACTGTCGGCCTCGAACCCTTTGCGCGCGGTCTTGATCATTTGATCTTTGTGCTCTTGCCAGTAGGTATCTTTTTTCTTTTTGCGCTCCAGATTCTTTATTTTTTTTGCAATTTCATCTTGGTCAGGTGTGATGCTGCGCCGTTTTGCCTCCTGCACATAAAGGACTTTATTAATCATCTGCTGAGCGAGGTCTCGCCGAAACTGCTTGAGTTCTTTATCCGGAATTTTTCCATGAAAAAACTTTTCTTTCATACCGATCTGAAGCTGTTCGTAATACTCATCCAGCATGATGGTATCGGAACCTACCTTGGCCAAATAGTTAGCTGTGGGCCCTTTAGTTGTACCCACTACCGCTTTAGACACCGGAGCATCAGTGCTCAACGCGGCGATACTGTAGCCATTTGCAGCGAGCAGCAACAATACTGCCGGCAACTTGATTCGAAAGTTTAGAAATCTAGGTATTTGAGTATCGGCTAACAACAGCATGTGATCGCATCCATATCGGCGTGCAGATAATGTCGAAAAAATAGGGCAACCAATTCTACACAAGCAATGTGCAGGGCGCGAAAAATTCTAGAATTAGGGGACACAAAAAACTACGCCGGACATCCTTACAGTTTCCTGTCAGGATATCCGGCGCATAAATAACGGACCTTATCTGAAATTTAGCTACAAAATTACTTGAGGTGGCAAGTCAGACACAACCCGCTTGGGCCTCCGTTTGCTTTCGGATAAATGTTATCGGAGTTATTCGGTATGCTATTCGCTCCTGAGTTTGAAATTCGCAGGAATGTCGGGTTCTGTACGTTGTGCGGATCATGGCAAGAACCGCATTCCACTGTCGGTTGCCAAGTTCCCTCATCACCCTTTATGGTGTTGCGCGTGTAGAGGATGATATCCATACGATCACGAGCTGCAGGTTTCAAGCTGTTAGAACCCGATTCGATGTACCACAACTTCTGCAGCCCTGAAGTATCGGGAGCCTTCATAACATTCGGGACACGGAAATCAGGATCCACCGGCATTATTCCGGGTGTTTCGTTGCCAACTTTAACACCGCCACCACCGAACTGCATACTTACTGGGTGGTCATTGCTCAAGTCAGTAGTGAGGTTTTGGACGATCTTGGTTGGGTCGCCTAATGCCCCCTGCTTCAAACCGCCGACGGTATCACCACCGGTAAAGCCCCCAATTTGCGCGCCCGTTGCGTAGTTGTATCCACCCGAACCAGGCAGATTCAGAACGTTATCGATTGCTTGGGTACCGTCATGACAAGACAAGCACGCGATAGTCACTGACCCAATCGGAGCTTCAACTGAGTCAAACGTCGTAGAGCCTAACTCAGCATATCGCTTATAGTTAATAGCGGCTAAAGCCCCACCGCCGCCGATACCGAGTTTACGGTTCCAGATTGGAACTGCTGCCCCGTTATCACCACCGTGCGGGGTATGACAAAACACGCAAATTTCTGCGGTGTTGGCACTGTGGTTAGCAATCGCATTACCGCTAGGGGTCTTTCCCGCAGCCTGGAGGTTTCCAGCACCTAAATTATGCGGACTGTCTTTGATACTTGTAGGCTCGATGGCCATAGCGGTGTTCAGCGCGAGTGTGGACACTGCGCTGAGCACTGCGGTTACTAGAATCTTCTGATTGCGCTTCATAACTCCCCCTCTAAACGTCCTTTGATGGGCCAAACTAAAAACGGTTCTTGGTCAGTCCTTCATGGAGAGATCAAGCCCGGTGGTTTCGAGAATGCGGTAGATTTAACACGGGTAATTTCTAAGTGTCAAACAATTATTTGCAAATAGCTGAATGCTATATACAGCCATCACTCGTCCAAATATGGTCATCACTCATCTGAGATATCAATAGTACGACGTTGAATCGTAAATTATTTTAATAGATTTTTATCCTACGATTACAAGCCGGGCAGGCAGGCCATGCTATTCACCCAGAAACAACCGATATGCTGGGTTTTGGGTCTCCTCCCAATGCGCATAGCCGAGCTCACAAAGAAAGGCTTGAAGCACTTGATCATCTTTGCTGGCAACCTGCATGCCCACTAACACGCGCCCATAGGCTGCACCGTGGTTACGATAGTGAAACAGACTGATGTTCCAACGCTGCCCGATTTTGATCAAGAAGTGCAATAGGGCACCAGGCCGTTCGGGGAATTCAAAACGAAACACGCGCTCATTAACGACGGTTGCGGCGCGTCCGCCGACCATGTAACGGATGTGTAACTTGGCCATTTCATTGTCGGTAATGTCAACCACGGGGTACTTGCAGTGAGCGAGCTTCTCGATCAGTACTTGGCGTTCGGAATCTTTTTCATGCATTTGCACCCCGACAAACACCTGCGCATGGTGCGGGTCTGAATATCGATAGTTAAACTCGGTGATACTGCGCGTTCCGATCACTTCGCAGAATTCGCGAAAGCTACCCGGGCGCTCTGGAATTGAAACCGCCAGCAAGGCCTCGCGACGCTCGCCGAGTTCGGCGCGCTCGGCGACGTGACGCAGACGATCAAAATTCATGTTGGCACCGCTGTCGATGGCCACGAAGGTCTGGTCAGATGCCGGCTCACGGGCGAGGTATTTTTTCAGCCCGGCAACTGCCAGCGCGCCGGCCGGCTCAGCAATGGAGCGGGTGTCGTCGAAAATGTCTTTGATTGCGGCGCAGATCTCGTCGGTAGTCACCAAGACGACTTCGTCGACACAGCGGCTTGCGATCCGAAACGCTTCCTCACCCACCTGACGCACCGCCACGCCATCGGCAAAAATTCCCACTTGATCGAGTACTACACGTTGCTTCGCCTGCAACGCGGCATACAAACAGCCCGCGTCGTCGGGTTCAACGCCGATGATTTTGATTTCCGGGTGCAACGTTTTCACGTAGGCCGCGATACCGGCGATGAGTCCGCCGCCGCCCACCGGCACAAAAATCGCGTTGATGGCGCCTTGGTACTGGCGCAGGATTTCCATGGCGACCGTGCCCTGCCCTGCGATGACATCGGGGTCGTCGTAGGGATGCACAAAGGTCATGTCGCGCTCACGCGCAATCTGGCAGGCGTGCTGGTACGCGTCGTCGTAGCTATTGCCATGTAATTCGATTTGCGCACTGTAACTGCGCACCGCGTCGACCTTGATCTGCGGTGTCGTCTTGGGCATGACGATCAGCGCAACGATATTCAGCTTCTGCGCAGCGAGCGCAACGCCCTGCGCGTGATTGCCCGCCGAAGCGGTGATCACCCCCCGGCTTCGCGCCGCTTCGCTCAAACCGATAATTTTGTTGTAGGCACCACGCAGCTTGAATGAAAACACCGGCTGCAAATCTTCGCGCTTGAGCAAAATTCGATTATGCAGGCGTTTGGACAAACGCGGCGCGAGTTCCAGTGGCGTTTCACGCGCAACGTCGTAAACTCGCGCCTTCAAAATTCGTTTCAGGTACTGTTCGGCCATTTGTTGTGCGGTAGCGGGGTTTTGCGTCAGGCCCACATACTATAGTATTTACCGGCACGCGCCCACGGGGCTGCATTTCGAGAATTAATGAAGAATTAATGAGATTAAAATGACCTCCCAAGACGAACTAAAAAAAGCGGTTGCACGCGCAGCCATCGACTATGTGCAGGCCGGCAGCATCATCGGCGTGGGCACTGGCAGCACAGCCAATTGCTTCATCGATGAACTGGCCAAGATCAAACACAAAATCGACGGTACGGTCGCAAGCTCGGTTGCGAGCGCTAAGCGTTTAGAAGCTCATGGCATTCGTGTACTTGACCTCAACGCGGCCGATGAAATTTCCGTTTACGTCGACGGCACTGACGAAACCAACAAATACTTGCACCTCATCAAAGGCGGAGGCGGTGCGCTCACCCGCGAAAAAATCGTCGCTGCGGTGGCGAAGAAATTTGTCTGTATCGCCGACGAATCCAAGCTGGTCGATGTACTGGGAAAATTTCCGCTGCCGGTCGAAGTGATTCCGATGGCGCGTGCGCTGGTCGCAAGGCGGCTGCATGCGCTCGGGGGCAAACCGGTACTTCGCGAGGGCTTCGTGACCGACAACGGTTGCCTGATCCTCGACGTGCACGGCCTTGCACTCACCGACCCGGCCGCGACCGAGCGCGAGTGGAGCCAATGGCCCGGTGTCGTGACCGTGGGCGTGTTCGCGCGCAACCGGGCTGGCGTGTGCCTGCTCGGCACGCCCGCTGGCGTGAAGACGCTGACGTTCTGACCGGTTGCCCCACCAAAACAGCGTAACCTCGCGGGGTTCGCACACTTTCAGATCACCGAGGACTTCAAGCCCATGGCAAAACCCAACTATTCGTTTGAAAAGCGCCAACGCGAGCGGCTGAAGAAGCAGAAGAAGGAAGAGAAGCTGGCCCAGCGCAAAGCGGGGACTCTCAAGCCCGACGGCACGCCCTCAGACGAACCCGATGGCGAAACGAGTACGCCGGATGTCGCGCAACCCGTGGGTGAGACACCGGCCTGAAGGCCGGTGCCGGGCTGTCCCCACGCGGCCGAACACGCCGCTTGAGCCGCAACGCGATGAGCTCGGGGGCGCCCCCTAAAGTGGCCCGGCGCGCCGCGCTGCACGCGAGACGAAGCGGCCCGCATCCACGGCGTCTAGCAGGCTTGCTTCCAGCGGGCAGGGCGCCCCGGCGACCAGCGACGCCAGCGTTTGCGCCCCGAGCGCAGACCAGGCGATGCCCCGCGACGCCAGCGCCGTGAACACGAACAGGCCTGGCGCGCGCGGCACGAAACGCGCTTGGTCCAGGCGCAGCCCCGGCTGGCAAGTGGCTTCAATATCCGGCACCGCACCGATCAGCGGCAGGCGGTCGTCGGCCACGCAGCGCCAACCGACGCGGCCGCGAAGCGTGGCCTCATCGACGCTCGGCGCACTGCCGGTCAGGCGCGCCAATTGGGCGAGGTTGTGCCGGTGGTCGCTGGCCCGCAGCGTGAGGTCGTCGTCGCCCGCGTTTGCGGTTGCTCCAAACAGGGCCATCGCACCGGGCAGCGCGGGCAGCACGTAGCCGTTGCCGGTGACCGGCATTGCCGGCAGGCGAAGGCCCGGCGTGGCAGCCGCCAGCTCGGTGGTCTGGCCGCGCACCCGCT
>JANLTU010000190.1:0-2650 GCA_031363085.1 Gammaproteobacteria bacterium
CATTGTGCTTTGCTCATTCATATGTGACCGAGTATTTGACCTACGGCGACAGCGTCACGCTGACCACGCCCGATGCGCCGGAACTGCCCACCTTCAGCCCCGGTGCGCATCGCGTCAGCTTGCGCGTGCTCGACACGCAAACATTAATCGACGCCCCGGTCGCGATATATTTCGTGGATGCGGCTACCGCAGCGCAACCGGCGCCGACGCTGCTTGCACCGGCGAACAGCAGCGCGCTGAATGACGGCGCCACGGAATTTCGCTGGAGCGGTGCCGCGCCCGGCACGCGTTATCGCATCGACTTTTTCGCTGCCGATCCGGCCACGCAAAACGCGCCTGCGGCGCTGTTCAGCGCCTACACCAACACGCCGGAATACACGCTCAATCCCGCTGAAGTTGAGAATTTTTTTGTACCCGGCCAAGCCTATTGGTGGCAGGTATCGGCAATTGATGCGTGGCCCGGAAAACCGTCTGTTGCAGCGGCCGCCCTGCCCACCGGGCGGATCACCGTACCCGAACCGGAAACACGCGTGCCTGGACAGCTTCTGGTCGTCACCGCCGCCGGAATAGATGTGACTCAACAGCTAAAAAGCTTTGCGCTGCGCGAACTGGAATCCTACGCGCTCGAAATATTGAGTTTGCATGTGGGCCTCTACGCAACGGATCGCGACCTCGCCCCACTGCTGAACGAACTGCAACGCATTCCGGAAGTGAAAATCGCGCAGCCCAACTTCGTGTTCCGCACCTTAGGCGATCCGCTTGCGGCGATGCAGGCAACCACGCGCCTCCTGCGCATGGAAGCGGTGCATGCGCAGCAGCGCGGCAAGAACGCGCGCGTGGCGATCATCGACAGCGGTATCGACGCGCAACATCCCGACCTGCGCGCACGCGTCGCAGTGCGCAAGAATTTCCTGTCGGGTGACGATGTGGCCGCCGAAATCCACGGCACCGCCGTGGCCGGAATCATTGCCGCCAGCGCCGACGACTTCGGCATCACCGGCATCGCACCCGAGGCCACGGTCCTGGCGTTGCGCGCCTGCGTACAAAGCCGCGCTAACGTGTCCGACGCGCAGTGCAATTCAACCAGCGTGTCGCGCGCACTGGATTTCGCGCTGCAACAGGGGGCACAGCTCGTCAATATGAGTTTCGGCACACCGGAGACCGACCCTCTCATCAGCACCTTGCTCACGGAAGGCGCGCGACGCGGCGCGTTGTTGGTCGCCCCGGTGGGCAACGCGCGCTGGCAGGAACAAGCCAGTTTTCCCGCACGTCATCCGGCGGTGATCGCGGTGGGTGGCGTGGATGAGCGTGGCGCGCCCTATCCCAATGCCAAGCTCGCGGCGCAGGCGCGCGTCAATGCGCCTGCCACGCAAGTGTTTTCGACGGTTCCGGGCCAACGGCACAACTTTGTCGACGGCACCTCCTTCGCCGCCGCCACCGTGAGCGGCATCCTCGCGTTGGCTATCGACAAACAGCCCGCCGCGCAAAAGTTCGAGCTTCCGCCCTTCAGCGGCGACTTGTGCGCCTGGCAGGCGAAACTTTTGGATATGGACGTTTGCAAATGAGTTTGGAGAAAATGTCATGACCGTAGTACGACGAACAATGTGGACTCTGGGCGCCGCCTTGGTGATCGTCGCCGGGTGGGGAACCGCTCGCAACGCGAACCTTCCCGGCATGTTGGGTAGCTCATCTGTGGTGGACTCGTCGGCCGGAGCGCCGCTTACACAGCTCGCCGGGCTGCAACTGCCCTTCATCGCCAACCAGGGCCAAGTGGATAAGCGCGTCGCGTATTACGCATCGACTTTCGCGGGTACCGTATTCGTCAACCGGGACGGAGCGCTGGTTTATGTCTTGCCCGCAAAATCCCCGCATGAATCGTTGCCGGAAGCCGGTGAGCACGAAACAGCGAATGCTCCCGGGGGCTGGAGCTTGACTGAAACCTTTGTGAACGGTAACGCGCACCCGGTTGCGGGCGCTGCGGCCTCGGCCAACGTGAGTTATTTCATGGGTGCAGACCCGCAACACTGGCGCCCGCATGTTCCAAGCCACACAACCATTTCACTCGGTGAGGTCTGGCCCGGGATTACGGTGCAGGTCGAGGCGCACGGCCGCAATGTGGAAAAGCTGTTCAGCCTTGCTCCTGGTGTGGACACCTCCGCCATCCGCATACGGGTCGCTGGCGCCAACCCGCTTGTGGTGAACGCGGAGGGCGCATTAGTGCTGGGCACCGGTCTGGGCGAAGTCACGCTGACTGCGCCTATCGCTTGGCAGGAAAAAAACAGTGCACGAATTCCGGTCGCAGTGACCTACGCTGTGCAAGCGAACGAGTACGGCTTTA
This sequence comes from Gammaproteobacteria bacterium, assembly GCA_031363085.1. Taxonomy (GTDB): domain Bacteria; phylum Pseudomonadota; class Gammaproteobacteria; order SG8-11; family SG8-11; genus UBA6921. The sequence continues at coordinate 2,339 of JANLTU010000190.1, forward strand.
CGCTCGGGTCGCATGATCCCGATTTGCCCGTGGCGATCGATCCTTTGCTGCAATCCACCTATCTTGGCGGCAGCGGTTTCAACGAACATGGATATGCGATCACGATCCACCCGACCACCAGCGAGGTGTACATAACGGGGCGCACGGGATCCACTAACTTCCCCGGCTTTGCCCTGTCTCTTGATCACAATTCATCATGCGCGAGTTTGCTCATTTGATAGCCCTCAAGTCGCTCCTGCAATCGAAACCATCCGTGCCATATCGTGTCCCATCCCGGACGCCCGGTGCGTTTGGTGTCCGTAAATCCGCCCA
>JANLTU010000082.1:0-23442 GCA_031363085.1 Gammaproteobacteria bacterium
CGCAGACGGTTTTAAATGACTGCTATCGGGCATGAATTTGAAACCTTTTTGAAGCTCGAAGGTTCGCATTAGGTCGAAAGCGCCCCCGTCACAAAGACGAGGCCTCATCGCATTTACGCGCCACATGCGCTGTCCTGCGCAGTGCCAATTCGAATGTTACGGCTCTTTGCCTTCTGCACATCTTGGCCAAACGTCACGACGGGGCCGGAGTAAATTTCTTTAACACGCGCCATGTCAAAACCAGGAGCCTGGCTGCTAAACGTAAAGAGCTAACTTTGAAATCTCAAACCTCATCAGCCAAAGCTCAAATTTGCGGCCCAGGCGAGTTGACCATCCGTATCTATACGGATACAGTATAGCTATGTTCACGATACAACAGACGGAAACATTTACATCGTGGTTTTCTAATCTGCGCGATGCTCGAGCCAAAGCGCGGATCATCATGCGGTTAGATCGCGTGCGGGCCGGAAATCTGGGTGATGTGAAGTCGGTTGGGCATCAAGTTTATGAAATGCGCGTGGACGTTGGACCGGGTTACCGGTTGTATTATACCCAACGTGGTAAAACGTTTCTGTTGCTACTGTGCGGGGGCGATAAATCCACGCAATCCCGTGACATCAAACGCGCCGCCGTATTGACGCAGGAGTTATGGCCATGAAAACGAAAGAACGCATCACCAACTTTGACCCTGCCAGCTACCTCAATAGCGACGAGGTGATCGCGGAATACCTCACCGCAGTTTTGGAGGAAGACGATCCTGGCCTGCTGTTGACCGCGTTGGCCAACGTTGCAAAAGCGCGCGGAATGACACAAATCGCCAAGGACACGGGCTTGGGGCGCGAAAGCTTGTACAAGGCGCTCGCTCCGGGAGCGAAGCCGCGCTTCGACACAATTCTAAAAATCTTGCGTAGCCTCAAGGTGAATCTCGCAGTAATACCGGTCGCTCCAACTGCGAAAAAACGCCGCGCGGGCGCAGCGTGAAGGTGTGGCAAGACGTGTATCACGCGCAATGACGCGGCAAACCACTTTCAGAGCAGCGGCGGAGATTACGGGCGGCGGATCTAGCGCGTTCTCGCGTTATGAACGCGGCAGGGCGAAGCCATCGGCAGCGGTGATCAATCTGTTCAGGCTACTGGAAACGTACCAGAGTTTCTCGATGAATTCGAACCTGTTGACATGCGGTCGGCACCGTGAAAAGCAGACATTCGAAGTACCTGCACGTAGGATCGCATACAACACGAACCAAACGTTGTTTTGCTGAAGTGCTGAACGACCACTTGGGGTCGAAAGCGTACACTCACAATGAAAAGGCTATAGCGCATTTATTCACAACATGCACTGTCGTGCGCAGTGCCAATTCCAATGTTACGGCTCTTTGCCTTCGGCACATTTTGGCCAAGCCTCGCGACGGGGTCGGAGTAAATTTCTTTAAACCGCGCCATGTCAAAACCAGGAGCCGGGCTGCTTAAGCGTAAAGAGCAAACTTTTAAATTTATCCATTACTCTTCTCAGCATCCCGGCCACGCATCGTTGTCGTTTCACCGCTCCTTCAACCCCATCGACGGAACTACGGACGGATATAACTCCAGCCTTGCTGTTGCAGATTCAGAATCCGCACCAGACCGGCCGGCACGACGTGCGCGCCTTCGGTAATTTCGGCCTTGGCGTTGTTGTCTTTTTCCCATCTTTTGATGGTATTGCCACAGGCGGCGAAGCTCACGTTTTGCAACGCAAGATCTTTGATGCGGCCTGCCACGGGGCTGTCTTTGAGCATCATTTTTAATCCAGGGCCATAGGCCACGACTTCAATATTGATGTTGTCGATGCCCAGTTCTCTTTGCACATTGACCGCATTATTCAGCGCCATGTTCGCGACTTTTTCACTGTCTTCGGTGAGCTGAATCACCATGTTGTACGGCTTCTTTGCCGGCGTCGCAGCGGGCACATCTGCGGTAGCTGAAATTCCCGGTAAGAAACTCAATGAAGCACCCACGATCATCAGCACTGCAATTATCGATTTCATAACACACCTCCTGAAGACTTTGATTTACTCCACGGGTTATCAACCTCATGTTGGCGAGCCTTTGATTGCTCGACTCATCTTGTATAACCTGCGGTTGCCGGAAGTTATTCCCGTGAAAATTCAAATCCCATGTCGGGGAATAAAATAGTCGCTATTCGAGTTATCCACTTACGAGACGGCATTAACCACGCGTGGCGAAAAACAACCAAGAACTTGCACGGTTTGAGCAATGCGTGCTGCCGCATCTGGATGCCGCGTTCAATCTGGCGCGCTGGCTGGTGGGCAATGACCATGATGCGCAAGATCTCGCGCAGGAGTCGTGTGTGCGTGCATTGAAATATTTTGCCAGCTTTCACGGCACGGACGCGCGCGCGTGGCTACTGACCATCGTGCGCAACACGACCTTCACCTGGCTGCGGCAACATCGCATGCAGGAGCTCACCATGCCGCTCGACGACGACTATTTCGACCCCGCCTCGGCGGCTGGCGACGCAACCGCATCCACGTCGCCAAGCCCTGAACTGCAACTGGTGCAGCAAGCCGATGCCGACCAATTGCGGCTCGCCATTGAACAATTGCCGGTGGAATTTCGTGAGGTGATGGTGTTGCGCGAACTCGAAGAACTACCCTACAAACAGATTGCATCAATCACGAACGTGCCCGTGGGTACGGTCATGTCGCGGCTGGCTCGCGCGCGCAAGCGCTTGCAACAAATTCTTATGCCCAGCCCGGCGGCACGGCAGGATGGCAGCGATGGACTGTAAAGAATTTAATGTCATGCTCGACGCTTATGTGGACAGCGAATTCGATGCGTTCACGATGGCGCGCATGGAAACCCATGTGCAAACTTGCCCCGCCTGTCAACAACGGCTGCGCGAACAGATGCAACTACGTGCCGCGATTAAAACCGCCGCGCCCTACTTCAAGGCGCCGGCAAGTTTACGCCAAAGCATGCATGCGCAGTTGCGCAAAGCTGGGAAAACACCTGAAAAATCACGCGGGCTGGATTACCTGAACACTTGGCGCTGGCCGACCGTGAGCGCGGTCGTCACCAGCGTTGTGCTATTTAGTACCAGCCTGATGCTGGTGCTCAACACGCCGTCGGCCGACGACTTGCTGGCGCGCGAAGTCATCGGCGGGCACGTGCGCTCGTTGATGGCCGAGCACCTCACCGACGTGCGCTCCACCGATCAACATACCGTCAAACCGTGGTTCATCGGCCAGCTCGATTTTGCTCCGCCGGTTCGCGATTTTTCCGCGCAGGGTTTTGTGTTGATGGGCGGACGACTGGATTATGTCAACAACCGCAAGGTCGCGGCCTTGGTCTATCAGTATCGCAAGCATGCAATCAATCTGTTCATTTGGCCGACCGGCGGGGAGCGCACCGCGAACCTTCATGAGCGGGAGTGGCAGGGTTATACCGCCGATGCATGGACCCAGGCGGGAATGCAGTTTTGGGCAGTCTCTGACATCAACGCAACTGAGTTAAACGAATTTACACACTTGTTACAGTCGGCCGTCGTTACTCCTCCTGTGCAATAAAAACATGACGGGCCGACGCAGCCACGATCAAGCTGCGGCTTATTGTTGACACACCATGACCCGACGATCCTCCGTTGCATCGTCTTGCCGATAACCTGAGCTTTGCCTGGATACATTCACCTTGTCAGCAATCTTTGAAAATGCCAACCCGGTTAGAATATCGGTGCTTGTGAACGAAAAAAACCTGCTCCTATCATGGCCTCCTTGCAGCGCGGATTAAGCTGTACGACTACAAAGGGGGTATGTCATGTCTTTTATAAACAGGGTCTCGACTTTATCGAAGTGTGGTGCACTGTGTATGGCGGCATTCACCGTGATCGGCGCGGGTTGTGTTGATCCGGCGTCGAAAACTGCAGCCGACGATCCGGCAAAAAACTCAGCCGGAACACAAAATATCGAAGGCATTGCCGGTGCTGCGGGCCCGGGCAACGGCCAAGTCACGCTGATTCATCTGGGCGATATTCATGGTCACATGCTGCCACGCGCGAATGCGCGCAGCGACAGCGTCGGCACGCTCGAAGGTGGCCTAGCGCGCATGTATACCGTGGTGAATCAAATTCGTCGTGACGCGTTCGACGGTGGCATTAACCATGCCCTGGTCATCAATACCGGCGATACCTTGCAAGGCTCCGGCGAAGCGCTGTTCACGCGCGGTCAGGCGATGATCGACGTGGTCAATCTGTTCGGCATTGATGCCAATGCGCCCGGCAATTGGGATTTTTTGTACGGGCCGGGCCGGTTCATCGAAACCTTCGCGGGTAAAAACGGCGCCTCGCCCGCCGTCAATTGGAATGCGCTCGCCGCCAATCTCTACTACACCAATCAGTTCGACCCCGCCGCCCTCTGCGGAATTACGGATACGGCTGGCAATAAACTCAAACGCGTGCTGCCGACTTACCAGATACGCACCATCGGAAAAGTCAAGATCGGCATTCTTGGCTTCACCACCGCACGCGCCATCGCCGCCGTCGGGCCCAAAGTCACCGCAGGCTTTCAATTCACCGACGGTAATGTCGAGCTACCCTGCTACGTTGACGTGCTGCGCAACCAGGAAAAAGTCGACTTGGTGGTGATGATTTCGGAGCTGGAAATGTCGCGTGACATCAAACTCGCCGAAACCTACGCCGGTGTGGACGTGATCCTGAATTCCGACATGCATGAGCGCACTACGACGCCGATTGTAACTTCCAAAGGCACCATCATTGTCGAAGAGGGACAAGATGGCACCATGCTCGGCGAGCTCAAGCTGCTAGTAAAAAGAGGCCAGCTCGATAAATGGAAATGGACGCCACATATCATCACCGACAAAATTCCGGAAGACGCGATGATCGCGGCCAAGGTCGCCCAGGTGCGCGCGCCGTTCGTCACGGGAACCTTCGTTGCCGGTCAAAAAGTGACGGTGGGCGGCAACACCACGACACTGCTGCGGCCGGTTGATGAAGTCGTCGCAACTACCGAAGTGCCGTTACACCGTTCCAATTTTGTCACTGAGGACATGCCGGGCGTCGTCGAGGGTTCGTCGCATGACTTAATCGCCGACGCGATGCGTTGGGCGGGCATGACCGATGCGGCAGCGGTGCGCGGTTTCCGTTACGGCACACATGTTCCCGCCAACGCATCGATCACCATGGAAGACATTTATCATTTCATTCCGGTGGCGGCCAAGATGGGTCGGGGTACCAAAGCTTGCGGCTTTGATCTGAAGACACAAATCGAAAACTCCACCGACGGCACCTTCAACCCCGAGCCTTTAAAATGGACCGGCGGATGGATGTTCGGCTACAGCAACATCAGCTTCGACTTGGATGCCTGCGCCGGATATCTTGGCGACGGCGCGCTGGATCGCGGCACGAACATCAAAGTCGGCGGGGTACTGGTTAACACCAAAGATACTTACAATAAGACGACGTTGGCGTGTAACAGCGGCAATCCTGCGTACTCAGTAGCCGGTTACTGGTTCGCGGAAGATCCCGACACCATTAATAATTGCAATGCCTGCCGGGGCCGCTTGGTGCAGGTCGTGACTAATGACGGCAAAACGCTGGATGTGAATCCTGCGGCACTACCCAACAGCAACAGCTTGCTGGATGTCACCGAAGCGGTGGTGAGATACCTGCAAGCCGCAACCACCGCAGGCGGAGTCGGTGGGGTCGTCACGGCGAGCAACCTGCCGTTGCATCGCGTTACCGTGAAGCGTTTACCAACTATTAATCCGTACCAGTTCAATATGATTCAGCCTTTGCTCGGCGCAACGCTCGCGACCTGCCCGACGCTGTAATTGCCAAGTTTTACACTACTGCACGGCCCGGCTTATCCCGGGCCGTCTTTTTGTACTGATCACCCCGCTTCTTGCAGCAACGCGCGGATTTTCTGCTCAGTGCCCGCGTAGTCGCCCTCGCCGATTTTGCTGTACCTCACCATGCCGTGTTTGTCGATCAGGTAGAGCGTGGGCCAGAAGCGATTGCGGTAGCGCTTCCAGTTGGCGAAGTCGTTGTCGATAGCGACCGCGTAGCTGATGCCCGCCTTGTCGACATACGCACGCACATTGGCCGGATCACGTTCGCGGTCGAACTCGGGTGCATGCACGCTGATCACTTCCAATCCCGCGTCGCGAAAACGTGAGTGCCACTGTTTGATGTAGGGCTCCACGTTGTGACAGTTCCAGCATTCGAAGGTCCAGAACTCCACCAGCACCACCTTGCCACGCAACTCGGCCATGGTTGTGGGTGACGCGTTCAACCAGGTGTCGCTGATGATGTCCGGCGCACGGCCGGACAGCGGCACAACATCGGCAGCGGGGCTAAGACTCGTCAAGCAGGCCGCCAGCAATGCGCCACCCGCCAGAATCATGCTGAAGCTGAAGCGAACCGTCGTCATACCTATACATCCTCCAAAATTAGTCAGAGGAACAGTGTGACGCGAAAAGTTCACAAGACGATCACGCGGCCGTTTTTGCTACGACGCGGCTTCCTGCAATAACGCCTGAATTCTCTGCTCAGTGTCGGCGTAGTCGCCGGCGCCGATTTTGCGGTGGCGCAACATGCCGCGCTTGTCGACCAGATACAGCGCCGGCCAGACTTGATTGCGGTAACGATTCCAGTTGCTGTAATCGTTGTCGATGGCAACCGGGTAGTGAATTTCTGCCTGCGTAACGCGCGCGCGCACGCTGTTCAATTCGCGCTCGTGATTGAATTCGGGCGCATGCACGGAAATCACTTCCAGCCCCTGGCTCCGATAATGTTCGCTCCACTGCTTGACATAAGGTTCCAGGGCGCGACAACTGTCGCAACTCAAGGTCCAAAACTCGACCAGCACCACCTTGCCGCGCAGCTCGGAGATTTTTTCCGGTGCACCGTTCAACCAAGTGTCACTGACCACGTCGGGCGCAGGACCGGACAGCGGCGCAACACTGCCGGTGGAGCGGGCGATGGCCAGATAAACAAACAATCCCACACTCCCCAGCACCAGAAGGGTGGCGGCGGTAAACCAAATGAAGAAACGCGAGCGCCGCGCTTGTTCCTCTGCGGGTGGGGTGTCCATATTTGATTACATCCAATCGTTGCGTTTGAAGTAATACAACAGGCCGCCGATCATAACAACAATCACCAACCACGCCAGCGCGTAGCCATAGTGCCAATGCAACTCAGGCATGTGGTCGAAGTTCATACCGTACACGCCGACCACGAAGGTGGGTGGAATGAACAAGGTCGCTATAATTGTCAACACGCGCATTACTTCGTTCAGGCGGTTGCTGGTGCTGGACAAATACAGCTCCATCAGGCTGGTGGTGGTCTCGCGGAACGACTCCAGAATTTCGATCACCTGCACCGCGTGGTCGTAGCAGTCGCGCAGATACAGCCGGGTGTCGGCATGAATCAGCGGATGCGCATCGCGCAACAGGTTGTTGACGATGTCGCGCTGCGGCCACAGCATGCGCCGCAACAACACCACATCGCGACGTAACTGGTGCAAGTCGCGCAACGCTTCGACATGCGGCTTATCCATCAACTTCTCTTCCAGTTGTTCGATCCACGCGGCGCATTCATCGAGGATCGGAAAGCCTTGATCGATCACCAGATCGATCAGCGAGTGAAACAGAAAGTCGGACGTGTGGGTGCGCACCTTGCCGACACCAGCACGTAAACGTGCGCGCACCGCTGCAAACGGATCGGACTCGCCGGCGTAAAAACTCACCAGCACGCGCTCGTCGAAAAACAGACTCACCTGATCCGTCACTGCGCGTTCCTCATGCCAGCGCGGCCGACTCAGCACCACGAATAAGGGGCCGCCATAATCTTCCAGCTTCGGGCGCTGGCCGGTGTGCAGAATGTCTTCCAGCGCCAACGGATGAATACCGAACGCCGCGCCCAGCTCACGCAGCATCTCAGGACTCGCTGCGCCTTGCACATGAATCCAGGTGTGCGTGGGCGCCGCGATAAAACCGGCGCACTCCGTGACGCTGGCGTGCTCGCTTTCGAACCAAAACGTCTCGTTGTATTCCACCAAGTGCAACTGCGGCGGCGCCGCCGGCTCAGCATGCGCAGTCAATTCGCCGGGCGGCGTGCCGGGTTGTGCGTAGCGCTTGTCGAGGTGGGTCATATGCTTGAGCTCAAGATAACTGGGCACACTGCCCAATTTGGCTGAGCATGATAACGCCATTGCTCCACGACACGCTCCAGGAACAGCACAATGCCCTCCCATGGCGCGCCTAAAAAACTGGCCCTCGATTGAGGGCCAGTTTTTGCTTAGGTTTTAATTCCTAGTTGCGGCTTTTCGGTGGTTGTTTGCTTGCTCCACTGGTCATAGCATTCCAATCCACAAAAGTGCATCACGTAATCCTGCGCCTCAGCGTTTTTCGCTTCGGACACGGGGATTTCTTTCATACAGACATCGCAATGAATGGTCTCAACACTAACGGGTCGTACGGTCGTTGCCATGGTCGTTACCTCCACAAATGCCGGTGGCCGTTATTTTTTAGTCTACGCCTAAAATTCAGCGGCGGAAGCGGCCTTTCGCAGCGCGGATTTAATGTTTTTATTGCCCGGCCGATAAGCTGATTGAACCTAGCCCCGCAGGTTATTTCCAAGCCCTCTGCCCACCCCATCCACATCAATGATCGCTCCATCGAGATTTGATTACGTCGTCTGTTGTCTGATGGCTTGAGCTGACTTGGTAAGTTGTCTACAACGAGCAAAAATGGTCCATGAGGAACGCTAGCAATGCTTAAAATGATCTACGTCGGAAACCTGCCCTTTACTGCCACCGATGATGAAGTGCGCGGGCTGTTTTCAAAACACGGCACGGTGCATACGGTAAAATTGGTGATGGACCGCGACACCGGCAAGCCGCGTGGGTTTTGTTTTGTCGAGATGGAAAACGGCGCGGCGCATGCCGCCATCAACGCACTAAACGGTGCCGATTTCGGCGGACGCAGCTTGCGCGTTAACGAAGCGCGCGACCGCGACAACGGCACACAACGCCGAGCGCGTTATTAACCCACGTCAACATCTGCTTTCAATTCCCAGAATTCCGCAGTCTTAACGCCCAGCAAACGCGGCGGTGCTCAACTGTTATAGTGAGCCTGCCGTGTCCCATTTTTTAGCATCAGAATTATTTGATGTTCTAATGTAATTCGATATTGACCTAATGCCCATATAGCGATAACTTATCGCGGCTCGCGGACAGTGACATTTCCAATCTGCCGTGATTGTAATGACAGCAGCACTCAAGCCCATAGTCTTGGCAATTTATTTAGCCAAAGATCGTCTGAACTTCCACGAAGAAGGATTTTCATAGCTTTGCATTCATTACGAATGCGGTATGTTACATAATCCATGTCTTGACAATTATTTGCTCAACAGTTGTTTCAACTTTCACACTTTCACGAAGGGGGATAATCATGCGGAATCTAGCGCGCATTATTGGTGCGGCGTCGTTGTGTGTGACGCTGAATGTTTATGCCGGTGCAGAAAGCCATCAGCAAGAAGCGCACTGGGGTTATGAGGGCGAACACGGCCCGACCCATTGGGCTGAAATGAAATCAGAATTCAAACAATGCCAAGCAGGGCTGGAACAATCGCCGGTCGATATCGGCGATGCCACCAAGGGCGATCTGGCCAGAATTGAATTCAATTACCAGCCATCGCCCATCAAGCTGCTTAACAACGGCCATACCATCCAGGTGAACTACAGCGGCGACAGCTCGATCAAAGTCGGTTCGCAGGTGTACAAGCTGGTGCAGTTCCATTTCCATAGCCCCAGCGAAAACACCGTGAAGAACAAGACCTTCGACATGGAGCTGCACTTGGTCCACAAAAACGACAAGGGTGAACTTGCGGTGGTGGGTGTGTTCATGCAGGGTGGCAACGACAACAAAACCTTGGACGCGGTATGGGCCAACATTCCGAAGGAGATCAACAAGGAATTGACCTTAAGCGCGCAGATCAACGCGGCGGAGTTGCTGCCGGCGAAGCAGTCGTTCTACCACTTCAAGGGTTCGCTGACGACACCGCCGTGTTCGGAAGGCGTGCAATGGTTCGTGATGAAAGAGCCGACCACCGTTTCAGCCGCGCAAGTAAAATCGTTCATCGCTGCCGTGGGCAACAACGCGCGCCCGGTGCAGGCCTTGAATCAACGCAGCGTGGTGACGTCCGATTAGGCTCTCCACCATTCATTAGTCGCGTCGACCCACCGCCGCCGGAAAACATCCCGGCGGTTTTTTTGTGCCCCGCGTTCCCCTGCCTGCATGTATATTGCTCATTTTCAATGGATGAGCGAAAATCGCCCCTCGCGCGCGGGAGCCTGCCCTGACGTGCCTACGAATACCTGTGAAAATGCAACCCGCGAGAGTCGCGCAACCGCGTTGATCCCGGCCCCGATATGTTCGATTTTTAACCCTTAGTCTTAGGAGATTCACATGCCAGCCCGTCGAGAATTAGCCAACGCCATTCGCGCGTTGAGTATGGATGCCGTTCAGAAAGCCAACTCGGGACACCCCGGCGCGCCGATGGGCATGGCCGACATCGCCGAAGTGTTGTGGAATGATTTCATGCAACACAATCCGTGCAACCCCAAGTGGGCGAATCGTGATCGTTTCGTGCTCTCCAACGGCCATGGCTCGATGCTGATTTACTCGTTATTGCATCTGACCGGTTACGATCTGCCGATGAACGAGCTAAAGAATTTTCGGCAGCTCCACTCCAAAACTCCGGGTCACCCGGAATACGGCTACACCCCTGGCGTGGAAACCACCACCGGGCCGCTGGGCCAAGGCATTACCAATGCGGTGGGTATGGCGCTTGCCGAAAAAGTATTGGCCGGGCAATTTAATCGCGATGGACACCAGATTGTTGATCACTACACCTATGCATTCCTGGGTGACGGCTGCTTAATGGAAGGAATTTCCCATGAGTCCTGTTCACTTGCAGGCACCTTGGGGCTCGGAAAATTGATTGCCTTCTATGACGACAACGGCATCTCCATCGACGGCCACGTCGAGGGCTGGTTTACCGACGATACGCCGAAACGATTTGAGGCTTATGGTTGGCACGTGGTGCCCAAGGTCGATGGTCATGACCCAGAAGCCGTGAAAAAAGCCATTGAAGCCGCGCGCAAAGTGACTGACAAACCGTCGATGATCTGCTGCAAGACCGTCATCGGCTGGGGTTCGCCGAATAAAGCCGGAACCCACAAAGTCCACGGTGAAGCCTTGGGTGCCGACGAAGTGGCCGCGACGCGCAAAAATCTCGGCTGGACGCATGAGCCGTTCATGGTTCCCGACGCTATTTACGCGGGTTGGAATGCGCGTGACAAAGGTGCGCAAGCAGAGAAGAACTGGAACGACAAGTTTGCCACGTACAAAAAAGCGCACCCGGAACTGGCGGCGGAATTTCAACGCCGCATGCAGGGCGAACTACCCAAAGATTGGGCAGCGAAGTCTGCTGAATTCGTCAAGGCAACAGATACCAAGGCCGAGAAAATTGCATCGCGCAAGGCGTCCCAAAATGCGTTAAACGGTTATGGCCCGATCTTGCCCGAGCTGCTCGGTGGTTCGGCGGATCTAACCGGCTCAAATTTCACCGACTGGAAGGTGCTTAATCCAGTCAGCAAGGAATCTAAAGGCGGTAATTATATTTATTACGGTGTGCGCGAGTTCGGCATGTCGGCCATCATGAACGGCATCGCCCTGCATGGCGGCTTCATTCCTTACGGCGGCACGTTCCTGATGTTCTCCGAATATGCGCGCAATGCACTACGCATGGCGGCGCTGATGAAGATTCGTACCATCTTCGTCTACACGCATGATTCCATCGGCCTGGGTGAAGATGGTCCGACTCATCAAGGCGTGGAACAGACGGCGACACTGCGCTTGATTCCGAATATGTCAACCTGGCGCCCCTGTGACACCGTGGAAAGCGCCGTGGCATGGAAATTTGCCGTAGAGCGCAGCACCGGCCCAAGCTGTTTGATCTTCACTCGTCAAGCCTTGGACCCCCAGGCGCGTGATGCCGCCAAGATAGCCAATATCGCGCGCGGCGGCTATGTGCTGAGCGAAGCCGAAGGCGGTAAGCCACAAGCCGTCATTATCGCGACCGGTTCCGAAGTCGGTATCGCGATGGATGCGCAAAAACTGCTCGCGAGTAAGGGCAAACATGTGCGCGTGGTTTCCATGCCGTCTACCGACGTGTTCGATGCACAGGATGCGGCGTACCGTGAATCGGTGCTGCCGGCCAAATTGCGCGCGCGTGTTGCGGTGGAAGCGGGCGTGACCGACGGCTGGAGCAAGTACGTTGGCTTAGATGGCAAAGTGGTCGGATTGAATCGCTTCGGCGAGTCCGCACCTGCGCCTGCACTGTTCAAAGAATTTGGTTTCACTGCGGAAAACGTAGTGAAAACAGTCGAATCGCTGTCCTAAATTTTTCAACCTTTAAGGAGTGAAGTCACATGGCAATTAAAGTTGGCATTAACGGCTTCGGCCGGATCGGTCGTATGGTGTTTCGTGCGGTCACGAAAGAGTTCAAAGATATCGAAATCGTCGCGATCAACGACCTGCTTGATCCCGATTACCTAGCCTACATGCTCAAGTACGATTCGGTACACGGCAACTTCCCGGGCGAGATCAAGGTCGACGGCAGCACGCTGATTGTCAACGGTAAGAAAATCCGTTTGTCGGCAGTGAAAGATCCGGCCGAGCTGAAATGGGGCGAGGTCGGCGCCGACATCGTGATCGAAGCCACGGGCCTGTTCTTGACCGTTGAAAGCTGCGAGAAGCACTTGAAGGCGGGTGCCAAGAAGGTTGTTCAAACCGCACCGTCAAAAGACGACACCCCGATGTTCGTGTACGGCGTGAACCACAAGAAATACGCCGGCGAGAAAATCGTTTCGGCGGCGTCCTGCACCACCAACTGCTTGGCGCCCATCGCCAAGGTATTGCACGACAATTTCGGCATCAAGCGCGGCCTGATGAGCACGGTGCACGCCACCACCGCGACGCAGAAGACCGTCGACGGCCCCTCCACCAAAGACTGGCGCGGTGGTCGCGGCATTCTGGAAAACATCATTCCGTCGTCTACCGGCGCGGCCAAGGCGGTCGGCAAAGTCATCCCGGAACTCAACAAGAAGCTCACCGGCATGGCGTTCCGCGTGCCCACCTCAGACGTGTCGGTGGTTGACCTTACCGTCGAGCTGAACAAAGAAACCTCTTATGAAGACATCTGCAAGGCGATGAAGAAAGCTTCGGAAGGCGACATGAAAGGTGTGTTGGCTTATACCGACGAGAAAGTGGTCTCCACCGACTTCCGTGGCACCAGCGCTTCGTCGATCTTCGACGCCGAAGCCGGGCTTGCGCTCGACAGCACCTTCGTCAAGGTGGTGGCGTGGTACGACAACGAGTACGGCTACACCTGCAACATGCTGCGTTTTCTGCAACACGTCGCCAAGTAAATCTTGCCGGGCGGGTTGGGCGCACATGCGTCCACCCGCCGAATGACGGTGGGTTACGGCCTACGGCCCTAACCCACCCTATCTCCCGGAGCCCCGTCATGTCCGTTATCAAATTGATCGATCTCGATCTCAAAGGTAAGCGCGTATTGATTCGCGCCGATCTCAACGTGCCCGTCAAAGACGGCAAAGTCACTTCCGACGCGCGCATCAGCGCGTCGATGGCAACCTTCAAGCACTGCCTCAAAGCCGGTGCCAAGGTGATGATCATGTCGCACCTCGGCCGTCCCGAAGAGGGCATTTATTCCGAAGAAAACTCCTTGAAACCGGTCGCCGACGACCTGTCCAAGAAACTCGGCAAGCCAGTGCGGCTGGTCAAGGATTGGATCAACGGTGGCTTTGAGGTTGCTGCCGGTGAGCTGGTGTTGCTGGAAAACGTGCGCTTCAACAAAGGCGAAAAGAAAAACCTCGACGACACCGCGAAGAAATACGCGGCGTTGTGCGATGTGTTCGTCATGGATGCGTTCGGCACCGCGCATCGCGCCGAGGGTTCCACGCACGGCGTCGCCAAGTTTGCGACCACCGCCTGTGCCGGAATTTTACTGACCGAAGAACTGGCAGCCTTGACCAAGGCGCTGCTGAACCCGGCGCGCCCGATGGTGGCTATTGTCGGTGGCTCGAAGGTTTCCACCAAGCTCACGGTGCTCGAATCTTTATCTGAAAAAGTGGACCAGATGGTGGTCGGCGGCGGCATTGCCAACACCTTCCTGGCCGCGACCGGCAAGAAAATCGGCAAGTCGCTGGCTGAAACCGATCTTATTCCCACCGCCAAGACGCTGATGGACAAAATGTCAAAACGCGGCGCTAAAATCCCGATTGCGGTGGACGTGGTGGTCGGCAAAAAATTCGACGCCAACGAACCCGCCGTGCTGAAAGACGCGGGCGCCGTGGCCGACGACGACATGATTTTCGACATTGGCCCCAAGAGCGCACAAGAGCTCGCCGACATCATCATGAAGGCCGGCACCGTGGTGTGGAATGGCCCGGTCGGCGTGTTCGAGTTCGACCAGTTCGGCGCCGGCACCCGGAAGATTGCTGACGCCATCGCCACCACCAAGGCGTTTACGCTGGCGGGCGGCGGCGATACCATCGCGGCGATTCAGAAGTACGACATCTACAACAAAGTGTCATACATCTCCACCGCCGGTGGTGCGTTCCTGGAATTTCTGGAAGGCAAAAAACTCCCGGCAGTGGCAATTTTGGAAGAGCGCGCAAAAAAGTGAATCCTGAAGGGTCGATACCAAAATTGATGGATAACAAGCGTAGAACCAAAATCGTTGCCACGATGGGGCCGGCCACCGATGTGCCGGCCGTGCTCGACAAGGTGGTGCTGGCCGGATTAGACGTGGCGCGCCTGAACTGTTCACACGGCGGGCACGACGAGCTGCTGCGCCGCGCCCGCGAAGTGCGCGCCAGCGCCGCACGGCATGGGCGGGTCGTGGGCATTCTGGTTGATCTGCAAGGGCCGAAGATTCGCGTCGACCGCTTCAAAACCGGCAAGGCGATGTTGCACGAAGGCGCCACCTTCACGCTCGATGCCGCACTGGACCCGTTGGCTGGGACCGATGCACGCGTCGGCATTGCCTATAAAGAATTACCCGGCGATGTCAGCAAGGACGACGTCTTACTGCTGGACGACGGCCGTATCATCTTGCGTGTGAAGGAAACGCGCGGCACGCAGATTATTTGCACCGTGGTGATGGGCGGCGAACTCAAAGACAAGAAGGGCATTAATCGCCAAGGCGGCGGCCTGTCGGCGCCGGCGCTCACCGACAAAGACCGCGAAGATATTCGTTCTGCGGCTGAATTGGGCGCCGATTATCTGGCCATTTCGTTTCCGCGCAGCGCAGCAGACATTAACGAAGCGCGTGAATTATTGCGTGCGGCCGGCGGGCGCGGTGGCATCATCGCCAAAATCGAGCGTTCCGAAGCCCTCGACGTGCTGGATGAAATCATCACCGCGTCCGATGCGGTGATGATCGCGCGCGGCGATTTGGGCGTGGAAATCGGCGACGCGGCGTTGCCACCGGTGCAAAAACACATCATCAAGCTGGCGCGCACTTTAAATCGCGTCGTCATCACTGCCACGCAAATGATGGAGTCGATGATCGAGAATCAGATTCCAACCCGCGCCGAAGTCTTCGATGTCGCCAACGCGGTCTTCGACGGCACCGATGCGGTGATGTTATCGGCGGAAACCGCGACCGGCAAATATCCCGACAAAGCCATCGCTGCGATGGACCGGATTTGCCTGGAGGCCGAGAAGCAACGTATCGTGACCTCCTCCGACCATCGCATCGACACGCGCTTTACGCGCACCGACGAAGCCATTGCGATGGCCTCGATGTACACGGCGAATCACTACGGCGTAAAAGCAATTGCGGCGTTAACCGAATCCGGCTCCACTCCGTTATGGATGTCGCGTATCAGTTCGAGCATCCCGATCTTCGCCTTGACCAAATATGAAGAGACGCGTAGAAAAGTGACCCTTTATCGGGGCGTTTACCCGGTAGAATTCGCTTCGACCACCACCGATCACGCGCAAGTTAATCTGGAGTCGATGGTTGAATTGCTCAAGCGCGGCGAAGTAACCGAAGCCGATCTCGTCATTATCACCAAGGGCGATTTGATGGGTACGATGGGCGGAACCAATTCCATGAAGATCGTGCGCGTCGGCGACATTGTCACGCCGCACAGCTAAGCGGAGAATGACCTAACAGGTTTTTGTGTTAATCGTGGCAAACGCGAATTTGCCGTTCAATTTTAAGGAGACGAACATGGCCTTTATTACCTTACGACAATTGCTCGATCACGCCGCAGAAAACAACTATGGCGTGCCTGCTTTCAACGTCAACAACATGGAGCAATTGCACTCCATCATGCAGGCCGCCGATGCGACCGACTCGCCGGTGATCGCGCAAGCGTCGGCCGGTGCGCGCACTTACGCCGGTGCGCCCTTCATCCGCGCCATGATGGAAGCCTCGCGCGAACAGTGGCCGCATATCCCCATCTGCATTCATCAAGACCATGGCGCATCGCCGGGCGTGTGCATGATGTCCATTCAGTTGGGCTTCACCTCGGTGATGATGGACGGCTCGCTGAAAGAAGACATGAAGACGCCGGCCAGCTACGAATACAACGTGGAAGTAACCAAACGTGCCGTCGATATGTCGCATCCCTGCGGCGTGTCGGTGGAAGGCGAACTGGGCTGCTTGGGCTCCTTGGAAACCGGCATGGCCGGCGAAGAAGATGGCTCCGGCGCCGAAGGCAAACTGGATCACTCGATGTTGCTGACCGATCCGGACGAAGCTGCTGACTTTGTAAAGAAGACCAGCGTGGATGCGCTCGCCATCGCCATCGGCACCTCGCACGGCGCCTACAAATTCACGCGCCCGCCCACTGGCGACATCCTCGCCATCAAACGCATCAAGGAAATTCACGCCCGCATCCCCAACACCCATTTGGTGATGCACGGTTCCTCGTCGGTGCCCCAGGAGTGGTTGACCATCATCAACAAGTACGGCGGCGACATGGGCCAAACCTATGGCGTGCCGCTTGAAGAAATCCGTGAAGGCATCAAGCATGGCGTGCGTAAAGTCAACATCGACACCGATCTGCGCATGGCATCGACCGGCGCGATTCGTAAATTCCTGGCGGAAAACCCCAAGGAATTCGATCCGCGTAAATTCCTCAAGGCGTCGACTGCGGCGATGAAAGACATTTGCAAAATTCGCTACGAAGCGTTCGGCACCGCCGGCCAGGCTTCCAAGCTCAAACCGTTGTCGCTGGAAAAAATGGCCAAGCGCTACAGCGCCGGCGAGTTGAATCCAAAAGTTAAATAACGACTAACGCGCGGCAAGAAGCCGCGCCGGCAAGTTCAGGGAACAGAAGGGTCGCACACGCGGCCCTTCTTTATTTGTAGCGCTCGGAATGCCAGAGCGAAGGTTTTGTGCTAAAGATTACTAGTCGACCCATATTAATAAAACTCAAAGTTACTAGGAGTTGTGCGTGCGCATTGCATTACTCGAAGATGACGCTCACCAAGCTGAATTATTGAATCTCTGGCTGGCGGCAGCAGGCCATACCAGCACTATTTTCTCGGCCGGCAAGACGCTGATGAAAAACATGAGTCACGATAGTTTTGACCTGCTGATGATGGACTGGAACCTTCCCGATGTCAGCGGCGATGAGGTTTTGCGCTGGGTGCGCGCCCACGTCGACTGGCGCATTCCGGTGTTGTTTGTGACCGCGCGCGACAGTGAAGCCGACATCGTGCATTCGTTGGAGTTGGGCGCCGACGATTACATGGTGAAACCGCTCCGGCGTATGGAGCTGCTTGCGCGTGTTGCGGCGCTGGGCCGACGTGTCGGCAGCAGCGGCGCGGAACGCGAAGTGATTGACGTGGGCGACCTGAGTTTCGATTCGACGCGGCGCAGCATTTCGCGCGCCGGTGAAGCCATCGACTTGACCGGCAAGGAATTCGATCTGGCGCTGTTCCTGATCAAAAACACCGGGCGGATTTTATCGCGCGGTCACATTCTTGAGTCGGTGTGGGGTCGCTCGTCTGATGTCAACACGCGCACCGTCGACACCCATGTAAGTCGTATTCGCAAAAAGCTCGATTTGAATCAAGAGCGTGGCTGGCGCTTGAGCGCGATTTATCAGCACGGTTATCGCCTCGAACACCTGAACTCCGAACCACCAAGCGCTGCCGTGTTATAACCTCGCTGCCAGTCACCGCACTTTTTCCGTGATTAAATCCCATACTCCATGACCCAGCGCAAGACCGCGCCGTTCGAATTTGGTTTCGGGGCGGTCGCCGCGCGACGGTGCAAATTGCCCGGCGCCGGCCGTGTTACGAAATTGCGGCGTGGCACTGACCACGTCCAGCATGTGTTGTGCGTAGTGCTCCCAGTCGGTCGCAAAGTGCAACAATCCGCCGGGTTTCAATTTGGCGTAGGCCAGCGTCATAAATTCCGGCTGTATCAGTCGGCGTTTGTGGTGGCGTTTCTTCGGCCAGGGATCGGGAAAGAAAACATAAATTGCATCGAAGCTCGCCGCGTCGATATGGTGGCGAAGCACTTCTAACGCATCGCCGTCGATAACGCGTACGTTGCCGAGATTCAGTGCGTCCAGTTTGCGTAACACGCCACCGATGCCGGGACGGTGGACTTCGATGCCGAGGTAGTCGATTTCTGGATGCGTACTCGCGCATGCCAGCAGCGAATCGCCCATGCCGAAGCCGATTTCCAGAATGCGCGGCGCGCGCCGGCCGAAACACTGGTTAAGATCGAGCGCGCCGGTGCTGGGAGCGATTCCGTAGCGCGGCCACAGCGCCTCCAACGCGCGCTGCTGTGCCACCGTGATGCGGCCTTCGCGGCGCACAAAGCTGCGGATGTGGCGCAACGGCAATTCAGGCTCGGCCATTATATTTTAGAAAAATAATCCGTCGCTGGGCGACGACGCGCTGGCGTAGCGTTTGCGTGGAATGCGTCCGGCGAGGAAGGCTTCGCGTCCGGCTTCAATCGCCTTCTTCATGGCCGAGGCCATCAACACCGGCTGTTTAGCGCCGGCGATGGCCGTGTTCATCAGCACGCCGTCGCAGCCCAGTTCCATCGCCAATGCGGCGTCTGAGGCGGTGCCGACGCCGGCATCGACAAGAATTGGCACCTTGGCGTTTTCGATGATGGTGAGAATATTGTAGGGGTTGCGTATGCCAAGGCCCGAGCCAATAGGCGCCGCCAGCGGCATCACCGCGACGCAGCCGAGCTCTTCCAGACGTTTGGCGATCAGTGGGTCATCGCTGGTGTAGACCATCACCTGGAAGCCGTCCTTGACCAGAATTTCCGCCGCTCGCAAGGTTGCGACCACGTCGGGGTACAAGGTTTTTTCGTCGCCAATGACTTCCAGCTTCACCAAGTCGTGGCCATCCAGCAGTTCGCGTGCGAGCCGGCAGGTGCGCACGGCATCGTCGACGGTGTAACAGAAGGCGGTGTTGGGCAGAATGGTGTAGCGCGTCGGCGGCAGCACTTCGAGCAGGTTGGGCTCGCCCGGCTTCTGGCCGATGTTGGTGCGACGCAGCGCGACCGTGATGATTTGCGCGCCGCTGGCTTCGGTCGCCAAACGCGTTTCTTCCAGGTCTCGATATTTACCGCTGCCGACCAACAGCCGCGAAGAATAGTGCTTGCCGGCAATGATCAACGGACGGTCGCTGGTAACGGTAGCGTGGCTTGACATAATAGGCACCTGCGAAAATGTTGGAACGAAAGGCGGGAATTATAGCGTTAAAGCGCTGCGCACAGTGAGCGCGCTAAGAGCCTGTTCAAGATCTGCCTGGAGGGATGCAGTGCGCCCGCCAGGAAGATCTTGAACAGGCTCTAACCGCCGCCGATGGCGTGCACCACTTCCACCCGGTCGCCTTCATTCAGAAGGCACGTGGCATGTTGACTGCGCGGCACGATCTCCATGTTCACTTCCAGCGCGAGCCGTTTGCCGGCCAAGCCCAGTTGCTCCAACAATTGCGCTGCGCTACATCCCGCCAGCAGCTCACGCCGCTCGCCATTAACCAGAATCACCATGTTGGACCTTTTGACACCCTGGAAACTTCACGGTATACATGTGCGCTCGCGCGGGTGTAGTTCAATGGTAGAACTTCAGCTTCCCAAGCTGATAGCGTGGGTTCGATTCCCATCACCCGCTCCAGCATTTTCATTTTCCAAACACGCCCATCTGAAACAGAAATAAACCGATGCTGGTGAGCACCGCAAATACAAAAATTGTAATCACTAATACAGCCATGACTGCACGCATCGTCGGCTACTCAACTCGGATTTAACAATTGGATCGGCCCGTTGCATTTCGGGCAATAGGTATGCTTCGGTAGGCTGTCGTCGGCTTCCATTGAGATGGTGACTGCAACGCTACACACCGGGCATGTTGCTTCGGCGCGTTCTACCGCTGAGACAATTTGGTAGCGCCGATACGCCATGATCGGGCCGGCGAGTAAGAATCCCGGCACCAACACCCAGTGCGCAATCACCACTGGCACCGACAACACCGCGAACAGCCAGCAGAACCCCCATACTTTGGCGGCGCGTTTAAACCGTTCTTGCGGATCGAAATTGGCAATGTGCAAAACGCCGGCGACTGCCGGGCCACTATTAGGCTGGATAAGAATTGGAAGTTTGTCGACTCTGATCATGGCATCGATACACGGTGGCTCAATTATTGTTCGCCTAAACGATGGGCGTGGCGGCATTATAACGCGACCAGACACGGTTGCAGACGGGCGAACACATGTCGATGAATGCAAGTTTTTTCAGCACGCAACTGCTCGGCTGGTTTGACCAGCACGGCCGCACCGACCTGCCCTGGCAGCACAACCCCACGCCGTATCGCGTGTGGGTGTCCGAGATCATGCTGCAACAAACTCAGGTCGCCAGCGTGCTCGACTATTTCACACGTTTCATGCAGCGATTTCCCAATGTCGCGGCGCTGGCCGCCACATCGTTGGACGAAGTGCTACACCTGTGGACCGGTCTGGGTTACTACGCGCGCGCGCGCAATTTGCATCGTGCCGCACAAATCATTTGCACTCAACACTGCGGCGAATTTCCGTCCGAGCTCGCCGCCGTGGAAGCGCTGCCCGGCATCGGCAAATCCACCGCCGGCGCTATTTTGGCATTGGCGTTTTCGCAGCGGCAAGCGATTCTCGACGGCAATGTGAAGCGCGTGCTGGCGCGCTATTTCGCCGTGGCCGGATGGCCGGGACAAGCCGGCGTGGAAAAACAATTATGGCAATTTGCAGAGCAGCTTACGCCGGCAGCGCGCGTTGCCCACTACACCCAGGCGATCATGGATCTGGGCGCGACCGTATGCACACCGAAACATCCGGCCTGCGCTCAGTGCCCGGTGCGGGCTAAATGCCAAGCCTTGGCACAAGCGGAGGTCGCACGCTACCCGTACCCCAAACCGCGTAAAGTTTTGCCGGTGCGCCAGTGCGCCATGCTGATGATCACCAACGCCGCCGGCGAAGTGCTGCTGGAGCAACGTCCGCCGGTTGGTATTTGGGGTGGGCTGTGGAGCTTCCCGCAGTGCGAGGCGCACGTCGATTGGCGCGACTGGCTCGCGCAGCAATTAAATTTACAGGTTGAACACGCGCAAACCTGGCAAAGCCTGCGGCACACTTTCAGTCATTTCCACCTGGAAATTCAGCCTATTCATGTCATCGCGCGCGTGTCGGATCGCGCCGTCATGGAAGGCGGCGCGCGAGTCTGGTATAACTCCGCTTATCCCGATGCGCGCGGACTCGCCGCGCCCGTAAAGCGCTTGCTCGACGAGCTGCGCGCCCAACAACCAGGAGTAAAGTGATGGCCCGCTTGGTCCAGTGTGTGTACCTGAAAAAAGAAGCCGAAGGCTTGGATTACATAACCTACCCCGGCGAACTGGGGCAAAAAATTTTTGACGGCGTAAGCAAAGAAGCGTGGCAACGCTGGCTGAAACATCAAACCATGTTGATGAACGAAAACCGGCTCACCCCCATCGACCCCGCACACCGCAAATTTCTCGAAGCAGAAATGGAAAAGTTTTTCTTCGGCGGCGGTTCCGCACCCCCGGCCGGCTTCGTACCACCGGCAAAGAAATAGTCGCTATTCGGCGCCTTCCCCAACAAGCGCTGGCGGTGATGCCGGGTTTGCGACAGAAGCTCTGCGCATGAAAGCTTGAACGAGCTTTAATCACAAGCCGGGAGCGCGGACTTCCGGCCCGCCAGCACAGCAAAAAAGCGGCCAGGATGGCCGCTCTCCAGCGAAAAATTTTTGTCGCAGGCTTTTTATCCGCGCCTTCACTTTTCAAAAATGCGTACTAAAATTTATACCAACTGCGGCATCGCATGTTGTCGGACGTACCGCCATTTAAATCAACCAGTGCAGTGCTGATCAGTAGCTTGAAACAACCAACGTGGGAGCGGCTTGCAGCGTAAACAGCAGGTCAGTTGCCATTGCATTTAACATTTTGCGAGGCAAGCGACCGAAATAATGCAATAGCACAAGCCTGACCCCAATCCTGAGGCCATCCAGGTGGCGGCAAAGATTCCGGGAGCGCGCTACGGCAGCGTCGAACTGCGGCCGGTCGCCGAGGACGCGCAGACGCGGGCGCTCGGCTTTGATGTTCCGCATCGCACGTCCATATAAAACCTATGTTAGGCAGAGACCGAAAATCAAAGGAGACGTACAGATGACCAAAGTGACACCTTTCCTGATGTTCAACGATCAGCTCGAAGCTGCCATGGCGTTCTACACCAGCACATTCCCGGATTCTGAGATCAAGAACGTCGCCCGCACTGGTAAGGACGGCCCAATCACTTCCGCCGAATTCGTTATCGGTGGTCAGTCCTTCATGGGTTACAACGGCGGCCCGTACTTCACATTCTCCCAAGGTTTCTCGCTCTTTGTCGACTGCGAAGACCAGGAAGAAGTTGACGCGTACTGGAACAAGCTCGTCAGCGCCAGCGCAACCCCATTGCAGTGTGGCTGGATCACCGATCAGTTCGGCATCACTTGGCAGATCGTCCCGAGGCGTTTCATGGAGCTCATCAGCGACACGAACCCCAAGAAGGTACAGGCTGTGATGGAAGCGATGATGAAGATGGTCAAACTCGACGTGGCGGCACTGGAAAGAGCATACGATGACGCATAGCAGGCCAAGTCGGCTGCGGCGTGCCGGCCTTGCCCCGCCTGATCGGGTAGCCGGGGGTCTCTAACCCCCAGCCCCCACACCACCCCACCGTGCGGGTCCGCAGTGGGCGGTTCCATTGATGTTTAGAGCAAGCAACGCTCGCCCCAAAGCCGGTTACGTATTCTTAGCGCCAAGTCGTGACT
>JANLTU010000222.1:0-7323 GCA_031363085.1 Gammaproteobacteria bacterium
GGCCGTCTGTTTCTGGTGGGCGGGACGCCCGCGCTCCCACAAAGATTTCCCCCTGTGTGCCCCATGCGGTCGTAGCGGCGCGATTCATCGCGCCCTGCCTGATGAATCGGGTACCTACGCACCGCCCGTAGAAGCGGCTTGAAGTCGCGATCATCGCGGGCTGCAAGCCGCTCCACAAAAAAAAGTGATGGGAATGCCGGGCAGGGCGCGGCAGCAAAATACGGCGGCCGGTGCGTGCTCGATCAGCCGTTCGAGGCGTGCCTGCCACTGGGTTTCATCCGCGTTGCTGTTGCGCGCTGTGGGCGTGCTCATGGGCCGGGTCATGGTAGTTACGCTGCGCCGGAGAGCAACGCTTGTTCGACCAGGTCCATCAGTTGCAGCGGCGAAAACGGCTTGCGCAGGAATAAGTCTGCACCCAGCTCTAACGCGCGCTGCTCTTCGTTCACCTTGGCCGAGAGCACGATGATGCGCGGCCGGCGCGGCAGGGGGTGGGCGTTGAGCTCTTCGAGCACGTCCAGCCCGGAGACGCGCGGCATCATGAGGTCGAG
Source organism: Gammaproteobacteria bacterium (assembly GCA_031363085.1). Classification (GTDB taxonomy): domain Bacteria; phylum Pseudomonadota; class Gammaproteobacteria; order SG8-11; family SG8-11; genus UBA6921. The sequence continues at coordinate 549 of JANLTU010000222.1, forward strand.
GATCAGCACCTGCGGTGCGTGTGTGCGCAACTGGTCGAGGGTCTCGCGCCCGCCGCTGGCCTCGTGAATTTCGTAGTGTTCTTCGTCTTCGAGCGTGCTATGCACCAGCAACCGGATGCTGACTTCGTCGTCGGCAATCAGAATCTTGCTCTTGTTCATGCGACAGCTCCTTCCAGATGTCACCTGCTCAAGCTTTGAAGCCACTGGCGCAACGGGCGCGTGTTGTCCCGGCGTCGTTTTAAATGCGACAACCTCCAAATATAATCAGCATAGTCGATCCCACCGAAAACGTTGCCTGTGCAGACAATTTTATTAGCTAAATAACTTGACCAAGCGGAGCGTGCGCGGGCGCTTGCCGTGAGCCTCGGTGACCGGCGCGCAGGAGCACAGCCCGTGCCATTGACGGGATGGACGCTGCCTTTTATAGTGTGCCGGCCTTGTTTTTTCGAGTCGTCTGGCGCAGAGAAGCGCAGACCATAATCACAGTTCCAACATGGGGTAGGGGGTTGGGTATGAAAAAATCGATCAGTTTGGTGGTGGTATGCGCCAGCATGGTGCTGGCGAGTGGCAGTGCCTGGGCCTTGAAGGGCAACGCAACGGCGGGCAAGGAAAAATCCGCTTTGTGTCATGGTTGTCATGGTGAAAAGGGCATGAGCGTGGCGCCCAACTTTCCAAATCTCGCCGGGCAGTTTTCCGGCTACATCAAAAAACAAATTCGCGATTTCCAGGCCGGCAAGCGCAATGACGACACCATGAGCGCGATGGCAGCCACGGTCACCGAAGCGCAGGATCTCGAAGACATCGCTGCGTATTTTATGAGCCAAAGCACCATGAAGGGCTCGACCGAGAAAGGCGCGAAGGCGGACAAGGGCAAGCATTTATTCATGGAAGGCAATCTGGAAAAAGGCGTCTACGGCTGCAAGAATTGCCACGGTGAAAACGGCAAGGGCAAGTCGGCTGAAAACCCCCTGTTTCCAGTGATCGCCGGGCAGAACAAAGAGTATCTGGTGAAGCAATTGACCGACCTTAAAGAAGGCCGCCGCACCAATGATCCTGCCGGCATGATGGGCGACATCGCCAAGGGTTTGAGCGCGGAGGACATCGACAACGTGACGGATTATTTGTCCGGGCTGTAGCTGCCCAGACCTGCACGCTGTCAAATAACAACGCCCCATTTCCGGGGCGTTGTTATTTACGGGGATGGGAGCGCGGGCTTCCCCGCCCGCCATAAAAAGAAAGCGGCCAGGGGCCGCCTCCAACAAAAAATTTCGCGTTGGTTGGTCTGGCAATAAGCTTCAAATAGCGGTTACGAACGCGCCAGCAGCAGCAGGAATTCCAGCAACGCTTTTTGTACATGCAGCCGATTTTCCGCTTCTTCCCACACCACGCTGTGCGCGCCGTCGATGACTTCGGCGCTGACTTCTTCGCCACGGTGCGCCGGCAGGCAATGCATGAACAGTGCATCGGCGCGCGCGCTGGCCATCACCGCGCTGTTCACTTGGTAATTGGCGAAGGCGTGCGCGCGCTGCGCCTGCTCTTGTTCCTGGCCCATGCTGGCCCACACGTCGGTAACGACCAAGTCGGCGCCGTTGGCGGCTTGCAGCGGGTCACGCAGCAGGGTGCAGCGCGCACCGGCGGCGCGTAACACCTCGGCGTTGGGGTCGTAACCTTGCGGGCAGGCGATGCGCAGGTGGAAGTCAAACTGGCGCGCGGCGTCGATGTAGGAGTTGCACATGTTGTTGCCGTCGCCGATCCAGGCGACGATCTTGCCGCGCACGCTGCCGCGCTGTTCGATGAAGGTTTGCATGTCGGCCAGCAACTGACAGGGATGATGCAAGTCGGTCAGCGCGTTGATCACCGGTACTTGCGAGTGCGCGGCGAAGGTTTCGATTTTTTCGTGCTCGTAGGTGCGGATCATGATCACGTCGACCATGCGCGACAGCACGCGTGCGGTGTCTTCGATGGGTTCGCCGCGCCCCAGTTGGGTGTCGCGCGGCGACAGGAAAATTGCATGCCCGCCGAACTGCGCCATCGCCGCCTCGAACGACACGCGCGTGCGCGTCGAGGATTTTTCGAACACCATGCCGAGCACTTTGTGTTGCAGCGGCGCGTAGATTTCACCGCGCCGTTGCAGCGCCTTGAGTTCGACGGCGCGCTGCATCAGATGCTGCAATTGCGCCGGAGTAAAATCGAGCAGGGTAAGAAAATGCCGCACGGCCATGGCGCAACTGCTCTGTGACTAGTGCGAGGAAGCAAATTCGCCAACGAGCTGGCTGACGCCGTCGACGATTTGGTCGGCTTCCGCGTCGCTGATGATCAGCGGCGGCAGCAGGCGGATGACTTTTTCATGCGTGACATTGATCAGCAGACCGCGTTCCAGCGCCACCGCTGTGAGCGTGCGGCAGTCGCGCGTCAGTTCGATGCCGATCATCAACCCCTTGACACGAATTTCTTTGACGCCCGGCAGGCCCGCCAGTTTTTTCGTGAAGCCTTGCAGCATGCGCACGCCCAGTGCGGCGGCACGTGTTGACAATTTTTGTTCGTGCAGCGTTTTGATGGTGGCCAGCGCCGCAGCGCAGGCGAGCGGATTGCCGCCGAAGGTGGAGCCGTGGTTGCCGGCTTGCAGCACGTGCGCGGCCGCGCCGCGCGCCAGGCACGCACCGATGGGCACGCCGTTGGCCAGACCTTTGGCGACGCTCAGCACGTCGGGCTTCAGGTCATGATGTTGAAACGCGAACCAGCGGCCGGTGCGGCCCATGCCGGTTTGAATTTCGTCGAGCATCAGCAGCCACTGGTGGCGGTCGCACAGCGCGCGCAGGCCGGGCAGATAAGGGTCGGGCGGAATGTTGATGCCGCCTTCACCTTGCACCGGCTCGACCAGCACGGCGACCACGTCGTGATTGTTTTTGGCAACGATTTCCAGCGCAGCCAGATCGCCATAGGGCACGCGCACAAAACCGGCCACCAGCGGCTCGAAGCCGGCTTGCACTTTGCGATTGCCGGTAGCCGTGAGCGTGGCCAGCGTGCGGCCGTGAAAGCTGCCTTCCATGACGATGATGGTGGGATGGGCGAGGTCTTTTTTATGGCCGTACATGCGCGCGATCTTGATGGCGCACTCGACCGCTTCGGCGCCGGAATTACCGAAGAAGACGTTGTCCATGCCGGTGATTTCCGTCAGCGTGTCGGCCAGTTCTTGCTGGCGCGCAACGCCATACCAGTTTGAGGTATGAATCAGTTGCTGCGCTTGTTTGCACAAGGCTTCGGTGACCGCCGGGTGGGCATGGCCCAAGCCGCACACGGCGACGCCGCTGAAGGCGTCCAGATATTTTTTTCCGTTGGTGTCCCACAGCCAAGCGCCTTCGCCGCGCGCGAAGGTTACGGGTAAACGGGCGTAGGTCGACATTAATGTGTCAGTCATTTTTCAAAACCCAAAAAATAAAATGGCGGTCTCACGGCCAGACCGCCATGTTGGTTTTCTTTGCGAGCAGTAAATATATCGGGTAACGGCCGGGGGTGCAATTCTTGTGCGGGGAGTACAACCCGGCCGCAGCGGACCGGGTTGTGGTGGTGCTTTAGAACGGCAGACCGTGGGACGCGCTGCCCATGAACATCAACATCGGAATCGACAGCATGGTGTTGATGCGCGAGGCCAGAAACGCAACTTTGCGGGCCGTGGCTTTTTCTGCATCGGTGGCGGTGACGATACCGAGAATTTTCTTTTGATTGGGCCAGATCAAGCCCCACACATTAAACAGCATGATGGTGCCCAGCCAAGCGCCCATGCCGATGTAAGCGTCCTGACCTTGCAGCATAAAAGCGCTCGCGAACTTATGCGCACCCATCAGATAGAACGCACCCGAGAACCACGTCACCAGCGACGCCCAGCGGAACCATAACAGGGCACGTGGTGCCACGTATTTGCTGATTGCCGCCGGACCCGGGCCGCCTTTTTCTTTGTCGGCGGTGCCTTCAGCAACTGCCGGCCCCTGCACAAAGTTGAAGTAATACAGCAAGCCGATCCAGGTGATGCCGGCCATAAAATGCACCCAGCGTTCAAATGCAAACAGTGAAAAATCCATCGTGATGTCCTCTTAAAAAAGTGAGTGCGGCGAAACGGCGTGGCGCGACGTGTTAGGCTCCTGCCAACATTTTAACAACCATGCCAAGTACGATAGCCAGCACAAAACCGGCGATAATGGTTCCAGAGATGGAAGCGAGCGGGTTCATGATTTTTTCCTCGGAAGTGAATACGGCGAAAGCCAAGCAAAAAGCTGGGCCATTATAAGAGCGTCGGTGATTTATGCAAGATTGCTGAAAGCAATAGAATCAAGGCTAAAACCCGTTGATGCACGAGGAAATGGGCGCATAAAACGCGCGATGACGAGGCGGCGACAATGACCGACATGCTGGTAAAACTCTACACTCTCCCCGCGCTTGCGCCGCTGCTCAAACAGCAGCGTGATCAAGGCGTCGAAATCCGCCGCGCGCTGGTGCCGGAACGCCATCTGCTGGTCGCGTGGGTGCAGCAGCGTTGGGGTGCCGCCTGGGCGAGCGAATGCGACACCGCCTTGGTGCGCCAGCCGGTGAGTTGCTTCGTGGCGACTGAAGCGGAGCAGCCGCTCGGTTTTTCGTGCCATGAGTCGACATTTAAAAATTTCTTCGGTCCGTTCGGCGTGGACCCGGCCCAGCAAGGCCGGGGCATCGGTGCGGCGCTGCTGTTGACGACTCTGCACGACATGGCCGCGCAAGGTTATGCCTACGCCATCATCGGCGGCGCTGGACCGGGCGATTTTTTCACCCGCGTGGCGGGCGCGGTGCCCATCGCGGATTCCACGCCGGGGATGTATCGCGGTTTGTTGCGCGCGCGTTAATCACCATCCAGGGTGATCTTGAGCAGGCGCTTAGCGAAAACTGCGCAGCAACGCGTCCCGCTCCACGCCTTTATGCAGTGAGACCGAACGTAGGATGCTATTCAGGGTGCCGATGCGCAGAACGGTGGTCAGGAATCGCCAAGCGTTGGTGGTCTGGAATTTCGGTTTGCAGGATGATGTGGCTGCCCTGCTGATTAGACCACGAGATATCCCCGCTCGCGACACAGACCTTGAACGACCTGTCGGCCGCTCAAATCCCGGGGCAGTTTCATGTTGCGGCTCGTTGCCTCACCGCAGCGGGTCTTTTCTCCACAGCGCCTGCGCGACGTTGCGGTAGATGTCGTCCACAGGGACGGTCAATCCGACTGACTCCAGCGTGAGTTGGTCGCCGCTGATGCAGGTTGCGACTTCCCAATCTTTACCGACACGCCGCAGGAGTTCGACTTGCATCCGGTCTTGCGAAATTAAGGCATATTCACGCAGGGTGGGGACAGATCGGTACGCAAGGCTTTTTTCGACACGGTCGCGCCCCTCGGTTGTTGTCGAGAGTATCTCGACGATCAGCACCGGCGCATGGATGTAGTAACTCAAGCCGGTGACCGGTTCGCATGAAACGGCGATATCCGGGTAATAGAAATTGTCGTGAACCTGTACCTTCATGTCGGACATGTACACTTGGCAAGGCGCCTTGATGAGTGTGCGCAGCGTCGTGACGAGACTGACGGCGATCAGGTTGTGAATGTTGCTCGCGCCAACCATTGCGAACAATTGCCCGCCAATGAGTTCATGCCGGATGTCGGAGTGTTGTTCCAGCGTAAGATATTCCTGGGGGGAAAGCGTTGGGAGTTTTTTTACCGTTGCCATGGGCACCTCTGCTAGGGCATTCCGGGGTATAGCGGGCAACCCGCGATTTCGCGATATTACTCCTAACCCTCGCCGTACCGCACCGCCACAATCACAAAGCGTTGCATGCCGCTGGGTGTTTCCACCGCAACTTCGTCGTCGAGCATTTTTTTCAGCAGCGCTTTGGCCAGTGGGGAGTCCAAGCTGATCCAGTGTTGTTGCGGGTCGAATTCGTCGCAGCCGACGATGCGATAGGTGGCTTGCGTGCCGGCGTCGTTTTCGAGTGTGACCCAGGCGCCGAAGAACACGCGGGTTTGATCGCTGGGCAACTGCGCGACGACTTTTAAATCTGGCAGGCGTTTTTGTAAATAACGGATGCGCCGGTCGAGTTCGCGCAGTTCTTTTTTCCGGTAAATATATTCAGCGTTTTCCGAGCGGTCGCCTTCGGCAGCAGCGGCGGACAAAGCCTGCGTGACTCCGGCACGGCGTTTCCACAATGCCGCCAGTTCTGTCTGCAAACATGCCAATCCCGCCGGCGTGATATAGGGCGAAGCGGGCGGTTGCGGGGGGCGGTAGCGCGACATGCGCAGAGCATAGCGCAGGCGCCGACACTTCGGGGCCGCAGTGCTATTATCCTAGAAACGGTAGTTGACCGCTTCAAGGCAGAAGCAAGTGTATGGAACAGTTGAGGTTTACGGTTCGAGCAGATGTCACCCGCAGGATGAGGTCCGCTACGACGTGCGGAGCACGCCTCGTTGGGCGCATGGCGGCGTTGCAACTCGCCCCCTCCTCGCGCAAAGTCAGCGCGGTGGGGGGATCATCGGAATAGCTCGGCTATTCCTCGCTCGTTGCGCCTTGCCCTGCACCCAACGGAGCGCACTCCACACGCCGTTCAACTGCCGTTTCTAGCGATTATCGCGAAAAGTTTTCGTGCGAGGTGTGCGGTGGCCGAGACCTTGGTGTGCTGGAAGTGCGGGGCGTCGTTGGCGACCTTGTTGCTGCCGTTCGGGCGTGCCGAGGTGTGTCCGGCATGCAATGCCGACGTGCGCGTGTGCCGCATG
>JANLTU010000263.1:0-4203 GCA_031363085.1 Gammaproteobacteria bacterium
GTTGCGCGCGCCAATCTTGCGCAATACGTCGGCTTCACGTTCGGGACGATAAAAATCTGCACCCGCGCCTTTGATGTGCGCGACTTCCTGTGCGCATTTTGCGCGCGCGGAAATCAATACCTGGATTTGTTCATCCAAGGCGTCGATGCGGGTGCGGATGGCTTTGAGTTGAGCGTCTGCGGTCATGGTTCGGATTCATCTCGGCGGATTAGGGTGCCACGCGGCGCTGAGCGTAGGTCTGAGCACCGGGTTACGCTTTGGCCTGTTTCGCACCCAGCTTGGCATCGAATTTTTCCTTGTTGATCACGAAGCGCTCATGCCGCCCCTTGGAGATCAGGTCGACGCCGTCGTGGGCTTCCACACTAAACACCAGCTTCCTGCCTTCGACCGCGATCAACTCCACCGTTGCCGTGACCTGAAGGCCAGGCGGCGTCGCGGCGGCATGGCTGACGTCGACGTGTGTTCCAACGGTTTGTTCTCGCGGCCAGTCAAGATACGGGTTGATCGCCTTGATGCAAGCCCATTCAAGAAAACCAACCAAGAAACCGGTCGCAAAAACTTCCGGCATGACCGCGAACTCGTCCGCTTCCGGATAGAGCGCCGCCACCGTTTTGGATGCTGGAACGATGAACTTGTGCTCGTAGCGGATCCCGGGCTGCAATGTTGCATTCATTCCACTGCTCCTATTTATTTATGCTTAGCCTACCCGGCTTGTCACAAACAGCGCACTGCCAGCACACCCTTGATGCTTTGGATTTCTTTGGCCACCTGCGCGGAACACGCGGCATTGACATCAATCAGCGTGTAAGCCAAATCGCCACGCGACTTGTTGAGCATGTCGATGATGTTCAGATTGGCCTTGGCCATAGTTGTCGAGATCTGGCCCACCATGTTTGGCACGTTGGCGTTGACCACCGCGACGCGCTGCCCGTCGGCGCGCGGCATGACCACTTCAGGGAAATTCACCGAATTGTGCACGTTACCGTTTTCCAGATAATCCCGGACCTGATCGGCGACCATCACTGCGCAGTTATCCTCGGCTTCCGCCGTAGACGCACCTAAGTGCGGCAAGGTCACGACACGCGGATGATTCTTGGTTTTTTGCGTGGGGAAGTCGCACACGTAGGCGTAGAGCTTGCCACTGTTGATCGCATCCAGCACCGCCGCATCGTCCACAATGCCTTCGCGCGCGAAGTTCAACACTACGGCGCCCTTGCGCATCAGCGCCACGCGCGCAGGATTGAGCAGATTGCGGGTCGCATCATTGAGCGGCACGTGAAACGAAATAAAGTCAACACGCGCCACCAGATCGTCAATGCTGCGCGCCTGCTCCACCGTCGACGACAGGCGCCATGCGCCTTCAACGGTGATGCCCGGATCGAAGCCGATCACGCGCATACCCAGCGCAATCGCCGCGTTGGCGACTTCGCGGCCAATCGCACCCAAACCGATCACCCCCAGCGTGCGGCCGATCAGCTCGTAGCCGGCAAAATCTTTTTTGCCGGCTTCGGTGAGCTTGTGCAGCGCCGCGTCGTCGCCTGCAAGCGCGCGCGCAAAATCCCAGGCCGGCCCCAGATTGCGGCAGGCGATCAACATGCCGGCGACCACCAGCTCTTTCACCGCGTTGGCATTGGCGCCCGGCGCGTTGAACACCGGGATGCCGCGCGCGCTCATTTTCTCGACCGGAATATTGTTGACACCCGCGCCCGCACGCCCAATGGCGCGCACGGTCGCGGGAATTTCCATTTTGTGCATGTCGGCCGAGCGCACCAGCACGGCGTCGGGATGCTGCATCTCGGACGCAACTTCGTATTGATCGCGCGGCAGCCGTTCAAGGCCGCGCACGGAAATATTATTGAGCGTGAGAATTTTGAACATGGGCTTAGCCTTTGCGTTTCGCGAAATCCGCCATCAATGTGATCAGCGCGTCGACGCCGGCTTCCGGCATCGCGTTGTAAATGCTGGCACGCATGCCGCCGACCGAGCGGTGGCCCTTGAGCGCAACCAAGCCGGCGGCTTTGGCTTCTTTCAGGAACGGTTCATCGAGCGCGGCGTCTTTCAATGTGAACGGCACGTTCATCCACGAGCGACATTTCGGATCGACCGGGTTCTTATAGAAGCCGGACTCGTCGATGGTGTTGTAAAGCTTCATCGCTTTGCGCTTGTTGATCTCGGCCATTTTGCTCAAGCCGCCTTGCTGCTTGACCCAGTCGAACACCAACCCGGCCAGATACCAGCCGAAGGTCGGCGGCGTGTTGTACATCGACTCGTTGTCGGCGTGGATTTTATTGTCGAACATGCTCGGCGTACCGGCGATGGTCTGGCCGAGCAAGTCGTCGCGCACGATTACCACCGTCAAACCTGCCGGGCCGATGTTCTTCTGCGCACCCGCGTAAATCAAGCCGAATTTCGACACATCGAGCGGGCGCGACAAAATTGTCGAGGACAAGTCCGCGACCAGCGGCACGCCACCGGTGTCGGGCAGATAATTGAACTCCACGCCGCCGATGGTTTCATTGGCCACGTAATGCACGAACGCTGCATCTTTATTGAGCTTCAACTCGCCCTGCTGCGGCGCGGTGGTGAACTTGCTGGCCTCGCTGCTGCCGGCGATGTTCAGCGTGCAATAACGCTTGGCTTCGCCGAGGGCTTTTTTCGACCACTCGCCGGTGTTGATGTAATCGGCGCTGGTTTTACCGCGCAGCAAATTCATCGGCACCATCGCAAACTGCGCCGACGCCCCACCCTGCAGAAACAGCACTTTGTAATTAGCCGGAATATTCATCAGCTCACGCAACGCTTTTTCCGCATCCTGCGCAATCGACATGAATTCCTTGCCACGGTGACTCATCTCCATCACCGACATGCCGCTGCCCCGCCAGTCGAGCATCTCCTCGCGCGCCTTCTGTAATACCGCTTCCGGCAACACCGCCGGGCCTGGACTGAAGTTGAATACACGTGCCATGTTGTTACACCTCGTTCTCAAAAAAGAATTCGATTTTAGTAAGCCGTGGCTGGATTTGCACAACACACCCCGGCCTAAATTTAGCCACTAGAGCAGGGTTAGTTTTATTTCTTCATTCCAGCCAGCTCTAATGTGTGCAAGGCACAACATGCTCGAATAGATCTCGTGCCGGTGAGCTTTAGATGCTTCCCATAAGCCCGGCAGACAACTCAAAAGCCAGCCCGGAACAAAGGCTCCCTTCGGTACACACTTTAACGCAGTAAGTATCAGGGCGACTGTCCGGTTGCAGGCAATCAGTTGCGCTATCATCCTTTCAGTAAATTCTACGGTCTTGCTGTTTATCTTATTGACACGCTCTCGGTATGCATTGTCATCCATGATAATTTCAAGTAGATCGGCAAGATTTTGTTTTTCTCCCTGTGTCAACATGATGTTTTCCTTATCTAAGGGCTGGCAAGCTGAATCGTCGCAATTAAATTGTCGATCACTGCGTCAGGCACATCATGACTGAAAACCCGCAAGTAACGCGTAGGAAAATTCTTGTGTGTGATCACGGTGTTTCTCGGGTCGTCCCCTCCCGACACTTTTGCCGTGTATGCCGTCCAAGGGCCGTTTCGGTAAATTTCCGCCTCTGTGGTCGACTTGTAGAAATACGCGGCCTTCCCTAAAAATGCTGCTCTCCATAAATACCGGTCGTAAGAATTTACTGGTTCCGGCTGGCCGGGCTTGGCGGTAAACATGATCTCGAAATAATCGAGCAAGGCGTACCGGCCTTTGTCCTTGGATGGCGGGGTAGTATCGCCCTCCGAGATTAAATGGAAATCGGGCAATTCCCCAAGCGTGACAATAATCTTGTAATTTGCATAGCGCGCCGCAAGCATCCGTGACGTCCATTCAATAGAAAGTTTTTCCGGCGCAGGCGGTAGTTGCATCAGGAATATCCAATTATCGAACGGCATGAAGCTTGACGCGTGCGTAACAACAGGCCATGGCCGTTCCACGGCGGTGAAGTCACACCAAGGAGCCTCGGCACAAAAATGCGCCGCTGGTGGAAGCCCTTCATCGTTTAGATGCGGCGGCTGCTTCGTAGTCATCGTGCATGCCGAGAGAATGCCTAACCAGAAAACCAAGGCGAGCATTCGTAAAATCAATGTACTCCTCGTCACGACTGCCTCCATTTCATAGATGCCTACGACTACAATCTCGCTTCCCTTCTACCCGATATTTTATTCGCTCGG
>JANLTU010000083.1:0-4387 GCA_031363085.1 Gammaproteobacteria bacterium
TCGGTCATTTTTATTTCTCTCCCGCAGATAAAATAGGCGCGCAGTGTATTGAAAGCCAATGCAATGCGAATATAACCATCAAATTTTCATCATGATAATTTCGACACAAAGCGATCCCTAACCCCGCGCTAACTTGCGCACCTGCGCCTTGATACCTTCAAAAATCGGATCACTGGCCGCATCGGGAAATTCTTTTGGTAATTACGCGGCAACCGCGTGCCTGGGGTGTAGTACTAATGAAACGCTGGAGAAATTACCAACACCCCGACGTAAACCAAGCGCCCAGCGTGCCGCCGAGGGTGTCCCAGGCGAGGTCGCGCCAGCTCCAGCCTTTGTTGCGGAATTCTTGATCGAGGAATTCTTTGCCGGCGCCGATGCCGATGCTGACGGCGGTGGCGATGCGGAAGGCGTCGCAGCGGCCGGTGTCGCGTTCGCGCGCTGCGCGTACTGCGACCGCGCCGATCACGGCCGACGCTGCGGCGTGTTTATATTTGTCGGGACTGGTCCAGGGGTCGTCTTTGGGCGGCAGTGGTGCACATGAACACAGCAGCGCGAGGGCAAGAGTCATTAATGTCAAAACACGCGCCTTAGTGGCCGGCATACAAGCGCTGCACTTGCGTGGGGAAATACTCCACGATGCGATCACGGCGCAGTTTTAGCGTTGGTGTGATCAAGCCGTTGTCGATGGTCCACGGTTCGCGCGTCACGGCCACGCGGCGGATTTGCGCATAGCCGGGGAAGGCGCCGGTGCGCAGCGCGATGCGGCGCTGTAATTCGTCCAGCACGGGTTTACTGTCAAGCGCGTCCACGGCGGCGGAATTCACATTCAACTGGGTCGCAAGCTTCTGCCATTGCTCGGCCTGCAGCGACACCAGCGCAGACAAAAACGGGCGTCCTTCGCCCATGACCAGTGCGTGTTCAAACAGCGGATCGGCGGCGATGGCGAGCTCCATATCGCCGGGCGCAATTTTTTCGCCGTTGGCCAGCACGATGATGTCTTTCAGGCGCCCGGTGATGAAAATATGGTTGGACTCGATGCGTGCCTTGTCGCCGGTGTGCAGCCAGCCGTCGGCGTCGATGATGCGCTGCGTTGCCTCGGGACAGTTCCAGTAGCCGAGCATGACGCCATCGCCTTTGGTGAGCAGTTCGCCGTTTTCCGCCACGCGCACTTGCACGCCGAGCAAGGGCTCGCCGACGCTGTCAGGAATGTTGTCGCCGGGTTTGTTGCCGCTGATGATCGGGCTGGTTTCGGTCAGGCCGTAGCCCTGGATCAACGGCAGCCCCAGGCCAATAAACGTTTTTGCGATGTGCGGAGCGAGCGCGGCGCCACCGGCGATGGCCACGCGCAGGCGTCCGCCCAGTTTGCTCAGAACCTTGCGCGCCACCAACTGATTGAGCAACGGCCACAGCAGCAGCTTGGGTGTCCACGCGGCACGCCCTTGTTGTGTCAAAAACCGTTCCCATCCAATTTGCACCGCTTGCTCAAACAACAGGCGGGCCAGCGCGGACTTGGTTGCAAGCTGCTCCTGCACGCGCGCGTACACACGTTCGTAGATACGCGGAACGGAAATCAAGAGAGTGGGGCGGATCGTGACTAAATCTTCGCCCAACTGCGGCACCGAACGCGCATACGCGACCGTCGCGCCGGTCATCATCGGAATGTAATAACCCAGCGTGCGTTCCAGCATGTGCGACAGCGGCAGAAACGACAGAAACAGATCGTTCGGGATGGTGTAAACCGTGCCGGCATAGGCGTTGCTCAAAATATTCCGATGACTGAGCATGACGCCCTTGGGCCGCCCGGTGGTGCCGGAAGTGTAGACGATGGTGGCCAAGTCGCCGGGCTGCCCCGCATGCGGCGTGAATGCCGGCGCGTCGGACGGCAGCCACGCTGTGACTGCGCGCAGGTTGTCAAGCACAGGCTCATGGACGTCGGATTGCAGTATCAATACGCGTGCCAGTGAGGCGAGCTGGGGATGAATCGGGCGCAGCAGTTCGAGGTGTTCGGCGCCGCCGATCAACAACACCTTGACGCCGGCATCGCCCAGAATATAGCCGACATTTTCGGCCCGGTCGTTGGTGAACAGTGGCACCACCACCAGCCCCAGACCCAGTGCCGCCTGTTCCATGAACACCCACTCGCGGCAGTTGCCGAGCATGATGCCAACGCGGTCTCCGGTCTGGAGTGTTTCGCTCAGCAATGCCAGGCGCCAGCGCTTGACTTCATGCAAGGCTTCCATCCACGTGGTGCTGCGCCAGCTTTGCAGCGCGGTGTCGAATTGGCGATAGGCTTCGTGTGTTGGTGTGCGGCGCACGCGTTCCAGCAGCAACTGCGCCAGCGTGTTGATCGCCGCAGGTTCGATAACGTGGGACAAATCAGGTGTGTCGCTCATGTGGGTGACCCGTACGGAGAAGCCGCTCGCCAAGTGATGTCGGCCCGGCGTTGCTCTGAGTATAGCTGCTTAAGGGACAGGCTCAATCGGGGCCGGTGCGTCGGGTGGCTCTGGTCGTTCGTCCAGCGGCGCGTCGATCTCGTCGGGTAGCGGTTCAATCCTGTCTGCGGGTGCTTGTGTCTCGACCGGCGGCGCTTGAATATCGCGACCACTTGGTTCGATAGGTTTGACCGGTGCGACCGCAGCCGCTCCGTAATGGCGTTCGATGGTACGTTTGTGGCGCAGAAAAAATCGTGTGCGTGCGGCCGGGTTATTGTTAACCGGGCCGGGCAAGGTTGCTGCAAGTTCGATGGCTTCGTTTTCGCTCACGGCACTCGCCGGTTTATGAAAATAGCGTTGTGCTGCCGCTTCCACGCCGTAAATGCCGCGCCCGAATTCCGCGATGTTGAGGTAGATTTCGATGATGCGGCGCTTTTTCAGATGCTGCTCCATCGAATAGGTGAACACCAGCTCGTGCAGCTTGCGCAGCGGATTGCGTGACGCGCTGAAAAACAAATTCTTCACGGTCTGTTGCGACAGGGTGCTGCCACCGTAGACAAAGCGTCGTTTGGCGAGATCGTGTTCGAGTGCGTCCTGGAGCGCTTCGGTGTCGAAACCGTTATGCGCGTAGAAGCGACTGTCTTCCGCGACGATCACGGCGCGCATCAGGTGCCGGGGGATGACCGATAACGGCACCGGTTTCCACATCAAGGCGGGCCAGTCTTTATTGGCGGCGCGCTCGGCTTCGTAACGCGCGATGAAGCTCGATTTTTTAATCGGTCCGCTGGCGTAGTCGTCCCATGTGGGCAAGCGTAGTGCGAGGTAAAACGCATCCAGCGCAATCAGGGAAAATCCCAGCAACAGCATGCGCCACAGCCACAGCGTGATGCGGGATTTTTGTTGCGCGGGACGGTGCGCCGGTTTTTTCTTCCAGAAGATCTTCACTAACATCGGCCAGAACGGGGGTGTGGTAATAACAACAGATTGTCGCGGCGGCAAGTATACCCGAGAATCAACCCAGCACATTTTCAGTGATCGCTCATAACCGAGGTGCGCACCATGAAAGAGTTTTGGGAACAGCGGTATTCCGAAAAAGGCTGGGCATATGGCACCGAACCGAACCAGTTTCTCAGCACCCAGGCAGAGCGCTTCAAGCCCGGCATGAAAGCGCTGGTGGTGGGTGACGGCGAAGGGCGCAACGGCGTGTGGCTTGCCCAGCGCGGTCTCGACGTGTTGTCGGTGGATTACTCCGCAGCCGGTTTGCGCAAGGCACGCGAACTGGCCATCGCCAAGGGCACGCGTGTCACCACCGAGTGCGTGGACCTCACGCAGTGGATCTGGCCGGTCGCCGCTTTCGATGCCGTGGTGTCCGTGTATTTACATTTTGCGCCGGAGGTGCGCACCAGCATGCATCGTGCGATGTTGCACACCCTGAAACCGGGCGGTGTGCTGATCCTCGAAGCCTTCAACAAAAACCAGTTGCAGTATAAAAGCGGCGGACCGTCGGTCGCGACCATGCTGTATTCAAGCGACGAACTGCGCGCGGATTTTTCCGACGCGCACATTGAGGTGTTGAACGAGACCGTCGCGCAACTCAACGAAGGCAAATACCACGTCGGCCCGGGCGCGGTGTTGCGTATGGTGTTGACTAATCCAGGGGGATGACCGAAAACCAATCACGCTATTTCCAGAATTCGAAACGCAGGTATGGTTTGATAAACCGAAGGTATCGCTAATGCAATAGTGCAGGCCTGACCCGGTTTCTGCTCAAGGTCAGTGCCTCCATCAACGCGGCTGCGCGTTCGGTGATTGCGGGCGTCAGCGGCAAGCGTTGCGCCTTACGTATCTTGAAACTTTTTTGCGCTGCGACCATCTCTGCCTTATCGCGAACAGCCGGCAACAACTCCAGCCAAGTTGCGACGGAGAAGGTAATCAGCGCATATTGGTTCAACGTT
>JANLTU010000016.1:0-13961 GCA_031363085.1 Gammaproteobacteria bacterium
CGTTTTTTTTTATTATGTAATGTCGGCATCGTTATACTTGCTCGGTTGTAAACAATGGTCAGGATTCGGCCAGTGGTTTTTAGAGCTAAACAGAGGCGGTAATCAAACGGGGGTGGGCGGTGATGAACACAAAACTGACGACTGTGTTAAGCGGAATTGCAATGCTTTCTTCGGGAACAGCTTTAGCTGATGGGTGGACGCCCATTGTTGCTCCCGGGCAAACACCTTATAAAACCAATGCGTCATTGACTAACAGCATCGCGAACACGCGACATAATTTTGCGATGACTTATCTTAGGGGGGTAGATGGGAAGAGTCTTCCGAGCGGGGCTGGGGTTGGAATGATAGCTGCTGAGATAGGGGTAAAGAATAATTATGGTGAAATTTGTGTTTATTGCCATACTCCCCATGGAGCAAATACTAAATTAAAGGCACCCATCTGGAATCGCACCATCAACACTGGGCAGTACAAGATTTATGACAAACTCAGAACCCTGAATCGACCAATTGGTCAGCCCGGTCCAAATTCGCTCACTTGCCTGTCCTGCCATGATGGCACGATTGCGAATGACTCGATTATCAACATGCCTGGCTCGGGGCGCTATAACTCAAGCCAAGAGACCGTCGTAGATAAAGCATGGTTAAGTACTTGGCCACAGCCTGGCGCAGCCGCAGCCGGCATAGTGGTACAGCACTATGAATTAGGGGATCCTGCATCTGACTTTGCTAGATCCGATTTCAGCGCTGAACCCGCCCCGACCATAACTACGACGGGTAAATGTACGCAGTGCCACTCCACCGATGATACTAATATCCCCGATTTCAGAGTGTTCGTCATCGGCACCGACTTACGCAACGACCATCCCATTGGCATTCTGTTTCCAGACCAGTTCGGACCAGGCACGGGCGTTGACTTTAACAAGCCCACTGGCGAGGTGATAGGCAAGCTGAAGTTTTTCGACCGTAACGGCAATGGGCACTCGGATACCAACGAACCACGTTTATATGATACCGGTGAAGGAGCCAAAGTTGAATGCGCATCCTGCCATGACCCGCATGGAATCCCTACCAACGGCGTAGGATCTCAGTTCATCCCCAGCTTCTTGCGCGTCAGCAACGGCAATGTAAACACGGGCTACGGCAATTCAAGCGGTCTTTGCCTGACTTGCCACGAGAAGTAACATACGTTTCAGCAGACTAATAAACCCGGAGGCAGCCCGTGTGGCGCCTCCGGGTTTTTTGTTACTGCTCCCTGATGTGAACGCGAAAACTCTACTGGGCAGGCACGCTTATTACAGCCTTGCGGATTTGATGACTGCGGATACGCCCACCGGCGAAGTGAGCATCCAGCGTGCCGCTCTGCCAACGATCTACGCTGACGGTGACATTGCAGGTAGCGGCGCTGGCAGGGCGCAAACTGCCGGCAGCAAGTGCGGCACGGCCGGTATCCTTGTCTTGCGTGATGCTTTGTACCGTTACGCTCATTGAACCATCGGAACATCTGGAATTCGCCGTCAGCACCATGGCGTAGCCCAACGTCGCTCTGCTCCACGCCACTGCTAGATCGGAATTCGCCGCGTGTATTTCGCCGCTTTGAGGTGTGATCAATTCGAAGGGTGGCGGAAGAACCGCCTGTGAATCAGGCGCACTGACTTGGCCGTCGCGATGCAATCCGATGAACACCGGCTGTGCGGCGTCCGGCAAAGGCAGCGTAACGTCATACACATTGGAATAATCCGGGAAAAATAAATCCGCCCCACTCTGTTGCGGCCCACCCGTCATCAGGCGATAACTGCGGGTGGCTTCCCGCAACGGCCCGAACAAATCCCCGGATATGGAGATGTCGCCAAACGGTTGTCTGATCGAGGCGATCAAGTCGTCACCGCCTTGCAATTCCACGTAGGTGTTGGCGTGGTCGCTGCCTTGCCGCAGGCGCGCCTGTGCGAGTACGGCACCCGCGTCGATCTGCGCCACATGCAGTTCCGCGTATATTTCTGCAGTCGGCAGACCTTCAGACGACACTTTGCTGCATCCAGACACGACCGAGCCCAAACACAAAAAACCCAATACCATGGTGTCGCGCATGCTCAGCCCCGTTAAAATCCGTATCTAAAATTCACCAGCTCGACATTGATGCTGGTGCCGGCAACCTTTGCGTAATGCTGCCACCGCAGACCCACCGAAACGTGCTTCGCTAACTGCAACCCGGCTTCCGTGCCCCACATTGGTTTTAAATCATGCTCGCGGCCGATTTGCTGGTGAATCAGCACAGCGCGCGCATCCCAACGCGCCAGCCCCAACTCGCCTTCCAGAAATAGCATGGAATTGAACGTATAGCGTGCCCGCAGTGCGGCGTGCCAGATTTTCACATCCATATAGCTTTCTTTCGCAGCGCGCACTTTGAATCGGTCCATGTCGCTAAAACCGATTTCCGCACCCAGCCCGTCCCAGGCATACCCCCCGTAAATATCTACCGCATTTGGAATTCGGTAACCACGCATGGTGCTGCTCGCCTTGCCAAGCCCGGCACCTGCGTAGAAGCCTGAGCGTTCATCGCCATGCGCCAAGGATGCAAATGATATGACTGCGACCAGGATAATCACTGTTACTCGGAAAAAATGCTGATGCATCTTGCCACTCCCCATTTACCTACCTAAAAAGGCTGCAAGCACAAAGTTAATTTGAAGCTAGCGGATGTTCCTAATTTCACAGCGAAAATTATTCTGTTCTGCGGAGCATGACAACTATCAATGGTTATAGTTTTTTTAGATTGCTTTGCACATGCGCGGCGCATAATTTAAGTGCTACGAGAATAGCTGGTGCGCCCACCCACAATCGACAAGGATGTCACCATGATTGAAAAAGAGATTGTTGCCATTCGGCAACTATGCACTCTTGGGATTGATGGACAACAATTGATCCCGATTCTGTTGCCGGAACTCCGCAAGCTCATACCAGCGTATTCGAGTACGTTTCTATGGATCAACGCGCACTATAAATTCACGAACTTCTACGATGAGTATCCTGATTCAGTCAACTACGCTAACGCCTATTTGAACGCATTTTTGGATAACAAAGATCAAGAAGCACGACCGAGTCTTAGCGACTGGCTGCGAACAAACCCCGGCGTCACCACGTCGGAACGTTTCATGTACCGGAATTACACGCGCACGTGTTTTTACAACGAAATATTGCGCCCGCTTAACTATCATCACGAGTTGATCATTGGACTCAAGGACGGTCATCGGCCACTGGGCGTACTCTTTCTGCACCGATCAAGTAAAGATCGACACTATTCTGCAGAAGAAGAAAACACCCTCCGACGTATCGCGCCCTATCTCATTCACGGCATAGGTCACGCTGACCCTGTCCAGAAAACATCGGAGTCGTTCACAAAAACAGGAATACTCATTTTTGATCACGCAAGGAAGCTGCTCCACATGGATTCGCATGCGCAACAAATACTATTTTTAATTACAAACCCTGCCGCCTCCATCGATACGCTCAAGCAGGTTTCAGGTGGCAAAATTCCTGGTGAGATTTTGGCATTATGCGACTCGTTAACCGACGCGCTCCTTGCCAAAGGTAACCGCAACATGAGCAATGCCATACCCGCGTGGCAGCATAAAAATGCGTGGGGGACATTTACATTTAGAGCGCATTTGGTCGGCCCGTATGCCCAGATTGCCGAACCGCAAATCATTGTCTTATGTCATTACCATGAACCGGTGCAGGCAAAATTTTTACGCACCTGTCACGAACTTCGCCTCACACAAAGACAAGTCGATGTAGCAACACATCTGCTCATGTCGGGGAGTTCATATGCGGAAATTGCCAGCCGGATCAATGTCAGCGTGAATACCGTTATCCATCACGCAGGAAATATTTTTACCAAACTTGGAGTCAACACCCGCATCGATTTCATACAGAAATTCAGCTCATGACGGGGTTCACCGATGCGTGCAGATAGCGTTATTACTCCAGCTTCATCGTCCCGATAAAGAGCACTTCGGGGAAGCTGCGTTGCAACTCCTTGCTGAAAAAGTTTGTCATCTTTACACCTTGGCTGTAACCAACCCGGCTACCCACGGCCAAGTCAGTTTTCGGTCCGGCCAGCCAAACGTTACCGGACGGCCCTTCCACCAACACGTAGCTATAAGCCTGCGTATGCAATACTTCGCGCACTACGCCAGCGTTGGGTAACTGGACTTTTTCCGCTTGGCGTTGTGCGAGATTTTTTTGGTGTGCCAGTTGTTGTTCTTTACTGCCCCAGTAGCCAAGATCGCCCTGCGGATTGAAGGTTGCATACTGCACGCTGCGCGAATAACCCACGCGATTTGTTCCACTGATTACGTACATCCAGTCTTGGTGTACAACCGTGCTAAAACTCGCCAAGGGTTGCTGCAATGGCGTTGTGGCACTCCACGTGCCGAGCTCGCCATTCGCTGCGCGCGTGCTGCGCTCGATACTGTCGACATATTCCGCACCGGTGATTCCACCTAAGGCATACACAAAGTTGGTGTGCGTCGCGGTCGATAAACCATAGCGAGCAATTTGTAGTGCACTGGTCGGCGCCCACTTCTCGAACACCCCTGCGGCATTGGCACGTGCCCATTCGACACTGGCTAGGCCCACACCGCGTGCCTGGTCGTGGCCACCGATGGCGTAGGCATCCGTGCCGATTCCTTTCACTCCACCGACGTAGCGCGGCATGGTCAACGTTGTAGGCTCAAGTTGCCACGGCCCGAGCGTTCCGTCGGCTGCAAAAAACGCGTGCTCGACACTGTCCAGCAAGGTCCCGCCGAATCCACCGAAGCTGTAGAGTCCTTTGGCGGTCGCCACAATTTTTGAACAGCGGCGTGGCAACGTCATTTGATTGGTTTCGGCAATCCACGGGCCCAATGTGCCATCAGCCTGAATGCGTGCGCGTTCGACCGAGCGCAATAAGTTATGGCCATTGGGTCCGTTACCGCCACCAGCGATATAAATCCAACTGTCATGCACCGCTGCCTCTACAAACCCGCGCGCTTCAAGCAACGGCGTGCCCGCCTGCCATGGCGTCAGTGTGCCGTCGGACTGAACCCGTGCGAATTCGGTACTACTTAAAAAGTCGTGACCGTCGACGCCACCAATCATATAAAGCACACCATTGTGCGTCACCACGGCCGCGCCTGCGCGCGCAGTGGATAAGGCCGAGGTCTCCAACCACCCGGGAATCCAGACTTTCTGTTGCTTGGAGCAACTGGCGAGCGCGACGACAACCACCCCTAAGCAAACGGCTTTTGCAAAGCGTAATATCATGACCGGCAACCTCCATCCAAAAAAAGGCCCTCATCGATTGCTGCTCGATGAGGGCTCGATCATCCCAGAATGTTAGAGTTTGCTGTTTTTAATGCGTGCAACACCACCAAAACTGCCGAACCACAGTGCGCCGTCGGATGCGCGTGCCATGGAAAATACATTGTCGCCGAACAGACCATCGGCCTGCTTCATGACATCAAAACCTGAACCGTCGGGCTTGAAGCGCGCCAAGCCGCGATTGGTTCCGATCCATAATTTGCCGTCCTTATCGTCTATTTTCAGCATGAAGATGTGATTGCCCGGCAAACCGTCTTTCACGGTGTAGGTCTTCCAGGTTTTGCCATCGAAGCGTGACAGGCCACCGCCCCAGGTGCCGCACCACATCACGCCCTCCGCGTCCATCACCAACGATACGATGTAGTTTGGGTTGTAACCGACCTGGATATTACTCAGCCCTTGCTCGGCTTTTTGTTTGGCGTGGTGTTGCGACACTTTTGCTGGATCAACCGCAAAAGCAACTTCATTTTTTACAACTTCATAATCGGCGCCTAAACCTTCCGCGTGCTGCCAATGCACCCATTTGCCGTCTTTGAAACGTGCTAAGCCGCCCTCGGTTGCAAACCACATTTCGCCGTTTTTACCGGCTTTCGCACCGTACACCCAATCGTTCGGCAAGCCACCCTTGGTATTTTCTACTGTGAAGGTTTGCCAACTGGCTTCGTCATCCAGCTTGCCGCCGCGCACGCGATTCACACCTGACCAAGTGGCAATCCATAAATCACCGTTACTGGCGGGGACGATATCGTAAACAAATTGATCGGCAAGGCCATTGGGGATGTTGTAGTTTTTCCACTTGCCGGTCGAAATCGAGTAAATCGACAAGCCGCCGCCATAAGTACCCACCGCCAAGCGGTCGTTGTCCAACTTGCTCAAATGGAACACGCCGTTGGAAATCAGGCTACCGGTGCTCACATCAAACGTTTTAAAGTCGTCTTTGGTGACATCGTAGCGCACCACACCGCCGGAGGTTCCCACCCACACAACATTGCCGTCGGCAAGCATGCCTTTAACGTTGCGGTTACCGACGCGAAAATGTGTAAACCCAGCACCCGTTGCCTCGCCGTTGAGCTGCAATGGCATGGGCGGATGATTTGCTGGCAAGGCACCCGGCTGCTGCGGTAACGCGGCGGCTACCGGCGCGGGGACCGGCTGCGTATTCATTACCGGCGCTTGCGCCGCTTGGCGCATTCCCAAGGTATACGCTCCCGCAACCACAACACCCGTCACGATCACAATAGTTGCTATGCCTTTTGCGTCAATATTCACAACACCCTCCGATTCAAATTCGTCGTCTGCGCGAACGATTATTGTGCTGCGCTGGCAGCACGTGTGAGCAAACTGACACCACCACGCGTGCCAGCCCAAACATCGCCATTGGCCATGGCGGCGATGCAATACACGTTGTCATCGAGCAGGCCGTCTTGCTTGTGCAGCGTGGTCCAAGTCTTGCCATCGTAGCGCGTCAAACCACCGCTGGTACCGAACCACATGACCCCATTGGGCTCGCGCGCCACGCTATATACAATGTCGCCGCCCAAACCGTCTTTGGTCGTGAAATTGGTCCAGGTGTTGCCATCAAACCGCGCTACACCTCCGCCCCAGGTTCCCGCCCACAATACGTCCTCGGGCGTCATTAATAAATTGAAAACATAGTTGGGATTGTAGGTCGGTTTGCCCTGCATCAACACGCTTAGATCATGACGCGAACGCGTACCCAGGCCGGTATTGGGACTCACCGGCAGATTGTCGGCGTTGGGTGCGCCCAAACCATCGGCGTGCGTCCAGGCTTTCCAGGTTTGACCGTCGAACATGTTGATACCGCCTTCGGTGCCGACCCACACATGGTCTTTGGAATCCACCGCCAGACCATAGACCCACTCATTCACCAACTCTTTGAGGTAGGTTTTAAAGGCGCCGGTTTTGACATCCAGTGCGCTCAGCCCGGCCCAGGTGCCTACCCACATCGTGCCGGCGCGTTGCTCGGTGAATGAATATACCCAGTAGTCGGCCAGCCCGTGCATCGGGAAATAGGTTTTCCACTTGCTGCCGTCGTAACGCGACACGCCCCCGCCGTTGGTGCCGAACCACTTCTCGCCGCGACTGTCGACGAAAATCGAAAATACATACTCGTTGGCCATGCCATTGTCACGCGTGAAGTTATTGCGCATATTGAGCGTGGCAAGATCAACCTCAATCACGCCCACCGAAGTTCCCACCCACAACGCATTAGTACGCGGATCGGTGGCAAGGGAACGCACGTAAACATTTTCACCGACATTAAACGTTTCTGCAGCATGGTAGCCTTGCACGGCAGCCACGGGCGTAATGCTGGGCACGGGCGCTGTTGCCGGCGGTGCATTTTTTGAGTCGGAACAACCTGTACTGAACAGCACGGCACTACTTACCAGCACCAACGAGAAGATTCGGCGCAGCATCAGTACATCGTCCGCAAATAGGCGATGATATCGAGAATCTCGGCGTCTTTAATTTGTCCCTGAAAACCGGGCATGACACCTTTGCCGTTTTTTATAACGCTCATCAGCGTCGGGTCCGTGCTTGAAACTACAGCTTCGCCACGTGAGAAATTGGGCACGCCGATCAACTTGCTTTCGCCGCGTTCACCATGACACATTATGCAGAATCGTTGGTACGGTGCCTTGCCGTTGAAGGGGTTGCCTGCATAGGCTGACTGAAAACTTGCCAGCGCAAACACGACACCCGCTAATCCCACACGCGTGATTCCCCACATAAATCCCCCTGACTATTGCGTTTTCGTTACGGCGTAATCGAGTTGATAACAACATCGACAGGCTTACTATCACCCAATGCGATGGTCTCGCTTTGGCCTTGCAGATCGCCGCTCTGTGGCATGGCGTTACCGCTTTTGGAAATGCGCGCACCCACCACCACCTGCTGGAAGTTAGAAAGCTTCATCGCCGGGTTCATCGCCAACGAATCATCCAGGGTGTAGCTGATCGGCAAGTCCTTTACTTGTTTGCGCACAATAGCCAACGGCATGCGTGGCCCCTGCGCTGCACGCGCAAAAATAAACACCGTGTCGGTTGGGGCAGCTTTGGCGATGAGCGTTGGATTTAACTTCACTGTACCGGTGATCTTTGCAGTACTACCCGCCGTTGCTGTCGCCGCCGCACGTACCGGCGCTGCTGCGGCCGCAGCCATCGGCGGCACTTTCATCCCGCTTTGCGCCATCAGGTCTTGAATCTCGCCGATATTGCGCTTCATCTGTTCGTAATTTTCGGAGCCGGGCGGAAACACTTGCATGAGTTTTTCAAAATACCCCAACGCACTGGCGTAATCTTTTTCTTCGTAGGCGGCGGATCCGGCGAGCCACAACGACTTCTCGTGAGCGGGCTGCAACGACAAGGCTTTCTTCACCAACTCATAGGGCTTGCCCTTCATGCTGCGGCCACTGGCCATCGCCACGGTGTCGGCGTAGTCGGCCAACACGTCCGGCTCGGTTTCACCGAT
The DNA here is from genome assembly GCA_031363085.1 of Gammaproteobacteria bacterium. GTDB lineage: Bacteria > Pseudomonadota > Gammaproteobacteria > SG8-11 > SG8-11 > UBA6921. The sequence continues at coordinate 8,851 of JANLTU010000016.1, forward strand.
AATTTCCACAACCTTGCCATAAGACTGCGCTGCGTCGTTATAGCGCTTTAAAAAATAATACGAGCGGCCCAACATCGACCACCCTTCAGCGTCGCTTGGGTTTTTCGCCAAACGCTCTTTAAGTTGCACCACCATGGCCTCAATAGTCCCTTGATGCGCTTCGGTATTTACTGCGGGTTGCGCTGTTTCCGGATGGATCGCCGCGAAACCTCCGCCCAGGTGTTGATACAGGGAGACGGTAATAACGGGGATCGCAATACCAACCAGCACCGCAGAGATCAGGCTTGCATTGGCCGAAGTGGTCGGAACCGCGCGCACGGTGCTGTCACCAACATCTTCCAGCAAACTGCGCTCCAGCTCCTGACGCGCGCGATCATACTGGTCTTGACTTAATACCCCAGTACGTAAATCCGCATCGAGCTCGGCAATTTTGTCTTTGGCGATTTCTACATTCAGCGTGTCGCGTACGACTTCGCGCTGTGTATTGCCGCGCGTCAACAAGGGCGGCAACAAAAACAGCAACGCGGCGATGATCAAACACGCCGCCACTACCCAAAATACTGTCATGACTTGGCTTCCTGTTTGCCTGCGTGCAGCAAGGCATCGATTTTTTTGGTGTCTTCAACCGTCAACGGCGCAGCATCGAGCACGCGCTGACGGCGCTTACGCAAGGTGATGAACAATACCGACAGCCCGATCAAGATCAGTAGCGCAGGACCGAACCATAAAAAATAGGTCGTTGGTTTCATCGGCGGTTTGTAACGCACGAAATCACCGTAGCGCTCCACCATATAATTCACGACTTCTTCGTTGCTCTTGCCCGAACCCAGCATGTCGCGCACCTGATTTTTCAGATCAATCGCAAGCTCGGCATGCGAGTCGGCGATGGTTTGGTTCTGGCACACCAGACAACGCAATTCGGAAGCCACAGCATCCACGCGTTTTTCCAATACAGGATCGGTCGCCAGCGAAGCGGCCTCTTTGGCGAATCCTGGCAAAGCTACTAACACAAGCACCGCACACAGTGCCGCGCTGCCGAGCAAATAATTTACGCGCATTTCTTCATTACCTTCTTCATTTCTGGCGCCTCAACCGACTCATCCTTGCCCAACAATTGCGTTAACGGCGTCAGGCACTCGCTGAGAATCGTCGGCGTCACCGGACCGATGACTTTGTGGCGGATCACACCCTGTTTGTCGATGACAAACGTTTCCGGCACACCGTACACGCCATAGTCGATGCCGACGCGTCCGTCGAAATCCGCCAAGCTGAATAGATAGGGATTACCAAATTGCGCGAGCCACTGCTTGGCATCGTCGGGCTTGTCTTTGTAATTCAAGCCGTAAATTGCCAAGTCGCCACGTTTAGACATTTGCACCAGCAATGGATGCTCCTGGCGGCAGGCCACGCACCACGACGCCCACACATTGAGCATCCAGACCTTGCCCAGGTTTTCCTTAGGTGAAAACGTCGCCTGGAAATCCTGCAACTGCGACAACTTGAAATCCGGCGCCGGCTTATTGATGAACGGCGACGGCACTTCGCGCGGATTCAGATGCAACCCAACATATAAAAATCCACCCAAGACACCAAACAGAATCAACGGAACCAGAAAACGCATCATGTGCCCTTCACCTCAGCAACCACGCCAGTCGCACCCAACGGCGAAGCGGGAGGCTTGGCTGATACTGCTTCACCCGATACTTTTGCAACCAGCCGGTAACGACGATCACTGATGGCAAGAAAACCGCCAAAGGCCATGAACAACGCACCCGCCCAAATCCAATCCACAAACGGTTTGTAATACACGCGCACACTCCACGCACCGCCTGGCAGGGGTTCACCCAACGAAACGTACAAGTCACGGAATAGTCCGGTGTCGATTCCGGCTTCGGTCATCGGCATGGTTTGCACTAGGTAAGTGCGTTTTTCCGGGAACAGCGTTGTCACCACTTTGTCATTGCGCGTAACCAAAAACTGGCCGCGCTGCGCATTGTAATTTACCCCCTCGATCTGCGTCGTGCCGTCAAAACGAAACTGATAACCGCTGATATTTACGGTCTCGCCGACGTCCATGCGTATGTCTTGCTCGGATTCGTAGTTCTTCACCATGGTTACGCCAATCACGCATACCGCCACACCTAAGTGCGCAAACACCATTGCGTAGTAGCTGCGTCCCAAAGTGCGCAAACCTGCCCCGACATCCCCCTTGCCGGCGGTATTCCCGCGCACCCAAACATTGAGCCCAGTGGCGAAGATGACCCAGAACGCCATGAAGAACCCGAGCATCGCCAACACCTTCCACTCGCCGACCCACAGCGGCATAAGCGCAGCCAAGGCAATCGCCGCAACGAATGGAATGCGCAACCGTTGCGCAAGCTCCGACAACTCTGCTTTTTTCCAGCGCGCATATGGGGCAATACCAATCAATAACGTGACAAAGAACACCAGGGGCACGAACACGACATTAAAATAAGGCGGCCCGACGGAAATTTTCCCCATACCCAAGCCGTCCAGCAGTAATGGGTAGAGCGTGCCGAGCAACACCGTACCGGCCGCAACGGCGAGAATGATATTGCCCGCCAACATGAAAGTTTCACGCGACACCAAGTTAAACGCGCCGCCCAAGCCCACCTTGGGTGCGCGCCACGCAAACAAGGTTAGCGATGTGCCGATGACGATGGTCAGGTACGCCAGAATAAATACACCGCGTTCTGGATCAGTGGCGAATGCATGCACCGAAGTCAGCACGCCGGAACGAACCAGGAAGGTGCCCAACAGACTGAGCGAGAACGCCGAGATTGCCAGCAGCACGGTCCAGTTTTTGAAGCCCCCGCGCTTTTCGGTCACCGCCAGCGAATGAATCAATGCGGTGCCAACCAGCCACGGCATGAACGATGCGTTTTCGACCGGATCCCAAAACCACCAGCCACCCCAGCCCAATTCGTAATAGGCCCACCAGCTACCGAGCGCCACGCCAACGCTGAGAAACATCCACGCAACGATGGTCCACGGTCGTGACCAACGCGCCCAAGCTGAGTCTAACCGGCCACTCAACAGGGCCGCGATGGCGAACGAAAATGCCACCGAGAACCCGACGTAACCCATGTACAACATCGGTGGATGAATAATCAAACCGGGATCTTGTAGCAGCGGGTTGAGTTCGCGACCATCGACGGCTGCCGGGATTAACCGGTCGAAGGGATTGGAGGTAAACAGCATGAATGACAAGAAACCGATCGATATGAAACCCATCACGCCCAGTACGCGCGCCACCATGTCGAGCGGCAAGTTACGACTAAACACACTGACCGCGACCATCCACAGTGACAGGAATAACATCCACAACAACAGCGAGCCCTCGTGGCCGCCCCAGATGCCGGCAATTTTGTAGATATTCGGCATATGCGAATTGGAATTGGTGGCGACGTATTGCACCGAGAAGTCGTTGTGCAAAAACGCCCAAGCCAAACACGCAAACGCCAGCGCCACAAATACAAACTGCCCTTGCGCTGCGGGCCGTGCCACCGCTATTAGGGTTGGCATGCCTTTCCAGGCACCCACCAACGACAGCACCGCCTGCGCTATGGCAATGCATAACGCGATAATCAGCGCGAAATGACCGATTTCTGGAATCATGCCGGAATCCTCTATTTAGTAGTAACCAGACTGGGTGGCGTCGTGCCGCCCGCTTTTGCTTTGTCGCCTTTCTTTAATGCGTCCGCCACTTCGGGCGGCATGTACGTCTCATCATGCTTGGCCAGCACTTCGCTGGCGGTAAACACACCGTTTTCGGCAAGTCGGCCTTGCGCAATCATGCCGGTGCCTTCTTTGAACAAATCCGGCAGGATGCCTTTATACGTGACTTCCATGGTCTCTGCTTTATCGGTGACCAAAAAGTGTACTGTCAATCCGTCATTCTCACGCTTGAGGCTGCCTTCTTGCACCAGACCACCCACGCGAAACGTGCGGTCGCGCGGCGCTTGATTGGCTTTCACTTCGCTGGGCGTATAAAACACATTGAGATTCTTGCTCAGTGCTGTGAACACTAACGTAGCCGCAACGCCCAAAAACGCGACACCCAAGAGGACAAACATCAACCGTTTATTGCGCGCTTTCATCGCCTGTAACCCTCGTTTGGTCAACACTCACTGTGCGCGCCAGCCGCTCGCGTGTTTCGCGATGGCGACGCATTACTAAAATAACTTCGGCAACCATCAATACGGCGGTCACCGCGTAGGAACCCCACACATAAAAAGCATAACCACCCATCGCAAAAAAATCTGACCAACTTGCCCAGATCATTTGCGCGACTCCAACACCAACTCGGCAACCCATGCGGTATTGCGTTCGCGTTCCAAGATCTCACTGCGCACACGTGCCAAGACTACGGCGATGGTATACATCCAGAATGCCACAGCCATCACGAACATCGCCCACAACATGGTCTCGGCCATCTTCGGTGCCATCTGTGGACTGACCGATGCGCCTTGATGCAGCGTGTTCCACCAGCGCACCGAGAAATAAATAATTGGAATATTGATCACGCCGACAATCGCCAGCAATGCACTAGCGCGGGCGGCACGGCGCGGGTCGTCAATCGCCGAGCGCAGCGCGATGTAGCCGATGTATAAAAACAGCAAGATGAACTCCGACGTCACTCGCGCGTCCCAAATCCAGTACGTGCCCCAGGTCGGCTTGCCCCACAATGCACCGGTCCACAGCGCGATAAAAGAGAACAAAGCTCCGGTAGGCGCCAACGCACCCGCCATCATGTCTGACAACTTGGTGTTCCAAATCATTCCCACCGCCGACCAGCCAGCCATGACCACGTAAATGAACATGGACATCCACGAGACGGCCACGTGTACAAAAATAATGCGGTAACTTTCGCCTTGTTTGTAATCGGAAGGGGCAACAAAAAAACCTAAATACAGGCCAAGCGCGGTCAACACAATGGCCAGCGCGGCGAACCACGGCAGCAATTTACCAGCGAGCGGATAAAAGGCTTTTGGCGAGGAAAAGCTCAACAAAAAATTCATGATCCCTTACTCCACACTGATCCGTAATGCCGCGCTTGCGGCCAACGGCGCCAGAAACATCGACACCGC
>JANLTU010000023.1:0-6593 GCA_031363085.1 Gammaproteobacteria bacterium
AGAAGATTTACTGCACAGCGGTGATTCGGGACCGTACGATGTGTCAGCCTAGACACTCTGCCGGCCCACGCCTAGAATCACCAACGGTACTGGGGAGGCTCAAGCATCGGCAGCGGGGTTTGATACTGTACAGCAGTCACGTTGGTTCGGTGTTTTCGGCGCCCTAAAACTTCAAAGCATAAAATTCTTCCGCTGCGGCGCACAGTTAGGCCGCCGGAAGAGTTTTATGTTTTGAAGTTTTAGGGCGCTGCAAACACCGAACCAACGTGACTGCTGTGCAGTATCAAACCCCGCCGCCGATGCTTGAGCCTTCCCCAGTGCCGTTAGCGATTCTAGGCGTAGGTCGGCAGAGTGTCTAGGCTGACACATCGTACGGTCCCGAATCACCGCTGTGCAGTAAATCTTCTACAGCGACCTCTCAGCGAAAACGCCCGAAGATGCCGCTCTTGTTTTCCGCTGCGGATTGTTCCAGCGCTTGAACCACGGCCGTGTGTGAGCGCGCGCGTGCGGCGCTTAAGGGTGTGTCGCCGGTTTTGTTTTTCACGTCCGGATGTGCGCCCTTGCCGAGTAGCGCCTTGACCACCTCGACGTGGCCGCCTTGGGCGGCGAGCAGCAGCGGCGTGGTCCACTGTTCGTTTTCGGCGTTGGCGTCGGCGCCGTGATCAAGGAGCCACTCCACGACTTTTTCATGGCCGGCGCCGGCGGCCAGATGCAAGGCGGTGTTGCCCTCACGGCTCTTGGCATCCACGCGTACGCCCAGCAGTTTGACCACGTCCAGACGACCGGCGCGCGCGGCGAGCATGAGCGGCGTTTCGCTGTCGGCGCCCACCGCGTTGGATTGCAAGCCCGCATTGAGCAGGAGTTCGATCACGCCAGCGTGGCCATAGCGCGCCGCCAGCCACAGCAAGTCGCGCCCTTGCGGATCGCGCCAGTCGGACGCGGCGCCCCGCTTGAGCAGCGCATCCACAAGCTCGGTTTGCCCAAGCTCCACGGCGAGACTCAACGCGGTTACGCCGGTGTGGGTGCGTGCTGCGAGGTTGCTTCCTGCGTCCAGCAATTTGCGCGTGGCCTCGCCGCGCTTTTCGCTCACCGCATAGAGCAACGCGGTGCGTCCCTGCGCGTCGCTGGCGTCCAAGGTTGCGCCGGCTTGCAATAAGGGGGCGATGAGGGCGACGTGGCCTTCGCGCGCCACCAGCATCAGGGCACTCACGCCTTGCTTGTTGACCGCATTCACCGCCGCTTGCGCTGCGAGCAATTTTTCAAGCACGGCAGCCTGGTTTTTCCAGGCCGCAAACATCAATGCGCTGTGGCCTTCGGGTTCCTGCACGTTGACGTCGGCACCTTTGACCAGCAGCTCGGCGACGCTGGCCACGCGCCCTTCCCAAGCCGCAGCCATCAGCGGCGTCCAGTGCTGGTAAAGCGAGCTGGCCGGTGCCGCTTCCACTTTGATCTGCGGTGCCTCGGCCAGCGCATGCGTGTGCGCGCCGTGCGCAACGAGCCAGGTCGCGACATCGGTAAACTTTCCTAGCTGCGCCACGCTCCAGGCGCTGTGGCCGAGCCGATTGCGCGCGTCAACTTCGGCACCGCTTTCGACCAGCACTTTGACCACCGGCAACGCACCCTGCTCGGCCGCCAGCAGCAACGCGCTGTCTTGCTGTTTGTTGCGCGCGTTGACCGGTGCGCCGCTTTGCAGCAGCGTCTGCGCCACGGCGAGCTGCGCTTTGGCGGCGGCGAAGTGCAATGCGCTCCACCCTTGCTTGTTGGTCATCTCTTTGCTGGCACCGGCGCGTAACAATTGCGCGACGACATTGGCGTAGCCGGCTGCGGCCGCCATCATCAAGGCGCTGTCGCCGTTGTCGTTCTGCAGGTTGACGTTGGCGTGCGTCACGAGCAATTGCTCCAGAAGATCGGCGTAGCCGTTCTTGGCCGCCAGCATCACCGCGCTCCAACCCAACTTGTCCGTCGCATTGGGGTTGGCGCCAGAGCTTAACAAAATGCGTACGCCCTCGTCGTAGTTACCTTCGACCGCCAGACGCAACGAAGTCCGTCCGGCGGCATCTGCAGCATCGAATTGCAGCGACGACACCGCCACCAACAGGCGCAGCACATCGGCACGCCGTGCAAGAACCGCGTGCATCAGCGGCGCAATGCCTTCCGCATCGCGCGCGTTAACATCGGGGCCACCGCGCAGCAGCGCCTGTAGCGCCGCCAGATTCGACTGCTGCATCGCATGCAGTAACGCGCTCCAGCCCTTCTTGTCTTGTGCGTTGACGTTGGCTTTGTGTTGCAGCAACAACTCCACCGCCGCCGCTTGCCCCTTGCCCGCCGCGCTCATCAGCGCGGTGCGCATTAAATCGTCGGCTTGATCCACTTGTACGCCTGCCGTCAACAACAGGCGCAGGGTTTCCAGATGCCCGCCGGCGGCGGCCAATGCGAGCGCGGTCTCGCTTTGTTTGTTCGCCTGCGGTGCGCGCGCACCGGCATCCAGCAGTTGTTTGACGATAGCCGCAAACCCTTTGCGGGACGCTTCCAGCAGCGCGGTGTTGCCATAGGCATCGGCTGCGTCGGGTGCAACGCCCTGACTCAACAGCGTGGCGACAAGCTCGGCGCGGCCTTCACGCGCAACGCTGCGCAGGGCCTCGGCGGGATCGCCGCTCTGCGCGGCCGGAGCGGCCGCCGTGCCCGCTTGATTCAATTCGGCCAGCCGCCGCTGCGCCGCCACCTCGCCGTTGTCGGCTGCGCTCTGCAACCAGAGGCGTGCCTGTTTCGCATCGCGTTGCACGCCCCAGCCGTTTTCGTACATCACCGCCAAGCTGAATTGAGCCGGCGCAAATTGCTTTTCCGCCGACTGACGTAACAGTTGCGCGGCGCGCTCTAAATTCTTTTCCACACCCTGACCGCTGCGATACAAGCGCGCGAGGTTGTAGATGGCTTCGGCGTTGCCGCGCGCCGCGCTTTGCTCGTACCACTCACGCGCGCGCGTGAAGTTGCGCTCGACTCCCTTGCCCTGGCGATGCATGTCGCCCAACGCGTTTTGCGCGCGTGCATCGCCGCCGTGCGCCAGCGTGGTCCATTCGGTAATCGCACGTGCGTATTCGCCGCTGTCGTAGGCGCGCTGCGCGCTGTCAAAATCCGCCGCGTAGGCGACGACCAACCAGAACAACCCAAGAGTGACATAAACGAATTTGCTAATGTGCATGCGATCAACCTGTCAACCTCATCCTTCTATGACGAACGCTTAAAAACTCCGCAGTCAAAATAAAAGACCCCGCGATTAAGCGGGGTCAAGTTGGTATTTAAAACTATAACCACTACCTCGGCTTAGGCAGAGGTAGTGACTTCCGTGGCGTTCAATCCCTTCGGGCCACGTTCGACTTTGAACTCAACCGCCTGGCCTTCGGCCAGGGTTTTAAATCCTTCGCCTTTGATCGCGGAGAAATGCACAAACACGTCCTCGCTGCCGTCCTGAGGCTGAATAAAACCAAAACCCTTCGCTTCATTAAACCACTTCACGGTACCTTGACTCATTTAAAAACCCTCGCATGGATTTACCGATGAATAGCACCGCTGACGGCTTGAACGACGGTGTCATTTGAGTATAGCTGCCGTAACTGTTTGCGCAATGTGACTTTTACATCGCTGTGCGGCGTGCTCACTGGCCTGAGGTATCGGAAAACCTCGAAGGCTCCGCCCGCTGCGCGCAGGTGCTTGCCAACCTGGGCAAGTTATTGCGAGCGCGCGCCACACGTCGCAACCACAACACGACGCCTGCCACGAGCGGCAGACCGCCCAACACGGCGACGATGAGCGGTCCCGCCGGCAGGTCTTGCGCGAACGACAGCCATAGTCCCACCACACTGCCGCCCATCGCCAGCGCACCGCCCAAGGCCAGGCGTGCGCCGAAGGATGTCACCAGCAAGGACGCCGTGAATGCGGGAATGATGAGGAACGCGAACACCATCAACACCCCGGCCAGATTGACTGCCAGCGTGATCACCACCGCAAACGACACAAAGAACAGCAGCTCCCAGCGAAAGCCGCTCTTGCGCTCGGTGGTTTCATCACTAAACGACAATGCCTTGAAGCGGCGAAAATACACCGCGTGTAATAATGTCAACACCGCGTAGACCAGCGCCAGCAAGCCGACTTCTTTCCAACGCACCCACAGGATGTTGCCGCTGAACATCGACTTCAGTTCTTCCATGCCCTGACTGGAGCGGCTCAAAATCACAATCGCCACCGCCGTTGCCACCACGTACATGCAGCCAATGATGACTTCACGCGCGGTCTTGTCGGGGATCGCGCGCAACTTTGCCAGCACCACGGCCGCCAGCAAGGTGGCGCCCAAGGCGACCAACTGCGCCTGCGCGCCGTGCACGTCCCAGCCCAGCATGAACGCGACGCTCACGCCCAGTGCCGCCACCTGTGCCAGCGCCAGGTCGACGAAGATAATGCCGCGCGCCAACACGTGCAGGCCGAGGTAAGTGTGGGTCGCGATCATCAGTGCACACAGCGCGAATGCCGGTAATAAAATCAGCCAAGCGTCCATTACAGTATCCCCGCCTGTTTGAATGCCAGCAGGATGCCGTCGAACAGATCGAAATAAGTCTTGATCTGCTCCGTGGCGCCCACCGATTGCGGCAACACCGCGACGCGCACACCGGCCTGTTCGCTCAGGTAGGCGGCCGAACGCCGCTCGTAGTACGGCTCCATAATCAGCACGCCGATGTGTTGTTCCTTGATGCGTGCAATGAGCTGCGTCAGGTAGGCGGCGCTGGGCGAAATACCGGGCTTGGGCTCGATCTGCGCGGCGATGTGAAAACCAAATGCGTTGGCCAGATACACAAACGAGGTGTGATACGACATCACCGCTTTGCCGGCGAGCGGCGCAAACGCAGTTTTCCAGGCGGCAATTTTGACCTGCGCCTGCTGCTCGAACGCTGCCAGCGCGCGCTCAAAGTCCTGCGCGTGCGCGCTGTCCAGTTGTATTAGGCGCTGTGTGATGGCCCGTGCCATCAGCACGCCGTTGTTCGGGTCCAGCCAGTAATGCGGATTACCGGCCGCATGCACGTCGCCCAGATCACGCGTCACCGGTCCGCTGGGCTTGTCGAGCAAGGTCACCGCTGTGGACAAATCCAGATACCCCGGATTGCCCGGCTGCACCTTGTCGTTGCGCGCGGATTGTAATAACGCCGGCATCCAGCCGACCTCCAGCTCCGCACCCACCACCAGCAGCAGGTCCGCTTGGTAGACCTCGCGGATCATGCTCGGCTTGGCCTGCGCGAAATGCGGATCGGCGGTGCCGCGGGTCAACGCTTTCACGTTCACGGCACTGCCGCCGATGGCCAGTGCCAACGCAGCCAAGTCTTCGGTGCTGGTCACGACATTAAGCGCGGCATGCGACAGCCACGGCGTGCAACATAAAATCAAACTGAAAATACCCTTCAATAGTTTCTTCATGAAAATCTCCAAACAGGTTCGAGGGAACACAATCGCGGCGAGGGCGCTGCTGCTACGAAAGCATCAGAACGTATGTGCCGCGTGGCTGCCCAGGTTGTATTCCACCTGCAACCACAGCGCGTTGACGGTTTTATCCAGATGCTCGGCGGCGTCGTGATCCAGTTGCAACCGCAGCTTGCTGTATTCGGTGGGATACCAAGTCAGGTTGGTGGCGACGCGCCGGCGCGCATCACGCAACGGGTCGCTGTGATTAGCGCCGTTGCCATCGGCACGCTCCCAACGCAGCCCGGCAACCCAGCCGGGCTGAAAGCCCCATAAGGCTTGCGTGTAGCCACCCCAATCGTTCAGCGCTTCATGCTCAGCACTACCGGCATCGCCCGCTTGGTAACGGCGCTGAATAAGCTCGGACTGCCATGCCACAAACGGAAAGCCGCGCTGGTTTTGCAGCGGCGTCCATTTGAGATACGCGTCGGCGCCGTAGATGCGGGTGGTAGTGTCGCTCCCGGTGGCGTTGGGTCCGTTCAGACCAGAGAGCCCAAGGTTGACACTTACCGCATCGCCCACGTCGAAGCCGTTTAGCCAGCGCAGCAAATACAACATGCGGCGTGTAGTGCGACCTTGCAGCGTGTGCACCATCCCAATCTTCTCGCCTAGTACAGACATGAAGCTGGTGGTGGTTGGGCCACTGGCATTCTGTGCCCCTAGATAGAGCTCTGAGTACCACGGCGTGGGCGTCAGCCACGACAGGCGTGCGCCCTGGCTGCGCAATCCATCCGGGCCGAATACACGATTAAGCATCACCGGCTGATCGACAAAGGCCCAAGTGTGCGGATGGGTGGGGTTTTGCCGCCCGAACTCGGTAAAAAATTGCCCCACCTTGACTTGCACGCCGCCGGGCAGACCGCGCGTCAACGCGTAGGCTTCTTCCAACTCCACCGCCGTGCTACCGGCATCATCGATCTGCAACACGATGTTGGCCTGCGCATCCAGATAGGGGTCGACGGCACCGCCCAAGGTCAGCTCGACATTTTGCACCGTGAAGCCATTACGGCGGGGATCATGCCCCCCGCCTTGTAATTCCTGCACCGTTTTATCGGCTTCGCTCGCCGTGCCAAACGCAAACAAACTGGACA